>JADGOB010000166.1 GCA_017883185.1 Acidobacteriota bacterium
CTGACCGCGCTCGACCAGGACGTGCGGATCGTGATCAGCCGGAAGCCCCGCTCCCGGCGTTCCGCTCGCATCAGCGTGGTGGCGGCCTGAACACTGACCGTCTGGCCTCTCACGCCGCCCCTTTCCACAAGGGACACCAGCGTCCGTTGCGTCCCCCCGCAACCACATAAGGGCCGCTCGGTAAACCCGAGCGGCCTTTGCCATGTACGGGGCAGGATTTGAACCGCTTGGCTGGTCGGCAGCCACGGCGCCTGGAGCCTCATGCGGCGCCGCGTTACCTCGCCTGCCTCGTCGCCGACGCCGAGGTCGACGTGGAAGGTGACAAATGTGCGGCCATCGAGACGCGCATCCACTGGAAACCGGGCGCCGCCTTCCGGAGCCCGGTCGAGCGTCGCCATCGCCTCGCCGACGATAAACGAGAAGAAGTCGGGAAGGCGAAGCCAGCGGCGATGATCGGCCCTGTGCCTGAACGCTGCCGTGCCTGGGCGGGGCGGCTCCTGCGGACAGCGCCAACGCTGACAACGGGCATTCCGTTAACTCGCGGAGCGGAGACCCCGTTTATGCTTCCGATTGTCCCGCGGGCTTCCTTATGATGGGCCACAGCATTCTGCAGGAGAGGCGGCCCAACGCCCTATGGTCGCGCAGCCATCACGGCAGCCATCACGCCGGCCACAATGACCAGACACACACCGGCTACTCCAACGGCGAGACTAATCACGGTCACGATGCCGACGAAGCGCCAGAAGGACTTCTGGTGCTTGAGGGCGTCTTCCAGTCCGCCAGGGTTGCAGTTCGCCCTGAGAAGCTTGATGGCGGCGGCGTAGCGAGACAGATACACACCGGGCGCGATGTACACGCAGGCCAGCGCCAGATAGACCAGCGCCATCACGCCCCCGCCTATCGCGCTGCCCAGCACGCCCAATGCTCCTCTGTTCCTCGCCACGAGGCCCCCGAACACAGCGACCGAGACCATGACGACGCCCAGCAGCAGCATCAGCCCGGCCATCACAAAGGTCATGATGGATATGAACCGGACCCAAGGCCGTGTCTCGTCCAGGTATTGCTGCGCGAGCGGCGTCAGGCCCACCATGACGGCGCTGCCATCCGTTGCCCCGATACTAAACTCCGTTTCGGGCAGGTGGTCGGTTGGTTCCTCGCTCATCGGCTACTCCCTTCGGAATGACGTGCTGTCTTTCGCGCATCACATGCGAGTGAAGACACGGCGTTCTCTCGCCGTCACTCTGGCCCCTTTGGACGCGGATGATATACGATGACAGGCTGTGGGTCCAGTCGCTTGGACATCTCGCCCAATTCTGACGAGCCATTTTGCCTAGGCATTCAGAGTATTTGCGGTATCCTTAAGATACAATGGGCGAGTCGAGAGTTGGCTTCCTTGTATTCTGGCGACACCGACCCGCCCGTTTCCTGGCCCAAAGCGAACCGACTCCGATTTCAGAACTGGAATCCTATGACCACACTCTCTGACAAGCAGCTCCACGACTTGGCCCGCCTCGGCGCCATCGCCAGACTGAAGGAACTCGACCAAGAAGCCGCTGCGCTGCGGAAGATGTTCCCTGGCATGAAGCAGGCCACCGAGCAGGCCGCAGAGCCAGCGCCTGCCGCCCCGAAAGCCAAACGCAACAAGGGGCGAATGATGTCGAAGTCCGCACGGAAGACTCAGTCCGAGAAGATGAAGGCGTATTGGGCGAAGAAGAGGCGCGAGCAGGCTGCACCGGCACCCGCGCCTGAAGCTGCCGACAAGGCGCAGGCAACCAACCCGGCCAAGAACAAGACCGCGCCGAAAAGGCCGCAGCAGGAGAGGGCGGCGCAGCGCAAGACGGCGAAGCGGGCGAAGAAGAAGGCCTGAGACAGGGAAACGAACTGGTCGGCCCGGTTTACCAAGCCATCAGACGCCCGAGCGGAGGAACTGGCGCCCGGAGGAGGGTGTAGTCGAGGGACATCATCTGCCTCGTTGCTGTCGTGCCTCCGACGCCGCCAGTATACGCGATAGTGGCGCGATGGCCTCCTCGCCTGGGACGCTGCTGCCACTGCCATCTTCCTGCCATCCAACTGCCATCCAACTGCCAGGGCTGCGGGCCCTTCCCCACTGCCAGCCGCTGCCACTACCTCTTTGAAAGGTGTTGAGAAGTGGGTCAAGGAGAACTACGACACGCTGGTGCAGAAGGGCGAGAAGAAATAGGGGGCTATGAAAATCAACTGGAAGGATATTTTCCTTCTATTTCGGGTTCGTAAAGAAACCAAAGGTCGCAGGTTGAAATCCTGCCCCCGCTGGGCATCATCGTCCAGGACCTCGAGAGTCGCCAACTAGCTGAGGCGTGCATGTAGCGCGGTCCAGCACCCTCGCCTTATAATGGCGCCATGTGGCGCGCCATCATCGCAACCGTCTCGACCCTCCTCGTCCTCACCTCCGTCCCGGCAGCCCAGAACACGCGTGGCGCCCGGGTCCATCGCCTGGAGGCGACGCCGGCCACCGTGGCCTACGGCTACTACTGGTCCGAAGCCAAACCGGCCCTGCGCATCGCGTCGGGTGATGTGGTCAACGTCGACACCCTGATCACCAACACACCTGCCGGGCTCGAGCGCGCCGGCGTGTCGCCCGCCAAGGTCGAAGCCTCCTTACGGTCGGTCGTTGCCGAGGTTACCGGCGACCGGCGCGGGCCCGGCGGCCATATCCTGACGGGCCCGATCTACGTCGAGGGCGCCGAACCCGGCGACACCCTCGAAGTGGACATCCTGTCGGTCGATCTGCCGATCGACTACGGCTACAACGGGTGCAGCGGCTTCGTGCGCGAGAACTGCGATCGCAGCGCGGGCACGCGGATCATCGCCCTCGACCGGAAGAAGATGACGGCGGCGTTCGCGCCGAACATCGTCGTGCCGCTCCGTCCCTTCTTCGGCAGCATGGGCGTGGCCCCTGCGCCGGCGCTGGGCCGCGTCAGCAGCACGCCTCCCGGCAGGCACGCCGGGAACATCGACAACAAGGAGTTGGTGGCCGGGACCACGCTCTACATCCCGGTGTTCGTCCCGGGCGCCTTGTTCGAGGTGGGAGACGGCCACGCCGTCCAGGGCGACGGCGAAGTTGACCAGACGGCGATCGAGACCTCGCTGCGGGGCAGGCTGCGGCTGACTGTGCGCAAGGGGATGAAGCTGGAATGGCCGCGCGCGGAAACGCCGACGCACTTCATCAGCATGGCGACCGACACGGACCTGACGGTGGCGACCAAGGCCGCCATCCAGGAGATGATCGACTTCCTCGCCGCGACGAAGGGCCTGACCAAACACGAGGCGTACCAGCTCGTCAGCCTGACCGGCGACGTGGCGATCACACAGCTCGTCGATCAGACGCTCGGCGTGCACGTGAAGATGCCGAAGGCGATCTTCACAGCAAAACAATAGGGCGGAGCGACAGCGGAACGTGGAATGTCGGACATGGGGCTTTCACATTCCACAGCCACACGATCACCAGCACGATGCCGCTGATCGTCATGGTCTTCCGCATGTGAACTCCGAGAGCAGTTACAAGATACCGGAACATCGGCACCCTTGTCAGAGACCTGTACTCCGGGTTCGACTACTCCACAGCGGAGAACTCCAGCTCGTCCTCGTAAGCGCCTTCCTTCTCTCCGGTCACACGGATCACATAGCCGCTGACGACCCCGGTCAGGGCCGCCAGCACGAGGCAGCTGCTGCCGCCGTCCGTCAGGCCGACGGTGCCGGTGGCTCGGGATGAAACGAGTCGAGGCGGTCTGGCCGCGCGAGATCAACGGGCTCGGGCGTGGCCAGATCCCTCTCGAGCACGCTCACTGAGTGACGGTCAACGTCCCGGTCATCGCACTGTGGATCGCGCAGTGATACGGGAACGTGCCTGCCGTCGTCATGGTGATAGGGCTGCTAGTCGCTCCGGCGGCGAGGGTGCTCGTGTTGAACGTTCCAGCGTCAGCCGTGGCGGTGTGGGCAAGACTATCGGCGTTCTTCCAGGCCACCGTCTGGCCGACCTTGACCGTTGCCGGGTTCGGCGAGTACGAGAGGCCGCCGTTCATGCCGACAATCGTGATCACCACATCCGACGCTGCCGGGGTTGGCGTTGGGGTCGGCGACGCAGGGCTCATGGAGCCGTTGCTGCCGCAACCACCGAGGGCCGCCGCGACGAGTAGCAAACCGCCGATCGTTAGTGTCATTCGCGAGTTCATCGTCTTACCTCCAAGCGCCGATGTGGCGCTCTGTCCTGCTGTATGGAGGATGCTGGAGCAAGTCTGATACCGTCGGGCGAGGCCGGCAATCGCGCGATTCCGGTGATTTCACACGCCCTTCTGTTACCAACGACGTAAATGTGTACGCCGCGCGTAAGCGTGCGGCCCGCGTGCCTGACCTCGCCTCGCGCGCACCCTCGTCCACGCGCAGTCGGTACTCCGCCGTCATACTGCTGCGCGAATGGCGATGGCACGAGCCACGCCGCACCATGGCACACGTCTTGCGGCTAGATCGAGTGCGTGTCAACGGCGGGAATAACGCTTGAGGTGAGCCATGCTGCGCGATTCGTTGCGGATCCTCTTGATCGCGGCCTCGTTGATCATCCCTTTTGCCGTCCAGGCCGGGAACGGCCCAACGGTGCTGGCCATCGATGCCGCAAACAGCCAGGTCCTGATCCAGGTCGGGAAGGCGGGCCTGTTCGGCTTCGCCGGCCATGCACATCAAGTCTCCGCGACCGACGTGCATGGACGGGTCACCTTCGATCCGGCAGATCTGCAGCATGCCAGCGTCTGGCTCGAGTTCGCGGCGAAGGCCCTGCGCGTAACCGGAAAGGACGAGCCGCCGGCCGACGTCGTCGAAGTCCAGAAGGTGATGCTGGGCGAGCGGGTGCTGAACGTCGCACGATTCTCGGCCATTGTCTTTGCGTCGCGGCGTATCTCCGTCACGGCGCGAACCGCGGGTACCGCGGACGTGGTGATCGACGGCGACATGACGTTACACGCGACAACGCGCCCGATGACCATCCGGGCCAGCGTGATCCTCGACGCTGGAGGCCGCATGACGGCGCGTGGATCGTTCGTGTTGAAGCAAACCGACTTCGGTATGGTGCCGGTCACCGCGGTGGGCGGCACGATCCGGGTCAAAGACGAGCTCGAGATCCAGTTCGTGCTCAGAACGAGGCCTGCAGATGCAACTCGAACCGCTCAGTAGCGTCGGTTGTCGATCCGGAGTCTTGCGGCTGGCGGCGTGCCTGGCCGTCTGCACGGTGCTGGTGCTCGTTGCCCCGTCGCCGGCAGCCGCCCAGATGATGATGAATTCGACCGATCACTTGTCGTTCGACAGGCCGGAATCGTGGGCGCTCAAGTACTTCACTTCGGCCACGCTCGTCGGCGGCCTCGAGACACCGCGCACCCAGAAACCGGGCTCCGTGTCGATCGGGCTCGAAGTCGGATGGCTGCCTCGGCTCACGGCCCCGCAACAGCTCGTCGGATACGACGGCACGCGAGCGCAGGATCTCAATAAGGCGCCGTTCTTCCCCAGGCCCCGCGTCGCCATCGCCCTGCCGGGCAGCCTGACGTTTGTCGTCGCCGTCGTGCCTCCGGTCCCGATGTTCGGGCTCAAGACGAAACTCCTCGCGCTCGCACTGGAGCGCCCCGTCTACGAGACACCGGCGTTGGCCGTCGGCGTGCGTGTCTACGGGCAACTCGGCTCGGTGCAGGGGTCCTACACGTGCCCGGCGCGCACAGTGGCCTTCGAGCCGGGCTCGGTGGGCAATCCCGATGGATGTCAGGCGGCGTCGTCCGACAAGGCTACCCTCCGCTATGCAGGCGGGGAGGCCAGTGTCGCATACCGGCCGGACGCCCCATACAGACTCTCGCCGCACGCAGCGATCGGACTCGCCTACATGAACGTGGGCTTCCAGGTGAACGCGCTGACCTTCGGGATGATCGATCACACCCACTATCTCTCTCACGGAATGGCGGTCTTTGCTAGCGGAGGGCTCAGCTACCGGCTGACGAGTCGATTGATTCTGAGCACGGACGTCTTCTATTCTCCGCTCTCGGTCAGGCGCGGCTTCGGTGCGCCCGCACAGAACGACGGCCTGTTCAACATCCGCACGCTCGTGACCTATCGGATGCGATGACGTGGCCGCCCTGTTGAGAGAGGCCAGCGAAGCTGTTCGGGGTGGCCGGTTCCGGTTGATTCCACGCCCTGGGCCTCTACAGCTTCCGGTTTCGATGTGCCGAACGGCCCGTGACGGAAGAACTTGCCACGGCAGGCGCGCACAGGTGTAATATCTGCCTGTTCCGGGCAGCCAGATGGAAATACCGTTAATCCGACGCTTGAAGGAGAAAAACACATCATGCGTGTCATTATCAGATTGGGGGCGATTGCTCTAGGCCTCGCGATCACTGTCACGGGCTGCGCGTCGCCGCCCAACGCGGACGTGGAGGCGGCCAAGGCCGCCATCGACAGGGCCGCTACCGACCGCGCGGATCAGTATGCCGCCGAGTCGCTAAAGGCTGCCCAGGATGCCCGGGCAGCCCTCGACGCCGAGCTGACAGCTCAGGAAGGCAAGTGGTTCAAGTCCTACGACAAGACCAAGGAACTCGCAGTCGCTGCGAAGGCGGCAGGCGACAAGGCTGAGGCCGATGCTGTCGCGGGCAAGGAGAAGGCCGATGCTGTCGCGATCAAAGTGAAAGCCGATGCCGCGGCCAGGGCGAAGGCCAAGAGAGCGCCGGTCCGCGTCGGGGGTCGGATCAAGGCACCAACCAAGATCAAGGACGTCAAGCCGGTATACCCCGCCATTGCGCAGTCGGCGCGTGTCGCCGGGGTGGTCACGATCGAAGCGACGATTGGATTCGACGGGAAAGTCGTAGACGCGAAGGTAGTGCGCTCGAGCCCGCTGCTCGATCAGGCCGCGCTTGACGCCGTGCGGCAGTGGGAATACACGCCGACTCTCCTGAACGGCGTGCCCGTGTCGGTTCTCGTGACTGTCACGGTCAACTTCACGCGGTAGTAGGCATCTGCGCGGTGGTCGGCCGTGGTCGGTGGTTTTCGCCTTAGTCGGCGGCTGGATAATACGCTGTACCTATGGTTGTCTGCCCTAGCGGTTGAATCCGTATCGACATGACAGTCGGGAGTGCTGACCGTCTGTGACGACGAGCGCTGAACGCAGGGATTCCGCGTCCACCAGTCCGGTCGCTTGGGTGAGGTCAGGACGCTGAGCGTCCGGACTTCGTCCTCCGGGTAGAGCGCCAACAGGCGTGCCCGATGGTCGAGCAGGCAATAGCGCCAGCATCGCCTGCGGCTGGCCGTCCAGAATCTTCGGCCAGAGGTGTATCTGGGCATCGCTGACCGTCAGGAGTTCGAGCGTCCGGAGGCGCTCCCTATCCCGGATCATGCTCGCTTCATGCTTCGCCAGTTCGATCTTCAGGTCGCGGTAGACGTCGCGTGACTGACGTGCATCCCCCCGGCCTCCACTTCTCCGGCTTTGCCGACCAGCTTGGGCACGTGAACCTGTTACACCCGCTCAGAGGTTAGTCCCGCATCCGGTCGAGGCCTCGAGGTACGAGTGATCCAGGCTCGCGCGAGCCATCTCCGTTTTGGGAGAACAACGAGGGTCCAATTCCGGGGCACACTTCCTGCTAAAGTGAAGCTGGAGGCAAGATGCCCCTGACGGTCACACCGCTGGCTGTAACGGTGACGCGGAGGAAGAGAACGTGAACAGAGAAGTCCAACCCAAGGATGGGGTGAGCGCCGTGACGACGGCCACGCGGCCGCTCGCCACCTCTCCGCCGCTCCCCGGGCGACGTGCCTCCGCGGACGAGAAAACGCGTGTGGTGCGCTTCGAGGTATCGCCCGCGACGATGATCCAACTCATCCTGGTCGGGGCCTGCATGTGGCTACTGATCCGGCTCTGGCCGGTCTTCCTGGTGCTCGTCGTCGCTCTCCTCATCGTCGGGACGATGAGTCCAGCCGTCAGCTGGATGGAGGCGCGGCGTGTCAAGCGCGGCCTCGGGATCGCCATCGTCTTCACACTCCTCTTCGTCCTCGCGACTCTCGCCGTGACGCTGACGATCCCGTCGCTCGTGGCGCAGGCCTCGGCGCTGATCGAGCAGGAACCCGCGTTTCGCGCACGCCTTTCGGGTTATCTCGCCCACTCCAACCTGACAGCGCCGCTCGCGGTCTGGCTGCGGAACGTCAAGTACAACGCTCCCGGGAGCGCCATCAGCGCAACGGCCTTCGCTTTCTCGATGCGGGTCTTCGAGATCACGGCGTACGGCGCGAGCGCCATCTTTCTCGCGCTCTACATCATGATCGACCGCGATCGGCTTCGCGGCGGGCTTTTCGCGGCCGTCCCTCGCTCGCACCATATCCGCCTCGCCCGCGTCATGATGAATCTGGAGACGATCGTCGGCGCTTACATCCGCGGGCAG
>JADGOB010000058.1 GCA_017883185.1 Acidobacteriota bacterium
ACGGCGAAGCCGGCCTCGCGGAGGCTCTTTGCCACCGCCTTCCGGATAGGCGCGTAATCTTCGACCACCAGCACCCGCATCGACCACCCCTCCGCCAGGGCGCTGGGCCCGGAGCACGCGCCCCGTCCCCTGCGCCACCGTCCACAGCGAATCCTACCCGCTGTTGGATGAGAGGTCGATGAGAGTGGCAATGGGTTCCGAGGACACGATTCCCTATCCCATCCGTCTCACCTTGACGAGCCGCTTCAGGAGGCTGTCGCTGTAGATCGCTGATGCCGTGTCGAAGCTGTTCAGCTTGACCAGGCCCGAGCAGTGGATGAAGATCTTGCCTCCCAGGTAGATCCCGGTGTGGGTGATGCGGGTCACGCCCGCGCGGGGTCCGAAGAACAGCACGTCGCCCTTCTTCAGCAGCGCGAGGTCGTTGTCGGTCGCCACCGCCGTGCCCTCGTTCGACTGCTGGTCGGCGTCACGCTGCAGTTCGGTGCCGTTGAGCCTGAAGACGGTCTTCACGAAGCCTGAACAATCGAACCCCTTTGCCGACGTCCCGCCCCACAGGTACGGCACGCCCATGAAGCGGCGCGCCGTCTGTTCGACGGTTTCCGGCGTGATCGTCCGCGCGGACTTCCACGACTGATAGTCGGCGGCATCCGCACGGCTCACAAACCCTTTTCGTCCGTCGGGCAGCTGCACTCCCAGCCAGTTGCCAGCGGGCCCGGTTGTGGCCAGGATGTCGCCAACGACCAGATCGGCCACCGCCGCTCCATCCGCCGACGCCTGCTCGCGCACGAGCGTGAACAGTTCCGTCACGATGGCCCGCGGTGCCCGCGCCCACCCGTCCACCTGCTCCCTGGTCATGAAGGCCAGGTGATCCGACTCCATCCAGCCAAGGTACCGGTCGTCGAGTGACTGGACGTAGTACCACCCGCCGTCCTTCTTCAACACCTTCACGACCATCCCCATGATCAGCTGGTTGCCGAGCTCCGACGACTGCGACGGCTTGGTCTTCATCACCGCAACGCTGACGGTGACGACGCCCAGGGGCCTGGCGGCCAGGGCCGGGTCCGGCAGCATCACGATCTTGTCCACGACGTTCGGGTACCCGGCGTCCCGGAGCGCCTTGAGCAGCGCGTCCTTCGCCGCAGGCTGCTCGATGTCTCCGGTCAGCTCGATCCCGTTGTCCTTCGACTCGGCCTTCACGTCGAAGACCGCCACGCGGGTGTCGGGTGCGAACTGGGTTCTCACCCGGGTGATGACGTCAGCCGCCGTGGGAGACTGTCCGGCGCGGCCGACGAGAAGCGGGTTGGCGCCGGCGACGATCAGCAGCACGACCACGAGCGCAATGCGGCGAAGCGGATTGGGATGTTGCATAAGGTCCTTCAGGAAAGAACGGTTCAGTCGGCGAAGGATAGCACCGTGCGGGTGTCTCTGTCGCTTTACTGGTGCCCGCCAGACCCCCGCCCGCCGGCCCCAGGACTACCGGCGGTACAATACCGGTCGTGAACACGATCTCGGTACGCGGCGCGAGCGAGCACAACCTCAAGGCGATTGACGTCGATCTCCCACGCGGCGCGATCACGGTCGTGACCGGCGTGTCGGGGTCCGGCAAGTCGTCGCTGGCGTTCGACACGCTGTACCGGGAGGCGCAGCGCCGCTACTTCGAGACCTTCTCGTCGTACTCCCGCCAGTTCCTCGGGCGAACCGCGCGGCCGGCGGTGCGTTCGATCACCGGGCTGTCGCCCGCGATCGCGGTGGACCAGCGGACGACGTTACGAAGCCCGCGTTCGACCGTCGGCACCCTCACCGGGCTGCACGACGACCTCCGGCTGCTCTTCGCGAGGCTCGGTCTCGCGCCCCCGGGTCTTCAGGTCGATCGTCGGCTGTTTTCGTTCAACTCGCCACACGGCTCCTGCCCGGTGTGCCAGGGCCTGGGCGTGGAGGACCGGCTCGACCCCGACCTCCTCGTGGCCGATCCCGCAAAGACGATCCGCCAGGGAGCCCTGGTGATCACGACTCCCACCGGGTACGTGATCTACTCGCAGGTGACGATCGACGTGCTCGACGAGGTCTGCCGAGCCCACGGCTTCAACGTCGATACGCCGTGGCAGGAACTGACGGACGAACAGCGCGGGATCGTGCTGAACGGCTCTGACCGGATTCGCATTCCGTACGGCAAGCACCCGCTCGCGTCCCGCATGCGGTGGAGCGGCATCACGGCCAAGCCCAGGGAAGAAGGGGTCTACAAGGGCATCCTGCCGGTGATGAATCAGATCCTCGAGCGGAGCCGGAACCGGAACATCCTCCGGTTCGTGCGAAGCCTGCCGTGCCATGCCTGCGGCGGCACCCGCCTTCGGCCCGAAGCGCTGTCGGTCCGCTTCCGCGACCGCCACATCGGCGAGTTCTCGGCGTGCGCGATTGAAACGCTCGCGGGGCTTCTCCAGGAGTTGACGTTCACCCCGGCCGAGGCGCCGGTTGGCGACCCGATACGCGGCGAGATGCTCGCGCGCATCGACGTGCTCGCCCGGCTTGGCCTCGACCATCTCACGCTCGACCGCGCGTCCGCGACGCTGTCGGGGGGCGAGGCGCAGCGCCTCCGGCTCGCCTCGCAGGTGGCCGCAGAGCTCCGCGGCGTCCTCTACGTCTTCGATGAGCCGTCGATCGGCCTCCACCCGAGCGACCAGGACCGCCTGCTCGACGTGCTGGCCACGCTGCGCGACCGGGGCAACACGGTGCTCGTCGTCGAACACGACGATGAGACGATGCGGAGAGCGGACTGGTTGATCGATATCGGCCCCGGGGCCGGCGAGCACGGCGGCGAGTTGTTGTACAGCGGGCCGGTGGCCGGCCTGGCAGCGGCGCCGGACCACCGCAGCCGGACGCGCGCGTTCCTCATCGGGGAGGAGCAGGTGCCCATCCCGTCGTCGCGTCGCGCGGGGTCGGGCGGCTTGTGGCTGGCCGATGCGACTCGTCACAACCTCGACCACGTGAACGTGGAGTTCCTCCTCGGGGCCCTCAACGTCATCACCGGAGTCTCGGGGGCAGGGAAGTCGAGCCTGGTCGAAGAACTCGTGGCCCGCGTGTGCCAGGGTCGGTTGGGCGAGGGCCGAATCGACAAGGTCATCGATGTGGACCAGTCGCCGATCGGCCGCACGCCGAGGTCGAATCCCGCGACGTACACGGGGCTGTCGGACGTCGTGCGGGACCTGTTCGCGGCCGTCCCAGAGTCGGTCGAGCGAGGGTTCGGGAAGGGCCGGTTCTCGTTCAACGTCGCCGGCGGGCGCTGCGAGACGTGCCAGGGCGCGGGCGTGCAGCAGATAGGGATGCACTTCCTCGGTCAGGTGGATGTCGTGTGCGAGACCTGCGGCGGCAGGCGTTTCAACGACGAGACGCTGCAGATCAAGTATCGCGGCCGGTCGATCCACGAACTGCTGGAGACGACGCTCGAAGAAGCGGCCTCGCTGCTCGCGGACCAGCCTCGCGCCGCACGCATCCTCGGCGTGCTCTGTGAACTCGGCCTTGGCTACCTGCGACTGGGGCAGCCGTCCACCACGCTCTCGGGCGGCGAGGCGCAGCGCGTGAAACTGGCAGCAGAGTTGAGCCGCCCGGGCCGCGGCCATACGCTGTATGTTCTCGACGAGCCCACGACCGGGCTTCACCGGGCCGACGTCGGCGTCCTGCTCGACGCGATTGCCCGCCTGGTGACGCAGGCGCACACCGTCATCGCGATCGAGCACGACCTGGATGTCATCAGGAGCGCGGACCGCGTGATCGACCTCGGGCCCGGCAGCGGCCGGCGCGGCGGCCGGCTCGTCGTGGCCGGCACACCGGAGGAGGTCGCACGGTGCGAGGCGTCCGCGACGGGTGCGGCCATGCGGCGTGCGACTGGTACTCCGTGTCTTCCGACTGGTACTCCGTCCACTCCGACTGGTACTCCGTCCACCCCGACTGATACTCCGTGTCTTCCGACTGGTACTCCGTGGCTTCCGACTGGTACTCCGTCCACTCTGGCTGCCCCGATCAGGTTCACCGGGGTGCGCACGCACAACCTCAAGCACGTGGACGTTGAGATTCCCACCAATCGCCTGACCGTCGTGACAGGCGTGTCGGGGAGCGGGAAATCGTCACTCGCCTTCGACACGCTCTTCGCGGAAGGCCGCAACCGCTTCACCGAGAGCTTCTCGGCCTACGCACGGCGTTTCCTGGAGAAGACCGGCGATGCCGAGTTCGATCACGTGTCCGGCCTCACGCCCGCCGTTGCCATCAGGCAGCGAACCTCTTCGCGCAACCCGCGTTCCACCGTGGGGACGATGACGGAGATTGCCGACTACTATCGGCTGATGTTCGCGCGGGTGGGCATGGGCGGGCCGGCCAGCGGCTCGCCGATGACCTCCACGCTGTTCTCGCCAAACGCCGAGCAGGGCGCGTGCCCGGCCTGCAAGGGGCTCGGAACCATGAGCGAATGCGATCCCGGGAAACTGATCACGCATCCTCAGCGCCCGCTGCTCGATGGCGCGATGGACGGCCACAAGACCGGCCGCTTCTACGGCGAGCGCGACGGGCAGTACGTGGCCACTCTCCGCGCGGCGGGCCTCGCGACGGGCATCGACTTCGGCGTGGCATGGCAGGACCTGGACGACCCGGCGCGCGAGGTCGCGCTGTGGGGGACGGGCGATCTCGAACTGGACGTCGAATGGCAGTACCGCCGCGGGTCGCGGGCGGGCGTGCACCGCTTCCGCACGAAGTGGACCGGGCTCATCGCGTGCGTCGGACAGGAGTACGAGCGCAAGCACGCGGACCGGCGGGGCGCCGCGCTCGAGCCCCTGCTGCACACCATTTCGTGCCCGGCGTGCGGCGGCGCGCGCCTCAGGCCCGAGGCGCTGGCCGTTCGCGTGGCCGGGAAGAACATTGCGGAACTGCTCGCGCTCACCGTCGTGGAGAGCCTCACGTTCTTCGCCGCGCTCGACGCGCGCGTCAACGATAAATGGCGAGCCGAGGTGACGGCCGATCTCCGGCGAGGCGTCGTCGATCGGCTGACCAGCCTGCGCGACGCCGGCCTCGGCTACCTGACGCTCGACCGACCGGCCGCCACGTTGTCCGCCGGAGAGGCCCAGCGCGTCCGGCTCGCGACCGAGATCGGGACCGGCCTGACCGGGATTACCTATGTCCTTGACGAGCCGACCGCGGGCCTGCACGCGCGGGATACCAGCCGATTGCTCGGTCTCCTTCGCGGGTTGCGCGACGCCGGCAACACCGTGGTCGTGGTCGAGCACGACAACGAGGTGATCAGGGCGGCCGACCACGTCATCGATCTCGGGCCTGGCGCGGGGGAAGAGGGTGGACGCATCGTGGCCGTCGGCCCGCCGTCCGCGATCGCCGAGTGTGCCGAGTCGGTGACCGGCCGCTACCTCAGTGCTTCGACTCGCCACTACGGCCACGATCGGCGGGCGCCGAGGACCCTGAGGCCAGGGGTTAGCGTCCACAATGCGCGCTGTCACAACCTGCGCGGCTCGAGCGTGGAGATGCCTGCCGGCGGTCTCATCGCGGTCACCGGCGTGTCGGGCAGCGGCAAGTCCACGCTGGTCTTCGACGTGCTTGCGCCGGCGCTGCGCACGTGGAAGGCACAGCGCTCAGCAGGAGACGCGTCCCGTTTGCCTGGAGCGGTCTGGGAGGACGACCAGGCCCGCAGCGACGACGGTCCACGCACGGTGGTGCACGAGCAGTTCGCGCGCGTGGTGACCGCGGACCGCGACCCGCTGGCGTCGTCCTCGTCCAGCTCGACGGCGACGCTCGTCGGCGTCTTCGACGCGATTCGCGACCAGTTTGCCGCGAGCGACGACGCCCGGCAGGCTGGCCTCGCCAGGCGCGACTTCTCCACCAATGTGAAGGGCGGGAGATGCGAGGCGTGCGAGGGCGTCGGGCGGCTGCGGGTCAGCATGGACTTCCTGCCCGATGTCTGGGTGCCGTGCGACGAGTGTCAGGGCCGGCGCTACCAGCCGCGCGTGCTGGCCTGTCGCTCCGACGGGCGCTCGATCGCTGACGTGCTCGACATGACCGTGCGCGAGGCGCGCACGGTCTTTCACAGCCTTCCACCGGTCGCTCGTTCCCTCGGCGTGCTGGCCGACCTCGGCCTGGGCTACCTGCGCCTGGGCCAGGGCGGCGATACCTTGTCTGGCGGCGAGCGCCAGCGGTTGCTGCTCGCCACAGAATTGCTCCGCGAGGCCGGCCACCCCACGCTGTTCCTGTTCGACGAGCCAACGACCGGCCTCCACTTCGACGATGTCGCGAAGTTGCTCCAGGTGTTCGAGCGGCTGGTCGATGGCGGCCACACGGTGGTGGTGGCCGAGCACAATCTGGACGTGATTTGCGCGGCCGACTGGGTGATCGACCTGGGACCGGAAGGCGGAGACGGGGGTGGGGAGGTCGTGGCGGTCGGCACACCCGAACAGGTGGCGAAGGCCGGCTCGTGGACCGGAAGAGCCCTGGCCGGGGCCCTCGAGCGTTTCGGGGAACTTGGGGAAAAAGGCAGGCGCCAGCCGCCCAGTTGTTGAAATGCTTGAACCGGATAGGCCAGTTCTGCGAAGATGTCTGGCGAACCGGTCCGCTCCGCGGGAGGGTCCCGCGTCCCTTGGGGACGCGTCTGCGCCGCGCGTGCGGCGCGAGCACGCCACAGCCGCTTCAACGCGAGAGGAACTTTTGGCAGTCCGTTTGTTCATTGGCAACCTTCCCTACGACACGACCGATGCGGAACTCCGCGCCCACCTGGGCGTGATTTCTCCGCCCTCCGAGGTCGTGCTGCCGCTCGACCGGGAAACGGGAAGGCCCAGGGGGTTTGCGTTCATTGAGTTCACCGAGCGGTCGGTCGCCGAAGAGGTGATTCACCGCTTCAACGCGCAGCCCTTCAAAGGTCGAAACCTGGCCGTCAGCGAGGCCAGGGCGCGAGAAGATCGTCCAGCCGGGTTCAGACCCCCGGCGCCGTTCCGCCCCGCGGGGGCGATGTCGGATGGCTCGGCACCGGCGTCCGGAGAGCGGCCCGCCCGCAGCTTCGGTCCGCCGGCGCCGCGACGGCAGAAGGGACCGGCCCGTCGGCCGACGAAAGCGGAGACGCGCCCGCGAGGGCCCATCCGGGAACGCAACACCGGCCGCGTCTTCGATGTCGACGATGGCGAGGCCGACATCCAGGAGGTCGAGGATGTCACCGCCAGCACGGGCGGTGCCGAGGAGGACGAGCAGGAATAGCACGTCCTTCCCCGGTCTTCATCAGGTCCGAGTGCACGCGAGACGGCCGCATCGCGCCCGACGGGCGGCCGGTTCGCGACGGCGTGCGCGCCAGGATCCCCCAACGGCTGCCCCTTTCCCCTCGAGCGCGGAAGGAGCACGAAGAATGCCGGCGCGTCTAGCGCCGGACTGCCCCGCGCTACGGAATCGCGCCAGCCTGGCACGGCGCGATCCGGGACGGTCCGCCCCTGGACCCGCGAAACCGGCGAGGAACGCTTGTGATGGAAGAACGTTTGAAGATTGCGGTGTTCGTGGACTTCGACAACATCGAGATCGGAGTCAAGACGACACTGAACGTGGCCTTCGATATCGGCATCATCCTCGAGGCGATCAAGGAACGTGGCGAGGTGGTCACGAAGATCGCGTACGGCGACTGGACGCGCGCCGGTGACTACAGCCGGCTGCTGACCCAGCATGCGATTAAGATGGTCCAGCGCAACCTGACGCCGGGCGGCGACAAGAACGGCGCCGACATCAACCTGGCGCTCGACGCGCTCGAGATGGCGCTGACCCACGACCACATCAATGCCTACGTGATCGTGGGCGGCGACAGCGATTTCCTGAGCCTCGTCGAAAAGCTCAAGCAGTATGACAAGACGGTCATCGTGGTGGGCGGACGCGCGTTCACGAGCGTCATCCTGCAGCGCAACTGCCACGAGTTCATCGCGTACGAGAACCTGGTGAATCTCGGCCAGGGCGCCCGGCGCCAGCCCGAGCGCGGGCGTTCGTCGGGCACGCAGGCGGTCAGCGGCGCATTCCCGCTGATCAGGCGCGCCCTGAAGGTGCTCTCCGATCGCGAGGTCACCCCGCAGCTCGGCCTTCTCAAGAGCACGTTGCTGCAGCTCGATTCCACGTTCTCCGAGAAGAACTACGGCGCCGGCTCGTTCCGCGACTTCGCGGAGAAACTCGCCCAGGCCGGCCTCATCCGCCTCAACCAGGCTGGCCGGAACCTGCTGGTGGAAGCCAGGGATGCGGAGCCTGGCGCGCCGGAAGACACGGCTGAACCAGCGGCTGCGCCAGCCGATCGTTCCCACCAGGAACGCCACCACCACGAACGCGGGCACGGCCACCGGGCACCCTCACCCCTTCCCCCTGCCGATCGCGAAGTCGTTCCCGAGGATCATCCGTCGGCCGATACGCAGCCGGCGACGACGCCCGTCGTGCAGGCGCCGGCGCAGCTGCCTGCGCCGGGAGAGGCGCTTGCCGGGCAGCAGGCCGAAGCGCTGGCCATCCTGCGCCGCGTCATCGAGGACGCGCCCAATCCCCTTCGTTGGCCGATGTACGTGCGGAACGTGAAGCAGCTGTTGAGGGCGGCCGACTCCGCCTTCGACGAACGGCGCTACGGTTTCGGCGGCATCCTCGACCTGCTGCGCGCGTCGCAGCGTGACGCCCTGCTGCGCCTCGAGCGCGACCGCCAGGGCGTGTTGCGGGTCTTCCCGGGCAACGCGCTGCAGCGGCTCCCGTCCGCGCCGCCCGTGCAGGAGGCGACAATCGAGGAACGCCCGGTCACGGCCGCTGCCGACGTGCCGGTCGATGACACGGTCCCGGGGTCGGCAGAGCCGCAGCCGGCTGGGTGGGGCCAGGCGGTTCCCTCCACGGAATCCGCGGCGCAGCCGATCATCGACGCGGAGACGATCGAGTCCGTGGACGTGGACGCCGGGCCGAAGAAACAGCCTGCCGCGGCCGCGACCAGGCCGAATCGTCGCCGCGCGCCCGGTGCGCACAAGACGACCGGCGCGCGCAAGACGGCTGGCGCCCGCAATCCCAGGGCCACGACGGCCACCAGGACCAGGGCAAAGAAGAAAGAGTGAGCGAGGCCGGAGCGTTCACGATCACGGCGGCCACCGGCGACGACCGCGATTGGGCGGCGGGCCTGATGGCCGGGTCCGATCCATGGGTCACCCTGCGGCGCGGTATCGACCAATGCCGCGCCGCCTGCCAGCGCCCTGAGTTCGTCGTCTTCGTCGCCCGGGACGGCTCGGAGCGCTGTGGCTTCTCCCTCGTGAACCCGCGTGGCGTCGCCGGGTCTCCCTATCTCGCCTCGATTGCCGTCGCCCCGGGCTGGCGCAGCCGAGGCGTCGGTGCCGCCCTGCTCGACCACTGTGAGCGGCACGCCGCGCTGACCTCGCGCCATTTCTTCCTCTGCGTCTCCTCGTTCAACGCCGGCGCCCGCGCATTCTACGCACGCCAGGGATACCGGCAAGTGGGCGAGTTCGACGACTACATCATCGACGGCGCGTCCGAACTCCTGATGTACAAGCGCGTGCGTCCCGCGGCCACGGTCCCAGCACCGCCCGGGGCCTGAACCCAATACCGTTCGCGGGCGCTCATTGGTCCGCTCTCGGCGGCTCGAGGCGAGGCTCCGCTGGCCCCCCTGGATATTCCAGAGGACCCATCATGGACGCCCACGCGCAGATCGCATATCCTATATGCATCAAGTGCGATGACGGTGCATACGCGAGGGAGGAGAGATGAGAACGACTTTGGACTTGCCCGAGGCGCTGCTGCGAGACGCGATGAAGGCCTCGCACCAGAAGACGAAAACAGCTGCGATCATCACGGCGCTGCAGGATCTCGTGCGGAAGAGCCGCTTGCAGGAGTTGAGACGATTCAGGGGCCGGGTGGACGTGGACCTGGACGTGAATATCCTGCGGAAGCGGGTATGAAGGTCCTTGTCGATACGTCAGTCTGGGTCGCGTATCTTCGAGGTGCAGACGAGGGGCTGGGCGTGGACTGGTTGATTGAAGAGGGCCTCCTCGTCACCAACGACCTGATCCTTGCGGAGTTGACGCCGCCGCTGGTGGTTGGGGGGAAGCGAACCCTCGTCGGGCTCCTTCGCGACGTGGAGCGTCTCCCGCTCGCGCTCGACTGGGACGGAATCGTCCAGATGCAGGTGACGTGCCTCCGCAACGGCATCAACAAGGTTGGCATCCCTGACCTGATCATTGCCCAGCATGCCATCCAGAACGAACTCGCGCTCTTCTCGCTGGACAAGCATTTCGCATTGCTGGGCAGGCACTTCCCCTTGCACCTTCATTGATCGACACACCGCCGAACGACGGTCTGTTCTTGGGCCGAACGGCCAGGCTGCCACTCTCCACTTCACGATGGGCGCGCCGGTCGACGATCCACGCCTCCAGACGCATCCACCGTATCAACACCTCGCGCGCCGAGGGCCGCGATGATCCGGGGGAGGGACGCGTATGGCAGGCACAAGATTCGGCACGGTCTGTCACGAGCGGAAGCTCTCTTCGATCCAGTTGAGCTTTCGCCTGCTGCCGGAAACGGGCAGCAGGTTTCCGAGCTACAAGGCCGGACAATACATCGCCCTGCGCCGAGACGATTGCAGGTTGACGAGGAAGGCTGGTGTTGGAGCGGACGGCAGGCCGGTATTCGAACCCGAACTCGATGAGTCCGGCCGGCAGAAGATCGGTTCGGTCACCCATCCCTACTCGATCGCCTCGGCGCCATGGGAGACGCTCGAGCACGGCTTCATCGAGTTCTACATCACGCGGGACATGGGTGCTCATGGACTCCCGGGCCGGCTGAGCGAGACGCTCTTCGCGATTGGTCCAGCCACGAGCTGTGTCGTGACGTACTTCGACCGGATCACCGGCACCTTCACGCTCGACGATCGCGCCAGCGGATTCGAGAATGTCGTGATGGTTGCATCCGGGACCGGGCTCGCGCCATTCATTTCGATGGCGAAGGAGCTGCACTTCGAGGCCGCCAGCGCCCGCGGAGACGGCCGTCGCTACACGCTCTTCCACACCAACCGCACGTACGAGGAGCTTGGCTACCACAAGGAGCTGTTGGAGATCGAAGCAGCGGGAAAGCTCGACTTCGTGTATGTCCCGACGGTCAGCCGCCCCAGCGGGCGAGACATCGCCGATCCGCACCTGGGACGGGGGCGCGCAAACAACATCTTGCGCTTTGTGCTCGGCCTGCCGACGAAGGAGGCCGAAGCGTTGGACGAGGCAAAGGGGAACCAAACCAATATCGTGCAAGCGCAGGCGGTCTTGGCCAAGACCGTCCACCCTGCGCTACCCCGCCACGTGTCGACCTCAATGCTGCGCGATCGCCTCGACCCGTTGCGGACAGTCCTGCTCGCCTGCGGGAATCCAATCTCGACGGCCGACATCAAGCTGACAACGCAGCGTCACCAGATCAGGTTCGAGACGGAGGAGTGGTAGTGAGGGGCACACGTTCGGTGGGCGGGCTGGCTCATCTGTCATACCGCTCAGCAGTACCTGCAGACGGCTGGCCGCCGGCCAACGCCGGATCGCTGGGCCGGAGGGTGATGCGGTAGGCGCAACGCCTGTCCCCCGACAGGATGTGCTCGACGCGATCGACCGAGACGTCACTACCCAGCACACTGCGAAAGAGCGATAACTCGCCGGCGCACAGCTTCGGGCAGAAGCGTGCGGCTTTTGAGATCGAACAGTGGTTCTCCACGAGTTCGACCGTTCCATCGCGCCGGCGTCCCCACTTGGGTATGTACCCTTCCTCACGCCGGATCCCCGCGAGGGTGGCCACGCGTTCCGCGAGCGGCGCATCCTGACCGGGCATCCGCGCGCGATAACTCTGGGCCTGCTGTCGCGTCCTCTCCTCGGTCAGACGTTTGAGGCCTTCATCACCGAAGGCGCTTCGGATTGCCTGGAGCATTCCAACCGCGAGCTCGGCATGGGAGTCGGGGAACCGATCAGACGCCTTGGGCGTGAGCCGCCAGAGGCGGGCGGGACGGCCCACCTTGCGTCGCTGGTCGGTGAAGTCGACGAGCTCCTCTCCCTGCAGGACGGAGAGGTGCTGGCGAACGGCCATCGTGGTGACGCGCAGCTCCGTGGCGATCCGCGCCGCGGTCTGCGTTCCCTTGGTCTTGAGGAGAAAGAGGACCCGTTCTCGGCCGGAACCGGCAGCGTTCGAGCTCACGCTGCTATCGTGCACGACCAACGAGAGTTTAGCAAGTTTAAAAAGCATATACTTGACAAAATCATCCAAGGGTCTACCATGAACGTAAAGCGATGAAGAATGGCGACGTTCACTACCCCTCACCTGGCACCACGTCCCAGCCATCCGCCGGCCCCGACGAGCTCCCGGGCATCCGTCACCTCGTCGCAGTGGGCAGCGGAAAAGGCGGCGTGGGCAAGTCCACCGTCAGCGTCAATCTTGCGCTAGCCCTTCAACAGATCGGGCGCCGGATCGGGTTGGTAGACGCCGATGTCTTCGGGCCGAGTATCCCCGGCATGCTGGGACTGCGCACCGGCCAGCCGCTGGCGCTGGAAGCGACACCTGACAAGAAGGTCATCCCTGTGGATCGGCACGGCCTGAAGGCGATATCGATGGGCATGCTCAGGGCGGACGACACGCCCGCGATCCTGCGTGGACCGATGGTGGGAAAGTACCTGACGTTCTTCATGAGCGCCGTGCAGTGGGGACGGCTGGACTACTTGGTCGTCGACCTCCCCCCCGGCACCGGCGATATACAGTTGACGCTCGCTCAGAGCTTCCCCTGGTTTGGCATCGGCCAAGCCTGGACTCGTCGATCGCCTGATCCACCGTGCCTATGTCGCGGGTGGCGGTCGCCTGGCGACCTTCGAGACGGCGTCCGCGAAGTTGGGCATGGTTGTCGTCCTGGGCTGCTGAGGGTCTGGGTCCAGTAGCGGAACGGCAGCACCCCGCGGCCACGCCCCTATCGCGGCGGCCGGCACTCGTGTAATCTCTCCCCATCACTGCTTCACAACACTGCGATGATGCCCATGCTTCGCCGCGGCCTTCGATGGCTGCTTTCGTGGAAAGGCCGGCTCCTCCTTTCGCTGAGGTATCGCGTGGAGGTGCGTGGCCTCGACGAGATTCGAAAACGCGGCACGAGCCGCGTCCTCTTCCTGCCGAGCCACCTGGCGCTGATTGACCCAGCGATCCTGATGGTCATCGTCAACCGCGGCTTCCGTCCGCGTGCGCTCGCCGACGAGTACCAGATTTCGTGGCCCGTGGTCGGGACGCTGGCGCGGCTGTTCGGTGTGCGCGCGCTGCCGAACATGGAGCGGCAGGGGCTGTCGGTGATGGAGGCGACTCGGCGGGCGCTCGAGGAGACCATCGCAGGGGTAATCGCTGGGGAGAACCTGCTGTTCTATCCGTCCGGCCGGCTGCGGCAGCAATACCTCGAGGAGATCCGCGCCGCCAGCGGCACCGACGTTCTCGTGAAGGCGGTACCCGATGCGAGGGTGGTTCTCGTGCGCCAGACCGGGCTGTGGGGCAGCAGCTTCAGCCTGGCCTTCACAGGTCGCATGCCGAACCCGGTCGCGACGGCGTGGCGCGGCTTCAAGTACCTGCTGTTGAACGGCGTGTTCTTCATGCCGCGGCGCGACGTCCTCATCGAGTTCGTCGAGCCAGGCGACTTCCCCCGACACGAAAGCCGGATGGCGATCAACCGCTACCTGGAGGAGTTCTACAACGCGCGGGCGCAGAAAAACACCTACGTCCCCTACGGGTTCTGGGAGAAGGGCGGCGTGCGTGAACTGCCGGACCCCGAGGTTCGACGGGTGTCGGGCGACGCGGCCGAAGCGCCCGAAGCCACGCGCCGGATCGTGGTCGAGGAGTTGTCGCGCCTGACCGGCCACGCCGACGTAGCGCTCACCGACAGGCTGGCTCAGGACCTCGGGCTCGACAGTCTGACCGGGGCGGAACTGGCGATCTGGATCGAGAAGGAATTCGGCTTTTCTGTGGGAACGCCGGAGAGCCTGGTGACGGTCGGCGACGTGGTGCTGGCCGCGTCGGGAAGAGGGAGCTCGGCGATCGAGTCGCCGTTGAAGAGTCCAGGCGCCGCCTGGACGGCGCCACGTGGAGACGCGCGGCTCGTGGTCCCGACGGGCCGGACCGTCACCGAGGTGTTCCTCGAACAGGCGTCACGCCACCCCGGATACGCGATCCTGGCCGACCAGACGAGCGGCGTCGTGACGTTTCGCCGCCTCGTGCTCGGGCTGATGCTGATGGTGCCCGCCATCCGCCAGTTGCCGGGCCGCTACGTCGGAATCATGCTGCCCGCGTCGGTTGGCGCCGGGCTGTTCTACCTGGCCACGCTGTTCGCCGGCAAGACGCCGGTCATGGTCAACTGGACGACAGGGTCGCGCAACCTGACCCACGCGCTCGACCTGCTCGGCGTGGAACGCGTGATCACTGCGAAGGCGCTGCTCTCCAAGCTCGAGGGGATGGGCATCGATCTTTCCGCGCTTGCCGGCCGCTTCGTGCTGGCCGAGGACGTCCGGTCGCGGCTGACGACGGTGCAGAAACTGTCGGCGCTCGTCCGGAGCTACGTGAGCTGGGGTGCGCTGAAGGGGATCACGCCGACCGACGAAGCCGTGGTCCTGTTCACGAGCGGATCCGAGAGCCTGCCAAAGGCGGTTCCGCTCACCCACACGAATGTCCTGACGAACGTGCGCGACACGCTTGTGGCCGTCGCCTTCCACGGTCCCGACGTGATGATCGGGATGCTGCCGCCGTTCCATTCGTTCGGGCTCACCGTCACCACGATCCTCCCGCTCTGCTCGGGGTTCCGGGTGGTCTATCACCCGAATCCCACGGAGGCGGCGGTGCTGGCGCGCGTAATTGCCGCCTACGGGGTCACGCTGATGGTCGGGACCCCGATGTTCCTCAATGGCATCGTCCGCGCCGCCCAGCCCGGCCAACTGGCCTCGCTGCGCCTCGCCGTGACCGGTGCCGAGAAGTGCTCGGAGTCCGTGTACCAGGCGCTCACGCGGGCCTGCCCGGGTGCGACGATTCTCGAGGGCTACGGCATCACCGAGTGTTCGCCAATCGTGTCGGCGAACAGGGTCGAGAAACCCGTGCACGGCTCGATCGGCAAGCCCCTCGACTCGGTCGAGTGCGTCGTCATGGGCCTGGAGAGTCATGTCCCGGTGGCTTCCGGAGAGAAGGGCCTGCTGCTGGTGCGCGGTCCGAGCATCTTCTCCGGGTACCTCAATTACACCGGCGAGTCGCCGTTCGTCGAGTGGGACGGGAAGCCGTGGTACCGCACCGGCGATCTCGTCCGCCAGGGCGCGGACGGCTGGCTGATGTTCGAAGGCCGGCTCAAGCGGTTCGTGAAGCTCGGTGGCGAGATGATCTCGCTACCCGCGATCGAGGCGGTGCTGCTGCCCCACTTCGCGTCGGACCAGGACGAGGGACCGCCGCTGGCCGTCGACACGCTCGGCTCGGCTGACAGTCCCGAGATCGTGGTGTTCACGGTCCGCCCGACGACCCGCGAGCAGGTGAACGGATTGGTGAAAGACGCGGGCCTGAGCGCGCTGTACAACGTGCGGCAGGTGATCCAGGTGGAGCGGATTCCCGTGCTCGGCACGGGCAAGACCGACTACTTGGGATTGAAGGAGAAATTTCAACGGTAGGGGCGAGTCATGCCTCGCCCCTACCGAGATGTCTAAACGCCCGCCGCCAGAAGCCGCTTCTCGAGGTCGCTCAGTTCCTTGTTGAGGCCGGCGGGGAGCCGGTCGCCGAACGACTCGTAGTGCTTCTTGATGCTCGGCAGTTCCGCCAGCCAGCCTGCGATGTCCACCTTCATGAGGATGTCGAGGGCTTCAGGCGCGATGTCCAGACCTTTCACGTCGAGGGCGCCCGGCGCAGGCAGCCGGCCGATTGGCGTGTCGATCGCCTCGCCGCCGCCGGTCACGCGCTCGAAGACCCACTTGAGCACGCGGCTGTTCTCGCCGTATCCCGGCCAGAGGAAGTGGCCGCCGGCGTCCTGGCGGAACCAGTTGACGTAGTAGAGGCGCGGCAGCTGCTCGGGCCTGGCGCTGGCGCCAATGCGCAGCCAGTGCGCGAAGTAGTCGCCCATGTGGTAGCCGCAGAACGGCAGCATCGCGAACGGGTCGCGACGCAGTTGTCCCACTTTGCCCGTCGCGGCGGCGGTCGTCTCGCTCCCCATGATCGAGCCGAGGAACGTGCCGTGCTGCCAGTTGAAGGCTTCGGTCACGAGCGGGACCACCGTCGCCCGGCGGCCGCCGAACAGCATGGCGGAGATCGGAACGCCCTTCGGGTCTTCCCACTCCGGCGCGATCACGGGGCACTGCCGGGCCGGCGCGGTGAACCTCGAGTTCGGGTGCGCCGCCTTTCGGCCGATGCCGGGGCGCCACGGACGCCGCAGCCAGTCCATCAGTTCCGGCGGCTCCTTGTCCGTCATGTACTCCCACCACACGTCGCCGTCCGGCGTCATCGCGCAGTTGGTGAAGATCGAATTCGCCTTGAGCGAGAGCAGCGCGTTCGGATTCGACTTCATGCTCGTGCCCGGGGCCACGCCGAAAAATCCCGCTTCGGGGTTGATCGCGTAGAGTCGGCCGTCGGGACCGAACTTCATCCAGGCGATGTCGTCGCCGATGGTTTCCACCTTCCAGCCCGGCACGGTCGGCACGAGCATGGCGAGGTTGGTCTTGCCGCACGCCGACGGGAAGGCGCCGGTCACGTAGCGCACTTCGCCCTTTGGGCTGGTGAGCTTCAGGATCAGCATGTGCTCGGCCATCCAGCCCTCGTCGCGCGCCTGCACCGACGCGATCCGCAGCGCGTGGCACTTCTTGCCGAGGAGCGCGTTGCCGCCGTAGCCCGACCCGAACGACCAGATCTCGCGCGTATCGGGGAAATGGCAGATGTACTTGTTGCTGGCGTTGCACGGCCACGGCACGTCCGGGGCACTGCCCTCGAGCGGCGCGCCGACCGAGTGGAGGCCCTTGACGAACTCGCCGTCGGTGCCCAGCACGTCGAGGACCTTCGCGCCGACGCGCGTCATGATGTGCATGTTGGCGACGACGTACGGCGAGTCGGTGATTTCGACGCCAATTTTGGCGATCGGCGATCCGACGGGGCCCATGCTGTAGGGGATGACGTAGAGTGTCCGCCCTTTCATCGAGCCCGTGAAGAGCCCCGTGAGGGTGGCCTTCATCTCTGCGGGGGCCGCCCAGTTGTTCGTCGGGCCGGCGTCTTCCTTCCGCTGCGAGCAGATGTACGTGCGGTCTTCCACGCGGGCCACGTCCGCAGGGTCCGAACGAACGAAGACGCTGTTTGGGCGCATCGGGTCCATTCGCATGGCGGTGCCCGCCTGCACCATCAGGCGGAGCATCAGCTGGTATTCTTCCGGCGAGCCGTCGCACCAGTGGACCAGGTCGGGCTGGCAGAATGCCGCGACCTGATTGACCCACTCGGCGAGGTGTAGGTGCCTGGTCATCGATTCTCCTTTGAGGGCATCCCCTCATCTTACTGGAAGCCGACTGTCATTTGAACCCGTGGCGGGTCGTTTTCGCTTGCGGGCAGACGAGCGACTGGCTGGTGCCTCCTTCTTGGTTCCTACTCGACCGGGTTATGATGGCCGTCGCCCGCATTCATCTCTCGAACAGGAGGGCTCTTTCATGAAGACAGCCACGATCGTGGGCACAGGAGCGGCTGTGCTGTGTCTCGCCGTTGCCAGCGGATCGCTGGCCGGCTGCGGCGGCAAGACAGCGCCCGCAACCACCGCGACACTGGTGAAGCCGACGGCTGCGGCGCCGGCCGGTCCGGCGAAGGTGCCGGGTCCTGCGCCGACCACACCCGCCACGCCGCCTGCCGCTGGCGCAGCCGCCGCGCCCGCTCCGACGGCCGTCCCACGGCCCCCGGCTTCCGCTCCGCTCGTCGGCCACGTGACCCGCGCAGCCGTCGAAGACTACGAGACCTGGAAGACGCTCCGCGCACAAGACTACACGCCAGACCCTTCAGCGGTCAGGACGATCGCGGAGCGCGGACGTGACGTGCAGGTACTCCTGATCCTCGCGACCTGGTGCCCCGACAGCAAGCGCGAGGTCCCTCGCTTCTTCAAGATCCTGGACCAGGCGGGCATCGGCCTCGAGAGGGTCACGATGGTGGGCGTGGACCGGTCGAAGAAGGACGCGGAAGGGCTGACCGTGAAGCACGAGGTCCAGCGCGTTCCCACCTTCCTCTTCTTCCGCGGCGACCAGGAAATCGGCCGCGTCACCGAGAAGGCGACGACGACGCTGGAGAACGATATGGCGACGATTCTGATGAAGTGAGATCCACCGCGGACAGCAGGCAGCGACCAGCCGACAGCCTGTCGCGCGTGACATGCTATCGGCTGCCAGCTGCCAGCTGTTTGCTACCGCCCCGTGATCTCCCTCACAATCCGCTCCGCCCCGTAGACCTTCGCGAGGGCTTCCAGGATGCCGGCGCTGTGGACGCCGACCGCGCGGGCCCCTTCCGCCTCGTCGATATACATGTAGCGGTTCGCGAGCTTCTGCCGGTTGCTGTCGAAGTTCAGGCCGACCAGCTCCGCGTTCCGATTGATCACCGGGCTGCCGGAATTGCCGCCGATCGTGTCGGCGGTGTAGGCGAAGTTGAGCGGCACCGACATGTCGAGCGCCGCGCGCCGGTCGAACCACCGCTGCGGCAGGAAGAACGGCGCCTTGTTGCCGAAAGAGGTGGCGCGGTCGAACAGGCCGTAGAACGTCGTCTTGTACGGCACCAGCGTGGTGCCCTCCTCGTAACCGAGCACGGTGCCGTAGCTGATCCGCACCGTCGAGTTCGCGTCTGGGTACACGCTCTTCCCGTAGACCGCGAAGCGCGCCTTGGCGATCCGCTCGCCGTTGGTCGTCTCGACGTTGGTGATGTGCTGTTCGATCCACGTGCGCAGTTCGCGCAAGACGGGATCGACGCGGCGCGCGAGGGCGATCATCGGGTCGTCCGACTTCGCGATCGCCTCCGGCCCAGACTCGAACAGCGCCTTGCGGAATGCCGGGTCTGTCAGCTTCGTTCCGCCTGCCGCCGCCTTCGCCGCGGCGGCCGGCGGCTGTCCGGCGAGTGCGGCCTTCACGAAGGGATCGTCGTTGCCGAGCGCCACCTGAGCGTCGCGCAGCCACGAGGCGAGCAGCGATTCCTCCATGTCAGGGTAGACGGGCGCCGCGGAAAACAGCGTCGTCTTCAGCGAGTCGAGCCTTGTGTCGCGGAACTCGTCGAGCCGGACGTTGTTCGGCTTCCGCACTTCCTCGGCGTAGCGAACCAGCGTCAGCGCGAAGCCGCCGAGCCGAGAGGGCGTGAGCGCGGAGAACGCGTTCCGCTTCGCGTAGGGACCGTATGTCTTGTAGGCGGCCGCGATCTGATCCCACCCGTCGCCGTACGCCTTCTGCCACTCGGGTTTGGCGGCGACGGCGGTCCGCAGTTTCGCTTCCTCGTCGTATTTCGCCTTCATCAGCCGCTCGTTTTCGAGCCCGTCCTGTTGGCCGACCAGCCGCTTCATCGAGTTCTCCAGCCCGCGGCGGCCGGCCGACGCTCGCCGCTCGGCCTCGGCGCTCGTCGAGCCGTAGCGCCAGAGCGCGTCGCGCCGCGCCATGTAGACCGCCATCTGCGTCGGGTTGGCCACCTCGCGATGGAACCCGAGCTGCGCCATCGTCAGCAGCCGAGAGGTCGTGCCCGGGCTGCCGATGGCGAACACCAGCTCCTTGTCCTCGGCGCCTTTCTGAGACCACGCCAGGTACTCGGTCTTCGCGGGCTGCCCGTTCTCATAGGCCCGGAAGAACGCCACGTCCAGGTCATAGCGGGGATAGGTGAAGTTGTCGAAATCGCCGCCGAAGAACCCGGTCGCTTCCTCGACCGCGAACACCAGCCGGACGTCGGTGAACTTCTTGTAGCGATACAGCCAGTATTCGCCGCCGCTATAGAGCTTGACGACCTCGCTCCGCAGGCCGCCGGTCTTCTCGGTCGATTCCTTCTCGATGGCTGTCGTCACGGTGCGGCGTGTCTCGGCCGCGGCGCGGTCGCTCATCCCCGGGGTGACGGCGCCCTGCACCCGCGCTGTCACGTCCTCGTACGACACGAACACGTTCACGTCGATGTCGGGGCACTTCAGTTCCTGCTCGATCGTCGGCGCGTAGAACCCGTCGCGCACGTAGTTGTGTTCAGGCGTGGAGAGCTTCTGCAGTTGCCCGTTGGCGACGTGCTGGTTGGTGACTATCAGGCCGTTCGGCGACACGAATGCGCCCGAAGCTCCCTCGACGCGGGGCGAGGCGAGCCGGACGTGCTCGAGCCACTGCGGCGTCGGTTCGAACTTGAATTTCTCTTTCCAGATCTTCAGCGGCGGATTGTCGAAGGTCCACATCCCGTCATCGGCACGCGGGGCTTGGACGAGGAGCACGCACGCGACGGCAACCAGAATGGCGATGGTCTTCTTCATGGACAGTCCTAGCTGGGGCGGCGGCCCATTGAGAGGTGCGCGATAGCCTTCCGCGCCCAGTCCGGATCGTTGAGCATCGCGCGTCCGACGCCCACCAGGTCGGCCCACCCCTCGCGCACCGTGCGATCGGCCAGGTCCGGCTCGGAAATGCCGCCCGTCACCATGACCGGCACGGACACTGCCGCCTTGATCGCCTGGGCATACGGCACGAAGTACGCGGCGCCTCTGCCGACGCCGCGTGAGCCCTGGAGGCCGCCCGAGACGTCGATGAGGGCGGCGCCCGCGTCGGCCAGCCACCTCGCGACCCGACACGCGTCGTCGAGCTCGAGGCCCCCCGGTGTTTCGTCGTGGGCGCCGAGGCGGACGAAGACCGGCACGTCGGCGCCCACCCGCCCGCGAACCTCGTTCAGCACCGCGAGGTGGAGACGACACCGGTTTTCGACCGGACCGCCATATTCGTCGGTGCGGAGGTTCGTGAGCGGCGACAGGAACTGGGACAGCAGGAAGCCGTGCGCCGCGTGGATTTCGACCGCCGAGAATCCGGCCGTCCGGGCCCGCTCGGCCGCATCGCCGAAGGCGCGAACGACCTCCGTGAGGGCGCCGGGACCCATCGCTTCGGGCACGTCCCCATCCGGCTCGTACGGATGCCGGACGCTCGACGGCGCCAGCGGCCGCATCCCGAGCACCCGCGACGACGACCGTGAGCCTGCATGGGCCAGTTGCAGGCAGACCATCGCGCCCTCGCCCTTCACGGCACTCGCCAGCCTGGCCAGGCCCTCGATTGTCGCGTCGCTGTGCACGCCAATCTGGGTGGGCGTGTGCCGGCCGCTCGTATGAACGAACGCATGCTCGACAATGATGAGGCCGCAGCCGGCCGCGGCGCGCCGGCGATGGTATTCGATGATGTTCGCGGTGACGAAACCGTCGGATGTCGCCTGGCCCGACCACATCGGCGGCATCACGATGCGGTTGCGGAGGGTGAGACCTGGAAGAGACAACGGGGAGAGGAGATCAGCCACGACGCCTCCCTGGGCAGGAAACAGGACCGAACAGCGAACAGCGGACAGCCGACAGCTGCCTGCTCTCAGCAAGACGGGCTACTTGCCAGTTTTCTTCTTGGGCTTGGCGATCTTCTTCGCCGCACCGTCACGGGGTCTACACTTGGCCATCGCAACCTCCGTTTGAAAGAAGGGAATGGGAGCGGCCGAATCCTACAGCCTCAGGCAGGGAGAATCAAGTCGGCTTTCTCTCTCATTCGTAACGAAGAGCCGTCATCGGGTCCACGCGCGAGGCGCGAAGCGCCGGGACGAAGCCCGCCGCGAGGGCGATCAGGGCGAGCAGCACCGCCGACCCAACGAACACCGGCGGGTCGTACCCCTTGATCTCGTACAGCAGCGACTGGGCATACCACCCGACCAGGATGGCCAGCGCCAGCCCAATCGCGCCGCCGACCAGCGTCATCACGCCCATCTGGGAGAGGATCATACGCCGAACACGGTCCGGCGCCGCGCCGAGCGCCATGCGGAGCCCGATCTCACGCGTCCGCTGCGCCACCGTATAGGCGAGGACCCCGTAGAGCCCGATGGCCGCCAGTAGCGTGGCCAGCCCCGCGAAAGAGGCGGAGAGCACGGTGATCAGGCGATCGAGGAAGACGTTCTCGCGCACCTGCTCCTGCATCGTGCGGACGTTCTCCACCGGCAGGTTGGGGTCGAGGCGCGCCAGCACCTTCGGGATGGTGGCGAGGAACTGCTCGGGCGCGAGCGCGGTCCTCACGTAATACGTCAGAAATCCCAACGTCTCGCCCTGCCGGTACGGCGTGAAGAATTGAGGCGGTATCGCATCCTTGACGTCGCTGTACTTCGCGTCCTTGACGACGCCGACGATCTCGACGTCGGGCGATTTCGGCCCGCCCTGCTTGAAGTGCTTCCCGATGGCGTTTCGCCCGAGCTTG
>JADGOB010000167.1 GCA_017883185.1 Acidobacteriota bacterium
ATGATGCGGCCGATCACGATCAAGACGTACGACCTCAAGGGCAACTTCAGCCGGACGGAGTCAATCGTCGATGGCAAGACCCCGTTTGCGACGTCTGACTTGGCGACGTCCACTGGCGGAACCTGGGCCGACCCGGTCGTCGTCGACGGCCACACGTACATCGGCTGGACCTACGACTACTTCTATCAGCGCATCGGGTGGAAGGGGTTCGATGGCGACAACGTCCGAACGGTGTCGGTCATCGTCCACCCGGTCAACCGGGCGGACATGGACAAGTACGTCTGGGCCGATGTCGCCGACTACTACCTGAATGCCTTCTTCTGCCCGCAGTGCGGCAGCGCGCGTGAAGACATCATCATGTTCGGCGAAGGGTTGCCGTCGGGCTATCGCCTGACGGACTCAGGTCAGTACGTGGACTATTACGTGGCCGCGCTGGGCATCGTCGCCCACGAGTACGCGCACGGTGTGAGCGGGTACACGGCCAACCTGATCTACCAGAACGAGTCGGGCGCGCTCAGCGAGGCCTTCTCCGACATCATGGGACAGTCGGTCGCCTTCTTCCGCGAAAGCGCGGGCAACGGTCTGCTCCAGGCCGACTATCTCCACGGGAAGGAAACGTACCGGCCCAGCAAGGCCGGGAGCACCTATGGGGTGCGCAACCTCGCCAACCCCGCGGCGTTCGGTGACCCCGACCATTACTCTAAGCGTTACATCGGGACGGACGACAACGGCGGGGTGCACACCAACGGCACGATCGCCGGCCATGCCTTCTACCTGGCCATCGAGGGAGGCACGAACCGGACATCCGGCCTCTCGGTGACGGGGGTGGGATCGGCGAACCGTGACAAGGTCGAGAAGGTGTTCTTCAGGGGATTCACGACGCTGATCTCCAACGCCACGTTCAGCCTGGCACGGGCCAAGACGATCCAGGCCGCCCGCGATCTGTACGGAGCGGGCAGCAACGTCGAGGTGGCCATTGTCCAGGCGTGGAATGCGGTTGGCGTGAATTAGGAGGCTGGGATGACCAGAAAGCTTCTCGTGTTGCTGCCGCTGCTGGTGTGCCTGGCTGCCGCTCCCGCGTTCGCGGCGACCGTCCGCGTCAAGGCCGACAAGACACCGCTCCGCGCCACCCCCGCCCAGAACGCGGTCGTCGTCGATCAGCTGAAAGCCGGCGCGATCCTGGACCTGGTGGATGTCAATCGCGACTGGTACAAGGTGCGTGATCCACTGACGAAGAAGGAAGGATATGTCCTGGCGTCGGCCGTCGATCTGCAGCCGGGCCCGGCGCCAACCTCCAGCGGCCAGAAGACGGCCGCTCCAGGGGCCGCCGCGAAACCCGCTGCCGCGCGTCCCGTCAAGAAGGGCGACTGGACCGATCGCGGCTATCTCTGGGTCGGTGGGCTGTTCCAGGCCGGCAGTTCGGCCAGCACCCAGCTCCAGACGTGGCCGTACTTTGCGGAGACGGCGACGACCACGGTCACCTATCCCGCGAAGAGCGCTCCGGGCTTCGATATCGCCGGCGGCTATCGGGTCTGGCGGAACCTGGCCGTTGGCGTCGGCGTGACGAGCCTGAGCCGTTCGACGACCACGACGGTCACCGGATCGATCCCGAGCCCGCTCTACGTGAACCAGCCGCGCACGCTGACGGGTGGGTTTGGCGCGAACACCAGCGAGACCGGCATTCACCTGCAGGCCACGTGGGCGATCCCGATGTCACCGAAGATGATGCTGATGGTGTTCGCCGGCCCCTCGATCTTCAGGGTTCAGCAGACGATCGTCCAGCCGCAGGGCATCGGCGTGTCCTCGGCCTATCCGTACGACTTGGGTGTCATCACGTCCGCCAACACCTCCGAGGCGTCGAAGACCGCCGTCGGATTCGGGGCCGGCGCGGATATCAGTTACTACTTCTCGAAGAGCGTCGGCGTGGGCGGCATGATTCGCTTCGCTCGTGCGTCGGCCTCGTTCCCGGTCACCGGGCAGCCGTCGGTGTCGGTTGCCGCGGGCGGCTTCCAGGTCGGCGTCGGACTGCGGATCCTGTTCCCGTCCTCGAAGACCACGAAGCCAGGGACGCCGGCGAAACCTCAGCCAAAGCCCCAGCCAAAACCCAAGACGCCGCCAAAGAAGAAGTAGGAGCAGGGATCGTCAGGATGCCGCGTGCCACCGTCTCCGGCGCCGCGAAAGCGTGGGCGGTGTTCGGTTCGGTTCAGCGGCCGTGCGTAGCGGAAGCGAGCCACGGTCCGCTGCAACCGCTGGTCAGGCGCCTTGGAAAGCGCCGCGCTAAAGCACCCCAGGGATGAACCGCTTGGTACGCGCACAGTAGGCCGCGTACTCAGAGCCCAGTGAGGTGAGCAAGGCCTGTTCTTCTTTGACGACGCGGTTGAGCACCGCGAGGGTGATGGGAAGGAGGAGGCCGAAAATGCTGAGCCAGTTTGCGAAGAACACCCCCAAACCTAGAAAGGCCACGAGGAGGCCGGTGTAAGACGGGTGACGGACGAGACGGTAGAGACCGGCCTGAACAACGACATGGTCGAAGTGGATCGCAACGTCGACCGTGAAGAGCCGGCCGAGCGTGAGGATGGCTGCCCAGCGCAAGGCGAGACCGCCCAACAACAAACCCAACGCCAGAAGGCGGATCATTTGCGGCGGTCCTGGAAGACGAGTCGATGAAACCCACTGGGCAGCAATAGCTAGACCGACCCCGAACGCAATAGCGAGCCAGAGCAGGCGCATTGAACCGCGGTCTTCGCTTTGCGCAGCTCGACCATCCGAGCGCTTCACGAACGCAAGCGCAACCTCCGAGATGGGGAAGAGGGCGACCACCACACGAAGAACAAGTTGGATCATCGGTTCTCCAGGCGCCTAACGATCAGCGCTCACCCGCGGCCGCTCACCGACTACAACGCGGCCGTCGGGTGCAGTGCGGGGTTGATCCTAAGGCCATCGTCCATTGTTGATGTCCACACTCCTGCCTATTCGTCGTGCGACACGGGGGTGGAAGGCGGCAATTGCTGGCTTGGGACCAGGAGAGGTCCACCTGGCCCAGACAGCAAGACGCCAGTCGACCGCATTATCGTCGTGATAGATGTCCGCGGCAACGACTTCTCGCCGCAGGGGTTCCTGGAATTCGCCTTGGTTTCAGCCGGGAATTGGCGGCGCTGGAACAACTGCGACCGCGCGTCAGGCACGGCGAAGCCACCGGAGGCGGCGTTATGCAGTTACGAAACCGGGGAGTCTTTCAAGAATCCTTCAAGTTCAGCCAGTGACCCGGCCTACAAGACGGACACGCCCACCGCGCCCGATCCCGATAAGCTGTTGCAGGAGCTGGAGGAAGGAGTTGGGGTGGGTAACGGGGTTCGAACCCGCGACTTCCGGAGCCACAGTCCGGCGCTCTGCCACTGAGCTATACCCACCATACCGTGCGGAACATTAAATAATAGCATCGGCCGGGCTGGACCGCAATGCAGCGCAACGGGCAGCGGACAGCGGACGACGGACAGGGAGCCGAAGGGGCGCAGCAGGCTGTGCCCCGTGTGTTGTGGAAGGGATTCAGGCGCGATTGCGACCCAGGGTTCAGGCGCGCTTGGCGACCCCGATGCCGGGCGTTGTGGACACCGTGACCTTCCCGTCCACCACGGTCGTGCCGACGAACGGGTCGTTGCTGATCAGGAGCGCGCCGTCGAGGTCAGCCCAGTCCACCATCGGGGCGAGGTGCGACGCGGCCGAGATGGCGCACGAGGTCTCCGTCATGCAGCCGAGCATGACCTTCATGCCGAGCGAGCGCGCCAGGACGAGCATCTTGTGCGCCTCGCGCATCCCGGTTGACTTCATCAGCTTGATGTTGACCCCGGTGACCGCACCGTACAGTTTCTTGACGTCCTGGAGCCGCTGGCACGATTCGTCGGCGATGATCGGCAGCGGGCTGCGCTCGGTCAGCCACGCGAAGTCGGCGAGCGGCGTCTCCTTCGAGAACGGCTGCTCGACGACGACGACGTTCTTCTCCTTGAGCCACGCAATCTCGTCGAGCGCCTTCTGCCGGTCCTTCCATCCCTGGTTCGCGTCGGCGGTGAGCGGCTTGTCGGTCACCGACCGGATCGTCTCGATCATCTCGTGGTCGTTCTCGCGGCCAAGCTTCACCTTCAGGACCTTGTACTCGGCCGCCTCCTGCACCTTCTTGCGGACGACGTCGGGCGTGTCGATCCCGATGGTGAAACTCGTGTAGGGAGCCTTGGTGGGGTTGAACCCCCAGATGTTGTACCAGGGTTGGCCCATGAGCCTTCCCACCAGGTCGTGCAGAGCAATATCGACCGCGGCTTTCGCCGCCGAGTTCCCCGGCGCGATGGCGTCCACGTCGGCCAGGATCGTCTCCAACTCGAACGGATGTGCGTACTTGCCCAGGTCCACCTTAGCCAGGAAGGCGGCACAGCTCTCCTGCGTTTCTCCCAGATAGGGCGGCATCGATGCCTCGCCGTAGCCGACCACGCCGTCGTACGCGATCTCGGTCAGCATCTCCGGGGTTGTCGTGCGCGACGACATGGCGATCGTGAAGACATGGCGCAGTGTCGCGGTGAATGGTTTGTAGGTCAGCGTCATCCGCGCTTTCGGGCTGCGCGCGCGCGGGCGGGGCCGTACCTGAAGGTCTAGGCCGGGGGCGAGGACGCAGGCGCCAAGCAGCGCCGTGCTCTTGAAGAAGTCTCGTCGGTCGGTCATATCGTCTCGTTCTCGTGGGCCAATTGCTGAGAATTCACGGGCCGCCTGGCGGGCGGCGAGTCAGTGCCTGCTGATTTGCCGGCGGCCGGTCAACTGATCCAGTCGCTGCAAGAGCGTGCGGTAGCCGTCGGGCTTCATGAACAGGTGCGCCCGGTGCCGGCGCACCAGATCCTGCTCTTCCGGATCGAGGGGGTGGCCGGTCAGGATCAGCACGGGCAACGCGGCGAACGCGGCATGGAGCCGGATGAACGCGAGGACCTCGAGGCCGGAGCGTCCCCAGCCCATCGGATCGGGTATGCGAACGTCGAGCACAACCGCGTCCACCGGGGCCTCGTCGAGCGCGCTGAGCGCGCTGTCCACGTCGCCCGCCTCGCAGACGGCGTAGTCCGCTTCCTCCAGGTAGGCTCGCAGAAAAGACCGCACGGTCACCTCATCGTCCACGAGGAGGACGGTGGGGCGACGGCCGGCTTCCGGAGAGGCATAGTACTCTTCGTCGGCTTTTGTGGATGGGTCTTCGGAAGGCGCGGTCTCCCTGGTCTCCGTCGTCTCTTCCGGAAGCCACCCGGGGCCAGGCGGCGCCGGCGTTTCTTCCCGCGACAACCGCCGCCAGCCGCGCGCCTCGAGCGTTGACCGAAACTCGTCCGCGCGCGTCATCAGGCGATCGATGTTGTGAAAGGTCTCGGTGAGGAACAGTTCGTCGCCCCACAACACGCGGAGTTCCAGGCCGGCTCGTATCGTCTGGCGCAGACACCGGACATCCCGGCCATGCCCCCGCAGGCACCAGAGAATCGCCGGTTCGTCAACAATAATCATCCATCGCACTCCCGAATACGACCACATTATGCCAACTTCGGCAAAGATTGCACGCCTTTCGACGATGGCCGTGCGATCGCCCTGTTGGCATGACCCGCCGGACGTGGTTCGCGGGCCGGGGCGCTCCCCCTCGAGAGCGCCTCGGCGAGGCGGAGACGCCCAGGGCCACTCTGGATGCGCCCGGCCTCGATCCACGTCAAAGCGACCTAAACCGCCCATTCTCGAGAAGCGAACTTGACAGAACCGCAGCGCGCGGGTTCTCCTACGAAGGGGTCGGACCCCTGTTCCCCCGAGAGGCGATCATGCGACATCCCCAGGTTTCCCGCGCCTTCGTGCTGGCCCTCGTCCTGACAATCATCGCCGCCACGGCCGCGCTCGCTGAAGCCCAGGCCGCCTCGTCGCCCGGCGTACTCCGCCTGGCCACCACGACGAGCACGGCAGACTCTGGGCTGTTGCAGGCCATCCTCCCCGCGTTCGAGAAGTTGTGCGCGTGCCGCGTGGACGTGATCGCGGTCGGCAGCGGCCAGGCGCTGGCAATCGGGCGCCGGGGCGATGCCGACGCGCTGCTGGTGCACTCGTACAAGGCGGAGGTCCAGTTCGTCGCCGACCGTCACGCCACCCAGCGGCATGACGTCATGTACAACGACTTCGTCATCGTCGGCCCCCAGGCGGACCCGGCGAAAATCGGCGGCAAGACATCCGCGCGGGATGCCTTCGCCTCCCTGGCGGCCGCGCAGGCGCCGTTTGCGAGCCGCGGCGACAAGTCGGGGACCCACACCGCGGAACTGGCGATCTGGGCCGCCGCCAAGGTTGCGCCATCAGGCGCCTGGTATCGCTCGCTCGGTCAGGGCATGGGCGAGACGCTGATACTGGCGAACGAGCAGCGCGCCTACGCGCTCACCGACCGGGGCACCTGGCTATCGATGCGTGAAAAGTTGGCCAACCTGCGGATCCTGGTGGGCGGAGGTTCGCTCGCCGAGAATCACGACTCCAACCTCCGCAACCGCTACGGTGTCATGGCGGTCAACCCGGAGACCCATCCCGGCGTGAACGTCGGGGTCGCCCGGAAGTTCGTCGAGTGGATCCTGTCCCTCGAAACGCAGCGCGCTGTCGGCGAATACGGCGTGAAGCGATTTGGCCAGCCCCTCTTCTATCCCGACTCGGACGAGTGGAAGGCGACGCGCGAGGTCACCGTCAAGGTGGGCGCGAACGCCCGGACATTCACGATCGCCGATCTGCAGGCGCTGCCCCGGGAGACGCTGACCAACTACGGGCCGGTCGGCGTCAAGGTGGGGCTTGTCGGTCCCCACTCGTGGTCAGGCGTTCCTCTCGAGGAGCTGCTGCAGCGCACCGACCCCACCGTTGGCGAGACGCGCCACGCCGGTAGCCGGATCCGCCTGACTAGCAGCGACGGCTGGACAGCCACGCTCTGGTGGAGCGAGCTATTCGGCCGCGTGCCTCGCGGCGCCGCGCTCTACAACGTCAAGGGCTGCAACGAATGCCACGGCGTGGATGGCGAGGGGACGGCGCCGTCGGGCAAGCGTCCTGCGCCGGCGCTGGCCCGTCGCACGTTCGCGCTCGGGCGGGTGACCACGATTCTTCGCGCCGGCAGAGACGCGCACGCGGGAATCAATCCCTACACCGAGGCCCACGTGAGCGCGGCAGACCTGCAGTCGATGCTCTCGTGGCTGCAGAAGCCGACACTAACGATCAGGGGGGACGCCTACCAGGCGCCGCCGGGGCGGCAGGCGGTCCTGCTCGCGTTCGAGCGGGACGGTCGGCCGATCACCGGGCGCGAAGGCCTGCTGCAGCTCGTCGTCGGGCCCGACGAGTTCGCGGGCCGCTATTCCCACTGGGTCAAGACCGTGGAACTGGTACGATAGAAGAGACCGGGCGGACCGGCCGCACATTCCAGTGTCCCAACTCCTGTCCGAATTCCGTCGTCCCGAGCTGCTGCAGATCGTCGCGCTGACGCTTCGCGTGACGGGTGCGGCGCTGTTGCTCGCCACGCTGTCCGGCGTCCCGATCGGCGCGCTGCTGGGACTCGTCCGCTTTCGCGGGCAGCGCGTCATCACGCTCGCGCTCTACACGGGGATGGGGCTGCCTCCCGTCGTCGTGGGCCTCTTTGTCTACCTGTTCCTGTCGAGAGGCGGACCGCTGGGGCCGCTCGGATGGCTGTTTACGCCGGCGGCGATGATCGTCGCGCAGGCGATTATCGCGTTCCCCCTCGTGGCTGGCCTCACTATGAGCGCGGTCGCCGGGGTCGATCATGCCGTCAGGGAGCAGGTGTTCGCCCTCGGCGCCTCGCGCTGGCAGAGCGCGTGGACGGTCCTGATCGAAGCGCGCGTCGGCGTGACCGCGGCCATCGTGGCGGCGTTCGGCGGGACGATCTCGGAGGTGGGCGCGGTGATGCTGGTGGGCGGCAACATCGAAGGGCAAACCCGCGTGCTGACGACCGCGATCGTGCTCTACACCCGGCAGGGCGAGTTCGCGATGGCGATGGCGCTCGGCGTTACGCTGATCGCGGTGGCCTTCGGCGCCAACGTGCTTCTGCTCCGGCTGCAGGGCCGGCTGCGGGATCGATGACGGTGGGGGCGTCTTTGTACCGACTCGAGTCGATCCAGCACCGCTACGGCGAGCGGGTGGTGCTCGATATCGACCGCCTCGACGTGCGGCGAGGGGAAACGCTCGCCGTGATCGGTCCCAGCGGATCGGGGAAGAGCACGCTGCTGCGGCTGCTGCAGTTTCTCGAGCGGCCCACCGAGGGTCGCCTCTGGTTCGACAGCGTGGCGGTCGATGCCGAACCGCCGGTGGACGTGCGGCGCCGCGTGACCACCGTGTTCCAGCGG
>JADGOB010000168.1 GCA_017883185.1 Acidobacteriota bacterium
GAATCGAACCAGCGACACCAGGTTTAGGAAACATGCGGAAGCCGTGACGGGGTGTAGTGCCTCGTGAGCAAAGGTGCTGCACGGTCCAAGGTTCTGAGCGGGCTTGGTGCTGGGCCGTGCTCAGGCGTGTTGCCTCATGGGAAGGCGTCTCGTCGGCAACTCGTCGGCAGGTAGTCAGAGACCGCTGTCCTCCACGCTGAAAGCGTCTCCGGCACTCGAACAAGAGGCGCGGCCCAACGAGCGGGTCACGTCACCGCTCCCCCCGAGGCAGCGCGGCCGCGATCCAACCGCTCCGGCTCCGTCAGCTCGGGCAGAGAGCCTCGACCTTCGCCAGAAGCACTTCGGGATCGATCGGCTTCTCCACGAACTCCTGCACGGGGAGCCATGCCTCGTCTCTGTCCTTGTTGGAAAACTTGCCCACGTAGATCCCCGCTGCGTTCACGGCGGTGAGCATGAGGAGCGGCAGGGCAGCGGTACGCCCGTCCGCCTTGAGGGCGCGCGCCATCTTGAATCCGGCCCCGGGATCCTCGGGGAACATCACGTCGATGATGACGAGGTCGGCCGCGAACGCGACGACGTTGTCGACGACGTCTTTGTCGTCGTTCTGCGCCCCGACCTCGTACCCCTTGCTCTCGAGGATCATCGAAACCGACTCCACGATACTCTGCTCATCGTCGATGACGTAGACTCGCTTCACGACACTACCTCCGTTTGTGTGTCGGACCCGGGCTCTCCGGCCCGACTATCATAGCTGCGGACACACGGAAACAAGACACGATGGGACGCGACACGGACGTCATCGCCCTGGTTGGCGCGGGGAATCAGGCCCGCGCGATTCTCGAGGCACTCCTGCGCGTCCCGGATATCGAGGTCCGCTACGTCTTCGATGCCGACCCCGCTGCTCCGGGGATCGCGCTCGCGCGCGAGAGTGGGACCCGCTGTCGTACCGACGGCCGTTTCGACGAGCTGTCCGCGGACGCGGGCGTCGGCCTGATCCTGGAGACGACGGGGGACCCTGAGGTCCTCGCGGCGCTCCTGGCGAGCAAACACCCGGACAGCTGCGTGCTCTGTACCGCGGGCCTGCGCCTCGTCGAGCGCCTGCTCGACGACCGGCGCCGGACCGCGGCTCTCCTCGAGGGTGCGAACGCCGACAAGGCCCGCTACCTCAGGCAGGCCTCGCACCAGATCAAGTCGCCCCTGTCCTCGATCCAGAGCTACGTCAACGTGATCCTCGGCGGCTACACGGGCGAGATCCCCGAGCGCACCCGCGAGATCATGGAGAAGATCCACTCGCGGATCGACGCGGCCCTCGCGGCCCTCGCCAAACGGAGGATGCTGGCCGACCTGCGCTGCATCGACCGCGACGGACTCGAGACGAGCGCTGTCCCCCTGAGTGACGTGATCAACCAGGCGGTCGATCTCCATACCGCGCGTGCCGGCGAGCGCGGCATCGAGATCCGCGTCCTGCCTCTTGACGGGCCCGACCTCGTGCTCTGCGACCCCCAGATGATGGTCACGCTCCTCTCCGAGCTCGTGGAGAACGCCGTGATCTACTCCCACGACCACGGGCTGGTGGAAGTCGCCGTCACGGCGCAGCGCGATGGCCGGCTCGCGGTCTCCGTCCGCGACCACGGCATCGGCATCCCGGCGCGCTGCCTTCCTCGCATCTTCGACGAAGACTATCGGGCCGACCCCGCCGTCAAGCATCACCCGGACGGTGCCGGGCTGGGCCTCGCCACAGCGCGGGAGATCGCCGACCTCAACGAGCTCCACCTCGCCGCCGAGAGCGAGGAAGGGCACGGCAGTGTGTTTACCGTGACCGTCCCACCGGCGGCGACGGCCTAGGGGCAGGGGGCGACGGGGTCCGTTCACAGCCCGGCCAGGTGGTCGATCGCCGCCGCGGCGTACGCCGGCAGGCGCTCTTCCAGACGCTCGGACAACGTCATCCCATCTCCCATCTCGCACGGCTCGATGCCCATGACGGCGAGCGGTGGGATAGGGTAGCCGGAGCCACGCGCGAGCTCCACCACCTTGAGGGAGTCGCCCTCGTGCGTCGTCAAGCCGCTCAGCTCCTTCTGCGTCTCCACCTCGTCTGGTGAGAAGAAGCGGAAGTCGCCCGGAGCCAGACCAAGGTGCGCCGCGTCGACCACCAGCACTGCCTCGGTATCGACGTTCAGGTACGCGACGAGGCTGAGCGCATCGGTAGACAGATCGACGGCCACGAAGCCGCGGTCCAGGCCGTTGGCCACGACGTGCTCTATCACGCGCGGGCCGACGGCGTCATCGCCGGCCATGTAGTTGCCTATTCCGACCAGATAGCGCACCACACTCAGCGCACGAACTTGACGTCGAGGTAGTGCGTCGAGCACGAGATGCAGGGGTCGTAGGACCGCACCAGCATCTCGAGCGCCAGTTCCATCTCCTTCTCACTCTTGTCCTGGGCCACGAGCTCAGGCACGAGTTTGTCGAAGTCGTGCTGGATGTTGTTGTGGTTCTGGTTGGTCGGGATGATGCAGTTGCCACCGAGGCACATGCCCTCGTCGTCGTAGGCGTACTCGTGGAAGAGGATACCGCGCGGCACCTCGGTGGCGCCTGCGCCGGAGCCGAACTTCGTGGGCTCCACAAGGGGCTCGAGCTCCACACCGTTGGCGATGAGCTCGTCGAGCAGGCCGACGGACTCGTAGACGTCCGAGACGATCTCCACGGCCTGCGCGACCGTGTTCATGTACGGGTTGGTGCAGATCGGCTGGATGCCGAGCGCCTCCGCAACCTTCTTGGCCTCGGGATGGAGCTTGTCGTAGTTGTTGTTGAAGCGCGCCAGGGCGCCGGCGGCGTAGGAGTCCAGCTTGTTCTTCGTGTACTTGGCCGTCGACTGCGGCACGACGAACTCGTTGGTCACCTGCTTGTAGTCGGCCACCGGGTAGCGCTGTTTCGTGCCGTCGGGAAGCACCGACTGGATGTCGCCGTCGTAGAGCGCGTAGTCCTTGTCGTTGGACAGGGCGACGTACTCGGTGGGCCGGTCAAAGGCCGGCACGTTGGGGGCCAGCGCCAGGACGGTCGCGACCGTGGCCTCCAGCTCGGGCACGGCGGCGAGGAGCCGCTCCCTCAGCTGCGTGAGCTCCTTGGTGGTGGGCACTTCCGCCATGCCGCCGGGGACGATGCTCATGGGATGCGTGGTGCGTCCGCCGATGAGCGAGCCCCACTCGTGCCCAAGCCTTTTGAGGCGCAACGCCCGCGCTACCACCTCGCCGTGCGTCGCGACGAGCGGGAAGACCGACGGCGCGCCCAGCAGGTCGGGGGCGGCCAGGATGTTGATGTGGAGGACGTGGGAGTCGAAGTTCTCAGCGTGCTTGATCAGCTCGCGGAGCTTCCAGCTCTGCTCGCTGACCTCGATGCCGAGTGCGTCCTCCGTAGCCTTGATGGAGGCAAGCGTGTGGCCGATCGAGCAGATGCCGCAGATCCGGCTGGTGATGCGCGCCACCTCGGAGTAGTGACGGCCGCGCACCATCGACTCGAAGAAACGCGGGGCCTCCGGCACCTGCCACTCGCACTTCTCGACCACGCCGTCGGTCACGTTGACAACGATGTTGCCGTGACCCTCGACGCGGGTCACGTGGTCGACGCGGATGCGCGCAGTGGTCATGACAGGGCCTCCAGATCATTGGCATTGAACATGAGCGCCTTGTCGGCCGCACGCTTCTGCGAGAACCCGGCCCGCTCCACGAGCACCTTCTCAAGAGCGGGCACGTTGGGGTGATCGACGAAGCCGCGGCAGGCCTCGCAGGGCACGCCGTAGGCGGGGCACGGGGCCGCGCACCCGGCGCGGGCGACCATGCCGAGACAGTGGTCGGCCTCGTCGTAGCGGCAGACCGTCTCGCGCCGCTTGCACTCGACGCACACCGGATAGTTCGGGATCACGGGCTCCTTGCCGTGCAGCAGATGGGCGACGATCTGCAGGACTTCGTACTTGTTCACGGGGCAGCCGTAAGCCGAATAGTCGACCTTGATGGCCGCCGAGATCGGCTGCGCCTTCTGCGAGTCGAGCTGCGGCTGCTCGGCGTCCGCGCCGTAGACGAACTGCTTGTAGTCGGACTGATGGTTCTTCAGGGCGTTGATGCCGCCGCTGGCAGAGCACTGACCGTAGGCGATGACGATGGCGGCGCGTTCGCGGATGCTCTCCAGCCGCGCGCGGTCCGCCTCGCGCGAGAAGCTCCCCTCCACGAAGGCGATGTCGATCGGCTCCGTGGTCTTCTCCGACATCGCCTCGCGGAACTCGACGACGTCGACGTGGTTGAGGAGCTCGAGGAAAGCCGCGTCACCGTAGTTGGTGAACTCGATCTGGCAGCCCTCGCAGCAGGTGAAATCGAAGAATGCGACCTTCGGCTTGCTCATGTCAGAACGCCTCCTCGAGACCCTGGACGTCGGCAAACGGGAACACGGGGCCGTCGACGCACACGTACTTGTCGTTGATCTGGCAGTGGCCGCACTTGCCCACACCGCACTTCATGCGGCGCTCGAGGTCGACGAAGACGTTCTCGCGGGGGATGCCGATCATGTCGAGCTCGCGGACCACGAACCGGTAAAAGATCGGCGGTCCACAGATGACCGCACGTGTCTCAGGCCCGAGCTCGACCTGGGGGAACAGCGTCGTGATGACGCCCACGTTGCCGGTCCAGCTCGGATCGCCCCTGTCGACGGTCTCGTAGTACTCGACGTCGTTGGCCGTGCGCCACCTGGCGAGGTCGTCCGTGAACAGCTGGAGGCTGGGCTCACGCGCCCCGTAGAAGAGGACGAAGCGGTCGAACTCGTCGCGACGGTCCAGGATGTACTGGATCAGACTGCGCGTCGGGCAGAGGCCGATGCCGCCCGCCACGATGAGCACGTCGTGGCCGCGGAGTTTGGTGAGGTCGAAGCCGTGGCCGAGCGGGCCGCGCACGTAGACCGACTCGCCCTTGCCCAGCTTGGTGACCGCGCCGGACACGCGGCCGACAGAGCGCACGACAAGGTCGAAGGTGTTCTTGCGCGTCGGTGAGCTGGCGATGCCGATGGGGATCTCCCCGTAGCCGAAGAGCGATAGCTCGACGATCTGGCCGGGCTCGTACTCGATGGGCTGCCCGTCGGCCATCTTGAGCGTGAAATGCGTCTCCGAGGGGGTCGCCTGCTCACTGCAGACGATGGTGGCCTCCCGAGGCAGGAAGATGTTCTCGACGTCGGTCCAGTGGCACTGGTGATTCATCTCACGCTCCTCACGAGGCCATGATCTGATTGATGACCCGGGCAGGGTCGGCGATATCCGCGGTGCAGCCTGCGGAACAGCGGCCGCAGCCTACGCACGCCGGGCCACCCAGCTTCTCGTTCAGGTACGTCGCCTTGCGCATCAGGCGGTGACGGAAGCGCGCCGCCCGCTCCTCGCGGAAGTTCTCGCAGGCGCCCTCGCCGAGCGAGCACTTGGCGAAGTCCTCCGTGAGGCAGCCGTCCCAGAAGCGTGTGCGCTGCCCCGACGTCTGGTCGACGTTCCATGTGTCCTGCACGTCGAAGCAGTAGCAGGTCGGGCAGACGGTGTTGCACGTGCCGCAAGAGAAACAGTCGGCGGCCAGAGTCGTCCACAGCTCTTCGTCCTGGAAGGCGGCACGCACCTTGTCGGCGATGGCCTCGGTGCCGTGCTCCAGCTCCTCGGGACACCGCTCGAGCGCCGCCACGTTCACCGCGGCCGCCTCGGCGATCTGGGCCTCGGTGGCCGGCTGGAACGCGCCGAACGCCAGCAACGCCTCGCCGCGCTCGGTCCGCGTCTCGAGCACGTAGCCGCCGTTGATGGCCGTGAGGAAGGCGTCGTGCCCCTGGGGCTCAACGTCCGCACCCACCGAGGCGAAGAACGCCCGCTTGGAGACCGTCTGGATGTTGGAGGCGACGATCGTGGTGGTCTCGCGATGCGCCATGTAGTTGATGTCGTAGTTGCGCTCCGAGAACAGGAGGTCGGTCTGGTCTATCGCCTTGACGTCGTAGAAATGGACGCCGAGAAGGACCTTCTCGGTCGGCTCCAGCGCCGCCCTGAACCCAGCTCCGTCGAACGTGACCAGGTCCTGTGCCGGAGGGAAGAAGAGCTTCTTCGGCGGCAGGATGGTGACGTCGTAGTCAAGCCGCAGCTCTTCAGGCGTCTCCAGGCGCTCGAACGCGAAGCGGGAGCGTTTGGCCACCGGTCCGTACACAGGACCCGCCTCGATCAAGGCGGTCACAAACGCGGCAAAGTCGTCACTCCTGATGAATGAGGCAGTCATCGGACCTCGCTAGGTTGAACACGTGCCTCTCTCGCACCGAGCGAGCGGCAGGACGCAACGGACTGACCCGTTGCTATGAGTACATCGGGAATCGGCACACGAAGACGCATTCCGTGCTGCGCAGGCGTCACAAGCGGGAGTGTCAGGTCGGCTTCCTACGTAATCTCCAGAGCGCAGTACGCTCAAGGGGTCTTGGCATGCCAAGCTCCTCCTTTCGGCTCGCTGATTCGGGAAGTACACGTCAGGCTATCTGAATGCGAAAGCCGTCACAATGTTGATCCGCCACGGCTTTGGTGGGGGCTACTTTGCGCCATTCGTTTCTCTGCCATCGAGCGAGGGCTGGGGCCAGCTGAGCGGCCTCAGGAGTCTAGACACGGCCACCGGAGCCACACAACTCCCGTCAGCTGAATGTCGGCAATCTTGCCGATTCGGAGGCGAGGGGCGTTGACCGGACACCGATCCAGCTTGAGGTTGTGGTTCCCAGACCGAACGTAGGAGCAGGTGATGCCCCACAGAGGTTGCCTCCTCGAGGAGATCATCGTTGGGCTGCGCGCGGCCGAGGTGCTCGTCAGCCAGGTCGGGGAAGCCCCCCGAGGTCCTAGCCGACCTCAACATCATTTGTCCTCACCCAACTGAAGCCGTGCACAACGACGGGACCGCCCGCAGCGTCTGCATGTGGTAGCCTCGCGACCTCAGCGGCAGGGGAGGCGAACGAGCGTGGTGCACGAGGAGCTAATCTCACTGAGGCGGCTCGCCCTGCAGAGACGCGAGGTCCCGTTCACGCAGGCGTTCCTCGCTTGGCAGCGCGACGGCCAGCAACTCACCTGGAGCGGCACCGTCCGCGGCGCCGCCCTGGAGGGCATCGTCGCCGACGGCCAGGAGGTGAGCCTCTCCGCCACCAGCCTCGACGGACGCGCGGTCGCGGGGAGCGTCGTAGTGATGCGGCCCGAGGGCCTCGAAGCACTGCTCGCTTTCGCGGGCAGCGGACCGCTGCTCGTCGAGGGACGCGAGCTGTAGGACACGAACGCCATTGGCGAATGGCTATGGCGCCAACGTGCACAGGTCTCGATGACGTGTCCCGTCCGTGGAAGTCGGCCCTCTGCAGGCGCTCTTCCCCGGACGCCGACACCGCACCGACGCGACCGCGACGACCACCCGCGCCAGGACGGACCTCTCGCCGGGACTCTCGCTCAAAGACTTCGCGCGCCCGGAACTCAACCAGCGACCGGCTCTCGCACCAACATGGGAAGTGGACCAACGAATGCGGTCAGGTCAAGGTCAAGCGGGCGGCCTACGGGGAATACAGGATTGTGACCATGACAAGGGGCCAGATAGCGGGCGCCAAGAAAGAGCCGTGGCGGCGCACAAGTCAAGTGTGGGGATGGCAGACGCCAGATCGAGGAGCTCCTCCCCGAGACCGAGGACGAGCCGCTCGCGTGCCCGTACTGCGGCGGCCTCGACCTGCAGTTCGTGGCCGAGCAGGAAACAGAAGCCGCCTAGAGACGAGGGGGTAGGAAGATGTGCGCGGTATCGGTGCGGCCCATTATCGTGGGCGTCGACGGCTCGCCCGCTTCGACTGCCGGCCTTGAGAAGGCTGCCCAGATTGCGCTCGCGACGGCGGCGCGCCTGATCGTCGTGTACGTGCGCCACATCCCCACCGCAGCCTTCTCGGCGCTCGTCAGCGGCGAGATCGCAGACATCAGGGATGAGTGCCAGGAGGACGCCCTCACGGTTGCCACGGAGACCCTCTCGCGCTACGAGCTCGAGTGGAGCTTCGAGGTCCGCGAGGGCGAGCCAGGCCGAGAACTGATTGAGGCGGCCAAAGCTCACGATGCCGAGGCGATCCTGGTGGGAGCAGCCCGGCACTCGGCCGTTTCTGGGACCCTTGTGGGCTCCGTATCGGGCTACCTTCTGCACCACGCTCCCCAATCTGTGGCCGTGGTGCGACCGCAGCGCGAACGGTCCCTGGAGAAACAGTCCTCCTAGCACGCGGCGCTGCCCGCCCCCACGCATACCGAACGCCTGCCCTGTCGGTGTTGAGCGCTACGACCGTCACCCCCCGCTTGGGGAGGCAGCAG
>JADGOB010000169.1 GCA_017883185.1 Acidobacteriota bacterium
CCGCCCTCTTCGAATCGAAGCTCGCTTCCTGAAACGTCACGTACACCAAGGCGTTGGCAAGGGCCGAACGAATTGGTGCGTTCTGCGCGCGCGACTCGGCATCACGCTCGAACAGGGACTTGAGCCGGAGCTGTCCGTAGACCCGCTCGGCGAAATCGCGATCGATGATTTCAACGAGTTCGAAGGCGATGCGAGCGCCACCGACTACGCTGCATAGGATGTCTGGTTCGGGAGGCGGACGCTTCTCGACGGTTCCGGGCTCGACCCGCAACCCGGCGGCCCGAGCAAAACGCTCGAAGATCCCGAGCTCTTTCTTGCCGTGTCTATCCGCCATCTTGTTCGCAGAGGACCCTAACTAACGTGCGGCCTCACCCGCCGGCGCGCACCGGCGCACGCGCGCCGGTCGGGTGCAGGCCCTGTTGGGTGATCGTCCGTCGTGTTCGTTCCAGGTCTGTGATCGTCTGTGCCGCCGACCCACGGTTCGCAAGGTCAGCGGCGCGTGGTTCGTCCGTCCGGCTGGACCCAGCGTCGGGCGGGCGTCATAGTTCGCCACGGCCCGCCAGCCACCGATCCGATGCGTCGATCGACCGTTCGTTGTCTTCGTCTTGCGATTTCACCCAACGTCTAGCGTTCACCCGCGGCCCCGGTCCGTCGGGTTGGGCGGCTGGTTCGCCGGGCCGAGAGCATCCGTATTGGGATCGACCGCGTCGGCTTTCGCCGCGGCCCTAGTGGGGCCACCAGAGATAGCCGATGACGCAGAGGCCCGCGATTACCGCCAAGCCGAGCCCGCCTTCGACCAGGAGGTCTTCCTGGCGGAAGCCGCGGTAGCGCCCCAGCGTCAGTAACTTGAGGCACGCCCATCCGATGGCTCGGGGAATGAACTCGACGACGCCCTCCATGACCACTTCGATCAAGGTCGTCTCCTTTGCGCCCACCCAACGCCACGTTTCAGCCGCGGCGGTTCATTCTCGCGCCAGCCGCCGTCGGCTGCAAACGCCTCGTTAGCCGACTTCGGTTTGAAGCTGTTGCACTGTTCCGCAGCGCATCTTCAACGTCCGTGACCAGTCGATCCAACTCCGGCTCATAGTAGATCTTGGCCAATCCGTTCGGTTTTGGGAGGCCACAGACGCGCCGCTTCCAGTGCTTGTCGAGTGTTGCGAAATTTGCAAAGGCGGACGCCGTAACTGCGTGACACAAGTCGGCTCCGTCTCCTTTCTTGAGTTGGAATGCCTTGGCTTCATAGACGAGGCCCCGGAGCAAGCTCTCAAAGGCGAAGGTTGCGGGGCGGCGTTCGTCATACTGCTTCTGCGGCAGTAGCTCCTCGAATCCCCGTGGATTCCGCTCGTATCCTCGTCGCAGTTCGCCGAGCGTTGACAGCAGTTTGTCATCGAACTCCGACAGCCTTCGACGAATGTCCGCACGTTGGGGGTGCAACCAATCGAGGACGAAGCTCAGTCGGAAGAACTTCGGCTCTACAACCTCGAACCTCTGTTCGCCGTGTTCGAATATGTTTAAACCCGCAAAGACCTGATTCAAGAACCAGGACGACGTGCAAGCAGTGGGACGGTCGGCCCCTGCCGCTTCGCGTCGAATGACTTCCATTACGTCGGCGCCCTCGACGGGAAACCAGTGTGGCCCGACACCATCGAGAAACGCGCGAACCGGCAATAGCGAGGACTGGTATTCCGGTCCGATGATCTCAGCCGCGTTGACAGGCGAGAACATCAGATCAGCCCCCATCTCGAAAGACCGCAGAATTCGATTCCGACGCTCAGCGTTGCCCTTGGCCAACGCGATAATTGAATGGTTGTCGAGGTAAACGCCACAACGGCGGACGGTAGCCCGGATTGTGACCCGATCTGATCCCGCGGAGACCGCCTCTAGCATGGTGCGCCGTCCAGACTGAACGAAGTAAACGGCAAGTCGACCGACAAGTCGCGTTCGGCTAACTGGTAAGTAGCCCGCGGCGCTCCGGCGCCGCTCTCTCCTCATGCGGTGCAGCGGCACGCAGCGTATTGTCTTGCGCGCCGTTGTTGGCTGCACACGGTAACTCCCTGGCCGACGGCCACTTGTCTCGGGCAGGCAAATGACGACGTCAGGGGTATACGCTGCAGCCGTCCCAAGCGTAATGGGATTACGAACCGTTCGAGGGGGCGCGGCGGGGGCACGACGAGGCGTGGCCGGATTGTATACCGTCACCAACGCAAGAAATGCACAGAATCTGCCGGCGCGGCCATCGAGACCCAGACCTCGCGTGCAGGGTGGACGGGCAAGACCGGTGCGCGCCGGCAGGCGGCGCGACGTTTGTAGTGATGATGCACACCGCCGAGGTGCGGGACGCGGACGACGCCATTCGCCAGTTCTGTCGCGCGCTGCCCCACGTGACCGAGGACATCAAGTGGGACGACGACCTCGTCTTCTCGATCGGCGGGAAGATGTTCGCCGTGGTGATGCTCGAGCCGCCGCACCGCGTGTCGATGAAGTGCACCCGCGAGGACTACGCCGAGCTCGTCGAGCGCGACGGCATCATCCCGGCGCCCTACCTGGCCCGCGCGTCATGGGTGTCGATCGAGCGCCTGGGTGACGGGATGGACGGCCGGGAGCTGCGCGATCGCCTGGCCGCCTCCCACGCACTGGTCAAGGCCTCGCTGCCGAAGAAGATCCAGGCGCGCTTCGCGGGCTAACGCCCCCCCGTCGGTCCGCCTCTCGTCTCTTCCAGAGCGCTGGATATTAGGTTAACGCCTGTGCGGCACCCCCTCCTTGACATGCCCCGGCGTGCCGCGGCCACAATGACTGATGGTCCTGCATGCCCGCGCTTGAGGCGCTCGGCTGGAGCGCGCGCTTCGCCGACGCCTTTCAGGCACACGCCGGGCCGGACGTCGTTCCCGGCCGCGTGTCGCTCGAGTACCAGCACATCTACCGGGTCTTCACAGAGCAGGGCGAAATCCTGGCCACGTTGGCCGGGCGCCTGCGCCACGAGGCGGTGGCCGCGGTCGAGTACCCGGGCGTCGGCGACTGGGTCGCGCTTCGCCTTCGCCCGAAGGGGACGCGCTCGACGATTCTTTCGGTCCTCCCCCGGCGGAGCCGCTTCTCGCGCAAGGCCGCGGGCGACACCACCCGCGAACAGATTGTCGCGGCGAACATCGACACGGTCTTTCTCACGACGGGGCTCGACGACGATTTCAACCTCCGCCGGATTGAGCGCTACCTGGTGACCGCCTGGGAGAGCGGCGCCCAACCGGTCGTGCTGCTCACGAAAGCCGACCTTTCCGACGACCCGGACGCCCGGGTTCGCGAGGTCGAAACGATCGCGGCCGGCGCTCCCGTTCACGCGACGAGCGCGCGGCGCGATCACGGCGTCGACGTGCTCAAGCAGTACCTCTCCCCGGGCCTGACCGTCGCGTTGCTCGGTTCCTCCGGTGTGGGCAAGTCCACGCTCATCAATCGGCTCATCGGGCACGAGCAGCAGCGCACGGCGGAAGTCAGCCCGAGACGCTCGCGCGGCCGGCACACTACGACCCACCGGGAGCTGATCCTACTACCGGAAGGCGGCCTCGTCATCGACACGCCGGGCCTTCGAGAGATCCAGTTGTGGGACGTCGGCGGGGCGATCGGCACGACGTTCGCCGATGTGGAAGCGCTCGCCTCAGGCTGTTATTTCAGCGATTGCCGCCACGACACCGAGCCGCACTGCGCCGTGCGCCAGGGCGTCGCCGAGGGGGCCGTGCCGGCCGACCGGCTGGACCACTACCTGAAGCTGCGCCGCGAGGCGGACCACCTGGCCGCGAAGCAGGATCAGCTCGCGCAACTCCAGGAGAAGCGCAGGGGGAAGGCGATTCACAAGGCGTTGCGCCAGATGACGCAGGACTGACTGCGGAACCGTCAGCTGGCAGCCGTCAGCAGTCCGCGGCCCCCTCCGTGGGCTCGACGTCGTCCTCCTCGGCGCCGTCGGGCAGAACGGGCGGGGGTGCGGAGAACCCCGGGGCCGGCGCCTCGCTAACAGGCAGCTCGCCGGCCGGCAACTCCTGTACGTCGCGCAGCTTGCGCTGGATCGTCCGGCTCTGCCGCGCGATCGCGTCCATCTTGTTCGTGGCTTCCTGCAGTTTCTTCTGCACCGCCAACACGATGTCGCCGAACCTGGCGAACTGCGTCTTGACGGTCCCGAGCACCGCCCACACTTCGCTCGATCGCTTCTCGATCGCCAGCGTCCGGAACCCCATCTGCAGGCTATTGAGGATCGCCCACAGGGTGGTGGGACCGGCGACTATCACGCGCATGTCGCGCTGAATCACATCCGCAAGCCCGGTTCGACGCAGCACCTCGGCGTAAAGCCCCTCGATCGGCAGGAACAGCACGCCGAAGTCGGTGGTGTGAGGCGGGTCGAGATACTTGTCGTGGATCTCCCTGGCTGACAGCTTCACGCGCGTCTCGAGCTGGCGCGCGGCCGCTTCCACGCCGTCGGGATCGCCCCGATCGGACGCCTCGAGGAGCCGCTGGTAGTCTTCCTGCGGAAACTTCGCGTCGATCGGGAGCCAGACGACGCCGTCGTCCGGCCCGTCGCGCCCTGGCAACCGGACCGCGAACTCCACCCGGTCCGCGCTGCCGGCCTTCGTGGCGACGTTCGCCTCGTATTGCGCCGGCGCGAGCACCTGCTCGAGGAGCGTGCCGAGCTGCACCTCGCCCCACGTCCCGCGCGTCTTGACATTGGTCAGCACCCTCTTGAGGTCGCCGACGCCGGCGGCGAGCGCCTGCATTTCGCCGAGCCCGCGGTGCACCTGCTCGAGCCGCTCGCTCACCGCCCGGAACGACTCGCCGAGGCGCGTTTCGAGCGTCCCCTGGAGCCGCTCGTCCACGGTCACCCGCACCTGCTCGAGCCGCGCCGCGTTGTCTTCCTGCAACGCGCGGAGCCGCTCCTCGACCGCCTGGCGCAGCGTTTCCATCCGCCATTCGTTCGACGCCGAGAAGGTGCCGAGCTGGGCGGCGAACTCCTGCAGCTGGAGGGCCTGCGACCGGGCAAACGCGTCCAATCGATCGTTCTGCGCCTCCACCACCTGCCCGATTCCCTTCACGAGCGAATCGCCCAGGCGTGCCACCGAGCCGCCCACTTCTTCGCGCAGCGCTCTCCCCTGACCAGTCGATTCCGTCCGCCCTTGCGCCAGCTCGTCGCGAAGCGCCCGTTCAATCCGGAAGTGCCCGGCCTCGACGGCGGCAATTTTCGCCTCGATCTCGCTCAGGTCGATGCGCGCAGGACGCAGGATCAGCACGAGCACGAGGACGACCAGGAGGGCCAGAAGCGCGAGTACGAGGATGATCAGGGTGTCGGGCATCGGCGAGGCATCCTCTCGCAGACGAAGGGTGGCGTCAAGGGGGTCCTGGAGGATCGCGAGCGCCGGGGGAAACCCGTGGTAGCATTTTGCCATGCCGATACGCGATCGCTCGATTCAGCTCCTGGCGTCCACCCTGCTCGCGCTGCTGATGGCGGCGCCATCGGTGAGCGCGAGCGACAAGTTGCTGCATCTCGCCATCGGCGATCCCGCCCGCAAGGACCGCCAGGCGACGCTCGTGCTCGACGGCATCACCGATACCAAGACGGGCGAGACGATCACGCCGGCCGATCTGGCCGCGCGGCTGGCCACGACGCGGCTGCTGCTCATCGGCGAGGAGCACACGAACGTCGAGTGCCACCAGGTGCAGTTCCGCGTCATCGAGGCCCTCGTCAGATCCGGTCGGCGAGTCTTCATCGGGCTCGAGATGTACCCCTACACCGAGCAGCGCTTCCTCGACCAGTGGCGCGACGGTCTGCTGACCGAAGAAGGCTTCCTCCGCCTCTCGCGCTGGTACGACAACTGGGGCTACAACTGGCTGTACTACCGCGATATCTTCCGGTTTGCCCGAGACCACAAGGTGTCGATGTTCGCCGTCAACACCCCCCGCGAGGTCGTCTCGGCGGTCCGCAAGAAGGGGCTGGCGAACCTGACCCCAGAAGAGTCGGCGCACATCCCGAAGGACATCGACGTGGACAACGCCGACCACATGACCTTCTTCAAGACGACGTTCGAGAACGATCAGGGGCCGGTGCACGGCTCCGGCATGGGCGAGGAGATGTGGAAGAACATGCTCAGCGCCCAGGCGACGTGGGACGCCACCATGGGGTTCAACGGCGTCGAGGCGCTGAAACAGTCGGGCGACCCCAAGGCGATCATGGTGATCCTGGTGGGAAGCGGCCACGTCGCCTACGGGCTGGGCATCGAGCGACAGGCCAGGAAGTGGTTCGCGGACCCGATTGCCAGCCTGATCCCGGTGTCGGTCGGCACGCCCGCGCGCGGCCTGGTCACGAGCACGCAGGCGTCGTACGCCAACTTCATCTGGGGGATTCCCGACCAGCTCGACTCCGAGTACCCGATGTTCGGCACGTCATCGGCGGTCGGGCAGGGAGACGTCGCGCGCCGCGTGATCATCGTGCAGGAGGGCTCGCCCGCGGCGAAGGCGGGCATCAACGTGGGCGACGTCATGCAGTCGTTCGACGGCGTCGCGCTCACCGACAAGGAGACGTTCAACCGGCTGATGGCGGCCAAGCGCTGGGGCGATTCGGCAACGGTCGTCGTCAAGCGCGGCACCGAGAACGTCACCCTGAACGTCGTCTTCCGGCGCGCGCTCTCGGAAAAGTAGATCCCTCTCTCGAACGGAGCCTTGATGATTGAGCCGTTCGCCCGCCCGTCACCTCGTCTTGCCCGCGCGCTGGAGATTGCACGCATCGTGCACGACGGCGCCGTGCGCAAGGGCACCGAGATTCCGTACATTCATCATCCGGTTGCAGTGGCGCGGATCCTGGAGGACCACGGCTACCGGGAGGACCTGGTCGTGGCCGGCCTGCTGCACGACACGGTGGAGGATGCGAAGTACGGGAACGGCGATCTCCAGCGCCGCCTGAGCGAGGCGGCGGGCGCGGGGTGGTTCTCTGTTCCGGCCGACGCGTGGGTCTTCAGGGCGACGTTTCTCGAGTTCCTGCCGGCAGTTCTTGGCCCGGAGGTGTTCTCGCTGGTGATGGCGGTGACCGAGTCGAAGAACGACGGCAGGCCGGCGCGCGACTGGCTGGAGCGGAAGAAAGAACAGCTGAACAAGCTGGCGAACGCATCCGAGGACGAGGCGGCGCTGAAGGCCGCCGACGCGCTGCACAACATCGAGTGCACGTTGCGCGACATTCGCAAGCTCGGGCTTGGCGTGCTCGACAGGTTCCGGGGCGGCGCGCTCACCGTGTGGCACTACTCTGCGACCGCTCAACTCACCAGCGAGCGGATGCCAGCTGGACAGCCGCTGGCGTCGGCAGTCCTCGACGCGGCCCGGCAACTATCGAACGCGGTGCGGGAGCTGCGCCCGGTGTTGGACGAGTCGCGCTATCCACCGCCGGTCGTCTACTAGGTGGCGCCCTGGGTGCCCGCGCCACGTCGGGACGCGAAAACGCCGTTGAGGCCGGCGGGCGCCTGGCTCCACCCAAAGGTGCCGTCGCTCGATTCGAACACAGCAACGGCCTCTGAGATCGGCGATCCTCAACGTGGTGGTCCTCATTCGCGCCCGACGGCCGGGCTCAGCCTCACCACCTCCACCTGCGCCGTCGCCGAAATCCTCGATCCCAGCCTGCCATCGTCGTTGATCACGACACGGTAACCGCTCCGCGTGACGCGCCGGATCGTGGCTTCGTCCGGGACGAAATCGTAGATTGTGAGGCCCGAGTAGAACATCGCTTCGATATTGTGCTCGACGTTGAACACCACGACGTCATCCCTCGCGCCGAGCCGGTCCTTCATAGACTTGACGTCCGCGGACCATCCCGGGGTTCGGAACCGGTTCTCGAACGGCGTCACCCTGTCGATCGTGTATCGCACCGGCAACGCGATCAGGAGGGTCAGGAGCGCGTAGACGGCCCATCGCGCCTTCAGGCGCCCCTGCTGCAGGTGGCCGTGGATCTGGAACCAGTAGTGGGACAGCAGGACGAAGAACGCCGGAGCCGAAATCAGCAGGTAGGTGGACCGCTTGGTCTCGGCGAACGAGAAGGCCAGCACCGGAAGGAGCCACCACACTGTCAGCAAGGCCAGCTTCCAATCCGCACGCCGCGTGACGAGACCATGGAGCCCGAGCAGCAGGGGGACGTAGATCAGCTCTCCAAACACAACGCCCGTCTTCAGAATGTAGAAGTAGAAGGGTGCGGAGTGCTGGTCCAGGGTGCTCGTGAACGCGCCGAGGTACTTTCTCAGCACCCAAGCGGCCTCCCGCGGGAACTGCGTGTGGACGTAGAGCAGGTATGGGCCAATCACGAGCAGGCACCCGGTGGTCGC
>JADGOB010000012.1 GCA_017883185.1 Acidobacteriota bacterium
TTGTGACCGCAAACGCCGGAGTTCCGCGGCGGTGAGCGGAAACGCGCGGCGTTCGCTCTGGTCTAAGGTCACAGATTGTGATCTTAGACGCCGAAGACCTTTGCGGCGCTTCTGAGGGCACCGCGGCAATTGTGCAAGAGCCTCTTGCACAATTGCTCACTCCGATCAAGGCGGCTACCTTGTGAGGCTCGGTCGCGTTGCCGTGCCGTGGGCAAGCTCCGGTCACGGAGCCGTCGTCCTCGACGCCGATCAGCAGCCATGATGGTTCCGTGCCGGTACAGTTGGCGAGGCAAACCACGGCCTCGACCAGGTCACTGTCGTTCAGGGCCGATCGCTGCTCGCCCTTGAACTCGACGTTCAGCGCTTCACCGCCGGCGATCGGTCCTTTCAGCGTCTCGGAGGTCATGGCGTGTCCGCCCAGAAGCCCAACTCGCGCAGGTTGGCGACGATGGCGGCGTCGAGCGTCGTCGCCTCGGCCTGCTGCTGCCGCAGGGTGGCGACCAGCCGCTTCATCTTCTCCCCGAACGGTTCGTCGTCCTCCTCGGCGGCCTCGGCTCCCACGTATCGCCCGGGCGTCAGGACGAAATCGTGGGCGGCGATCTCGTCACGCGTCGCCCGCCTACAGAACCCTGCGATGTCTTCGTACTTCGCGGCGCCCTTGTCTCCCCGCCACGCGTGGTAGGTGCCGGCGATCCTGGCGATGTCCTCGTCGTTCAGCTCCCGGTGAGTGCGGTCGACCAGCATCCCCATCTTGCGGGCGTCGATGAAGAGCGTCTCGCCCCGCCGGTTCCGGAACCGCCCGTTCCGCTTGTCGCGGGCGATGAACCATAGACAGACTGGAATCTGCGTCGAGTAGAACAACTGGCCGGGCATCGCGACCATGCAGTCCACCTGGTCGGCCTCGACGATCGCCTTGCGGATCTCGCCCCTCGCCCGACTGGTTGGACGACATGCTGCCGTTGGCCAGCACGAAGCCGGCGATGCCGGCCGGCGCCAGGTGATGGATGAAGTGCTGGACCCAGGCGAAGTTGGCGTTCCCGGACGGCGGCGCCCCGTACTTCCAGCGCACGTCCTCGCGCAAGCGCTCCCCGCCCCAGTCGCTGTCGTTGAACGGCGGGTTGGCCAGGACGAAATCGGCCTTCAAATCCTTGTGGAGGTCGCGGTGGAAGCTGCCGGCGTGCTCCTCGCCGAGATTGCTGTCGATGCCGCGGATCGCGAGATTCATCTTCGCCAGGCGCCAGGTCGTGTGATTCGACTCCTGGCCGTAGACGGCAATGTCCCCCAGCTTGCCGCCGTGGGCCTCGACGAACTTCTCGCTCTGCACGAACATGCCGCCCGACCCGCAGCACGGGTCGTAGATGCGGCCCTTGTAGGGCGCCAATCGTCGCCTGCCTGGCGTGTGCCTGGAGATGCACCCAGCGGGCCTCTTTCGGCACCCAGAACACGTTCTCAGCCTGGTATTCGTCCCGGTCCTCCGGATTCGCGCCATCGGCCTTGTTGGCCACGAGCACTTTCCGGTGCTCGTCGAAGGCGTCTGAGATGTACTTCAGGAAGATGAGGCCGAGCAGCACGTGCTTGTACTCGCCGGCGTCCATGTTGTTCCGCAGCTTGTCGGCCGCGGCCCAGAGCGTGGCCTCGAATCCGAGGTTGGCGCCGGTACCGGCGTTCTTCGCTGATTTCTTGGGCATGTTGTACTCGAGGAGCCGTTCGCGCAGCGTGCGCGGTGAGGATACCACGTCGCAGCGCAGCTGGGGACGACGACGAAACGGCCCGTGCGGCTCGTATGGGAGGACGGCCTACGAGCGGAACAGGTTCTTCATCACGTAGGCGCCCATCATCGGGTTGGCGGCCATGCGGCGCTTGCAGTAGGCGATGGCGTATTCCCACTCCTCGGCGAAGGGCACGTAGAGGCGCATCACGCGGCCGTCCCTGACGATCTCTTCCTGGATCTGGTGGCGAGGCACGCCGAGCAGCATCTGGAACTCGTAGGCGTCCTTGGGGCAGCCCCGCTTGTCGAGGTCGTCGATGACGCGCCGGATCAGGGGCTCGTCGTGGGTGGCGATCTCGGGGTAGTGGCCCTTGTCCAGCAGCAGCTGCACGTATTCGAACAGCCTCTCCTTCATCGCGGGCTTGTCCACGTAGGCGACTTCCCGGGGTTCCTTGTAGATGCCGATGCAGATGCGGACCTTGCAGCGCCTGGCGTGCAGGGCGAGGATGTCGTCCTTCGTGCGGAACAGGCGCGACTGCAGGACCGTGCCGACGTTGTCGAACTGGTCGCGCAGGGCCTTGAACAACCGCAGGGTGACATCCGTGAAATGGCGGTCCTCCATGTCCACGGTCACATGGAGCTGCCGCGACGCGGCGTAACCCACCACCTTGCGGATGTTCTCCAGGCAATAGGCTTCGCTCTCGTGGATCCCCAGCTGGGTGGGCTTGAGGGACATGCTCGTGTAGGTGCGGCCCGCGAGGGCGTCAACCATGCGGAAGTACAGCGCCACGGTCGCTTCGACGTCCTCGCGCTTGAAGACCTCTTCCCCCAGCAGGTCCACGGTCGATTGCAGCTTGCCCGCCTGCCAGATCTCGTCTGCCTTGCGCACGCCGCTCTCGAGACCCTTGCCCGCCACGTAGGGTCCCGCGAACAGCCGGACGATCGATGCGGGGGCCAGGTCGATAATCGCCCGCTTGATATCCACGCGTCCTCCTCGAGACTGACTGTGGTGTCGACGACAATAAGAAGCCCCAGGGGCAACCGACCGGTCGCCCGTGCAATATCGGCGGTGGCTACCGCCGGTTTCCGACGACGGCCCTGAGCGCGCGCAACCGCACGTCGAGTTCCTCGGAGGTCATCGACGCGTACTTGGCCGGCAGGAGCCGGCGGCTCGATGACTCGAACACCGCCAGCAGTTCCATGTAATCCAGCAGTTCCGCGTCCCGGCTCGGGAAGTAGTCGGCGGCAGCCCTGGCCAGGTGCTCCGCGGTCACCGATGCCGCTCCCCCGTTTGCCCGCGCGGCATCGTCGTTGGCCATCAGCAGGACCGCCTCGACATCGGCATTGCTGTAGCCCACCAGCTTCGACGAGAAGGTGTCGCGAATCGAGGCGAAATCGACCGCCGTGACGATCCGGTTCTTGCGCACGAGCGCGCGCGCCACCTGCTCGACTTCCTCTGGCGTCTGCGAATAGAGGAACGGGATCTTCCGGTCCAGCCGACCGGCGCGCTTGAGATCGACGTCGAGCTTGTCGGGGCGGTTCGTCATCACCAGGAACAGGATGCGTCCGCGGTTGGACGTATCCGACATGAACTCCTTGATGCGCGCGATCACGCGCGAGGAGGTCCCGCCGTCCCCTTCACTGTCGGTGTTGCCGAAGGCCCGGTCTCCCTCGTCGATGATGACGACGACCTGGCCAATCGCCTTGATGACAGTCAGGATCTTCTCGAGGTTGCCCTCGGTCGCCCCGACCCACTTCGAGCGGAAGTTCTTCAGCTTGATCGTCGTGAGGCCACACTCTCTGGCGAAGGCCTCGGCCACGAACGTCTTGCCAGTGCCCATCGGGCCGGTGAAGAGAATGCCCATGGGCACTCGGCTCGTGCGTCCCTCGCGGATGTTCTCCGCCACGAGCAGCAGGTCCTTCTTCACTTCCTCCATGCCGCCGACGACGTCGAAGCCGTAAGCGGGCTCGACGAACTCGACCAGGCCGAAGCACTCCCGCTCGAGGATCTCCCGCTTGCGGCGGGCGATGAGCCGGTCCGCCTCCCTGCGGGCGCGCTCCGCGGCGTCGAGCGCGGTGGCGACCGGATCGGGAGCGCCAGGCGCCAGTAGTTTCCGAATCTCGTCGCGCGACAGCGCGACGGTCAGCACGCCAAGCTTGCGCGCGCGGGCCGCGGCGTCGGCGCTCCCGCTCAGGATGCTCGCGATGAACGTCTCGCGCTCGCGCGCATCGTCTTCGGCCGCCGGCGACGGGGCGAGGATCGACGCAATCTGGATCGCCTTCAGCCCCGCCGTGGCCTCGGCGTAGCGCTCCACGTCCTTGTCGGCCAGGCGCGGGTCGGCCAGGCGCACCGCGCTTCGCCGCGCCTCGAGGTCCGGCATCGGGACCTCCACGACGCCCACCTTGGGGTTCGAGACGATCTTCGGCGAGAGTTCGCTGAGGTTCTCGGCGACCAGCAGGACCAGGTTGTCGCCGCGATCGATCTCCGGCAGGAACGACCATCGCTGGAGGGTGATGACGGCCGCGCGGTCCGAGTCGGCCTGGAAGGCCGGGTCGCCTGCCGGCGCGATCGCCTCGGCGTACTCGAGGATCACAGCGACCTTCGAGCCGCCGATCAACACCCGCTCGAGTGAGGCCAGCGCCTTCGGCTTCTCGATGGCGAGCACCGCCTCCTCGAACCCCGACACACCGGCCTCGCGGCGCGCGAACCGGACGCCCGTCGCCAGGTTGTAGACCGCGATCGTCTGGCGCGAATCCTTGAGCAGCGCCCCGGTCAGGAAATCGGTCAGCGTCAGCATCCGCTGCTCGTGGACGACCGAGTCGAACACGTTGCCGTGGAGGACGAACATCGACGCTTCGCCGCGCAAGTAGCGCCGGCGGAGGTCATCAGCCCACGGTGGAAACAGTCGAGGTTCCGTCATGCTCTCCCTCGAGACGACCGATCCGAATACCGACCCCTCATCGTCCCGCCTTCGTCGCTCCGCGACTTCGGCGTGGCAGGCAGCACCGACCCCTCATCGTCAGTTCCGACTATCGCTATGCCATCGTCGTCAGCATCGATTCGGTTTCGACGGCGGTCTGGCGAATCGACTCCACGCCGTCCAGCAACTCGTTCAGCTGCCCCGACAGTTCCTGCGGCGACTGCATCGTGACGATGTTGTCGGCGATGAGCTGGAAGGAGTTCTCAATCAGGTCGAGCTGTCCGCGCGCCACGTCCAGGTAGCGCCGGATCTCCTTCATCTTGTCCTGGCGCTTGAGGATAATCGCCAGGTTCTTCTTCGCGAGGCCGATCTGCGGGTCGCCGTCCTTGCCGAACTTGATGTCGCGCTCCAGGCGGGCGCGGTCGGCATCGAGCGCGTCGAGATTCACCGACCGGAGGTACGCGTCGTACCGGGCCGACGTGACAGCCATGTCGATGAACGCGTCCACCAGCCGCTCGGTCTTGGTCAACTCGCTGCGCAACAGCTCGCCGGTAAACGACGGGTTCTGCGAGGCGAGGCGGTGAATCTCGGCCTGGCGGGCGATCAACCCGTCCACCCGCTCGCGCTCGGGCGGCGCCAGCAGCGCCACACGCTGGCCTCGCTCCTCGGCGACGAGCACCTGCCGGATCTTGTCGAACCTCGGATCCCAGAGCAGGTGGCGCAGCCGCTTCGAGTCGGGCGCGTACAGCAACCACAGCGCCTCGAGGCCGACAGCGAGGATGGCGAGGAACGGGTTGAGCGTCAGGCCGGCCGCCGCGAGGGTGCCGCCGAACAGCGACAGGTTGAACGGGTTCGAGAACGCGAACTCGAGGTAGGGCCGCTTCTCGAGGATCGCGGCCTTCGCGGCATCCTTCACCGCGCTGATCATCGCCGGGCTCATCGCCGGCGTGACAGGGCTCTGCCAGGTGCGCGGCCGGACGGCGTCGGCCGGGGCGGCAACGGGCTTGACGACGGGCGCCTTCGGCCGATCGGGCGTAGCCATGCGTCACTTCTACGCGGGCTGAGACACCGGGGCGTAGAGCATCTCGAGCAGTGTCTTCTCGATGGCCCGGAACTCGGACGAGGACTTGAGGCCGATATCGCGCACCTCGAAGAACGGCACGTCCACGCGGTACAGGACGCGCGCCGGCCGGCTCGAGAGGACGTAGACCGAGTCGCCCAGGTAGACCGCCTCGGACACGTCGTGCGTCACGAACACGATCGTGTTGTCCTCGGTCCTCGACGCGTCGAGCAGCAATCCCTGCATCTCCCAGCGCGTGTACGGGTCGAGCGCGCCAAACGGCTCGTCCATCAGGACAACGCGCGGCTTGTTGATGAGGGTCCGGGCAATCGCCACCCGCTGCTTCATGCCGCCCGAGAGGTCTTTCGGGTAGTGATCGGCGAACTCCTCGAGGCCGACCGACTTCAGGTAACGCTTCGAGCGCTCGTGCCGCTCGGACTTCGGCACCCCCCGCAGCCGCAGGCCGTACTCGACGTTCTCCCGGACCGTCAGCCAGCCGAACGAGGTGTAGGCCTGGAACACCATGCCGCGGTCGGGGCCAACCGACTGAATCTTCTTGCCGTCGAGCAGGATCTCGCCGGTCGTCGGCCGGAGCAGGCCGGCCACCGATTTCAGGATCGTGGACTTGCCGCAGCCGGACGGCCCGAGCAAGACGATGATCTCGCCGAGGCCCGGCTTGTCCATGACGTCGATCGACACGTCGCGGACGGCCTCGGTGCGGCGCCCGTTCTGCTCGACGTAGGTGATGCCCAGGTCCTTGATGCGGAGCTTCGGGACGACCTCGCTCATGCGGCCTTCTCCCTCCAGCGGAACAGCATGGCCGAGCAGGCTCGGATGAGGGCGTCGGTCAGGAGGCCGATGCCGCCAATCACCAGCAGGCCGGCAAACGACCACGAGGCCTTCTGGTGGGTGCGGGCGAGTTCCACCATGTAGCCGAGGCCGTGCTCCGGGTTGACCGCTTCCGCGAGGATCACGTACGTCCAGGAGATGGCGTTCATCACCCTGAACGAGTCGAAGATCTCGGGCAGCGCCGCCGGCAGCAGCACGGTCCGCACCGCCTGCCACCGCGACGCGCCGAGCGTGAGCGCGGTCTGCACGAGTTCGTCGGGCACCGCCCTAATCGCCGTCACGACGACCGGGAGCAGGTACACGAAGACGCCGAGGAAGAGGAACGCAACCTTCTGCGACTCGTAGATGCCGAACCACAGGATCAGCAGCGGGATGAACGCCGAGATCGGCATGTACCGCAGCGGCGCCATGATCGGCTCGAAGATCCGGTTGACCGGCTCGAACGCGCCCATCAGGACGCCGAGCGGCAGCGCGAGCGCAGAGGCCAGCGCGAACGCGATCAGGATGCGCTTGGTCGAGATCCAGATCGCCAGCCCCAGATCGTACTGGATGAACAACTGCAGCGTGCCGCGGACGACCTCGGTCGGCGACGGCAGAAAGTCCGCCGGCGCCAGCCGGCCGTAGGACACCAGGCACCACCCGGCGAGGACGATGACCGGCGCCACCAAGCCGAGCACCACCGAGATGGTGCGCGGCAACGGGGCGCGAAGAGCGAACCAATCGGACTTCATCGTAGTCAGGAGTCAGGAGCCTACTGCGTGACGAGAACCACCTTGATGTCGGTCCGTCGGTTCAACTGGCGGCCCGTCTCGGTCGTGTTGGTCGAGACCGGGTTCGCCGAGCCGTGCCCGATCGTCTGGAACCTGACCGCCTGGATGTTCGGGAAGTTCTTGAGCACGTAGTTCTTCACCGCCAGCGCGCGACGCTCGGACAACGTCATGTTCGCGGTCGGCGACCCGGTCGAGTCGGTGTTTCCCTCGACGCGGAGGTACGTGTTCCCGAACGAGGTCATCGTCTCGCCCAGCGCGTCGAGGACGAAGAACGAGCCGGCCATGATCTCGTCGGACCCGGGCGTGAAGTGGATCTGGATCTGCTTGTTGATGATCGCCCGGTCCTCGGCGCTCGCGGGATGCGCGGCCAGCTTCGGCTCCTCGACCTTCTGCCCGGGGTACATGGCGGCGAGCGACGAGATGAACCGGGTGTCCGCCCAGTCCTTGCCGGACACCGGCCGCGTGACGAGGCCCTTCTTGCGCCAGATCACGAAGGCCGTGTCGAACAGCGTCTCGTAGTGCGACTTCCCGCCGGTGAGGCCGTAGAACTGCGCGTTGTCGGCGAACGTCGTCAGCTTGAGGCCGGAGAGCATCCCGGACACGGTGTCGGCGTCGAGCTTGAGCGCACGGCCGATCAGCGCGTACGACGACGCCGGATCGCGCTTGATCATCTCGATCCCCTCGAACCAGCCCTGCACGAAGTCGCGCGCGGTGCCCGGCGCCTGGTCAACCAACTGCTGACGGGCCACCAGCGTGTCGGCGATGATGTTGGTCGCCGCGGTCGTGGATACGAGCACATGCGCCTCGTCGCCGCGCGCGGTCACAGCCGCCGAGAGGTCGGGTTCCCAGGTCACCGCGGCATCCACCTGCCGGGCCTTGAACATGGCCGCCGCGGCCGGCGCGTCCTGCGTGAAGATGATGCCCTTCTCGAGCGCGTTGCGGTCGTCGGGCGGCAGGCCCGACTGCGCGAGCAGGTATAGCAGCAGGAAGTGCGACGGGGTGAACTGCGTGCAGGCGACCTTCCGGCCCTTCAGGTCCTCGATCGACTTGATGGACGAGAGCGACACGATGCCGTCGCCGCCTCGCGACCAGTCCTGCATGAGGATCGACTTCGCCCTCGCCCCGTTCTCCTCGAGGATCGACGCCTCGCGCGCCCAGTTGTCCACCGTGTCCCACATGATGTCGATGTCGCCCTTGCGGAACGCCGCCAGCTTGGCGCTCGGGTCCTCGAGCAGCACGAACTTCACGTCGAGGCCATATTTCTTGCGGTAGTTCGACGCAACGCCCGGATCCATTCCGCCGTTGAATACGACGCCCGGCGCATGGCCCGCCCACGTGTTGATGCCGACAACGAGCGTGCGCGACAGCTTTCCGCCCGACGCCAGGCTCGTCGCGGTCACGCCCGTGGAGCCGAAGCCCCGCTCCGGGTCGGATGGCGCGTTCCTGAGCGCGTCGAAGTCGTTGACGCCGGGCGTGTCAGCCGCCTGCGTGGAGGCCGGCTTGTCGCCGACCGCCCACGTGCTGAGGTCCGTACCCTTGTAATACCAGAAGGCATACCCGAGCACGGCCACGACCACCACGGTGATGAACAGCTTGGCGAATGGAGTGAGTTTCATAGGATCCTGCTTCAGAGCGTCTTCGTCCCCTGCGCGGCCTGCGCGGCGGCCCGCTTCGCCTTCAGTTCGGCCAGCTGCTGCTTGGCCTGGACCTCGCCCACCTGCGAGCGCACGGCCTGCAGCTTCGCGTCGAGCGACGCCTCGGAGAGTTCCTTGCCAAGGTTGGCCTCGGCGATCGTGTTCTTGATGTGCTCGCGGACGTTCTCGAGCGCCTTCACCTCGGCATCCACGGACAGGCCGTCCAGCTGTCCCTGGATCTTGATGCGCGCCTGCGCCGACTGCATCTTCGCCAGCATCGAGACGCGCTCGGCCTGCAGCTTGCGAATCTCGGCCTGCACGCTCATCAGTGAGGTCTTCGCGGAGTCGGCGTCGCGCTGCGCGCCTTCCATCTCCGCGTTCAGATCTCCGATGTCTGCCGTCAGCTGGTTCTTCTTCTGCAGCAGGATCAGCGCGACATCGTCCTGGCTGGTGTCCATGGCGACACCGAGTTCGGCCTCGGTCTGCGCCAGCTCCCTGGTCACTCTCTGGAAGCGCTCGCTCGTGTCCTCACGGCGCCGGATGATGGCGGCCGTGGCGGACTTGAGCTTGGAGTACTTTTCCACCATCGAGTTGATGGCGTTCTCGTAGGCGATCTCCGGATGCTCCTTCTCCACGTCGGAGATCCAGATCGAGAGAAACCCCTTCCACAGGTTTCCGAGGCGCTTGAAGAATCCGACTTCTGCCACGTCAGCCCCCTTCGAGAATCCCGAACCGATCACCACGTACTACGGAACTTGTTGCGGCGGGTTCCAGCTAGGCGCGGCGTTACGCGCTGGGGCCGGCCGCCGACGGGTCGTGGAGCCGCGGCGAGGCCTGCACCACGCGCGCGACCGCCTCCTGGCCGAAGAACTCGAGCACGTGCTGGATATCCAGCTTCCTTGCGTTGCAGGCGGCCACCACGCCCTGCTGCTGCTGGATCTGCTGCTCCATGCGGGCCTTCAGCTTGCGGACCTCGTCCTGGAACTGCGCGATGCGCTTCGTGGACTCCTCGAGCACGAGTTGCGTGTCGCCCGCGTTCTTCCGGATGTACCCCTCGAGCGCCTGGACCTCGGCCACGCCGGCCTCGATGATGTTGTCGATCGGTACGCCGAACGCCTTGAGGGACGCCTCGACGATTTGCTTCTTCACGGCCACGGGCGTTTCGGCCGGGAGGCTGCCGAGCAACTGCCGGGCCTTTCCCACGCGCTCGCGTTCGGAGACGTCGATTCCAGCCGCGTCGAACACCTCGTCGAACGCGACCTGGCCGTCGGTCGGCGGCGGCGGTTCCTGCTGGAAGAATGTGGTGGCTGGCTGCGCCGACGCGGCCGCGGCAATCAACGCCGCGTCATCATCCGGCGTGGCCGTGGCGGGGGCGACACCGTCGGTCGCCGCCTGCCCGTCCTCCTGGACGATGAACCAACCGACCACGGTCGAACCCCAGGATTTCTTCTCGGTCATGGCAGACCTCGCAACGGGAGCAGCAAAGGGAGCCAACGTCGCGGAAATAATAGCACGCAGCCGACAGGCGCGATCCGGAACGCCGTCAGGCTCAGAACACCTCGCGCTCGTCGAGCGTCATCTCGACCTTGAACCACCACCTGGGCTGATAGGTGAGGAAGACGGGGATCTCGGCCAGCGGCCCGTCCAGCCCGCACACGATCGCGAAACTCTCGGTCCACGACTCGCCCCGCGCACGCACCTCGAAGTCGGACTTCAGGAGTTTCGCGTAGGTGGTTCCGCCGTACCTGGCGTTCCTCTGAATCTCCGACGAGATGCGGGCGACGTCGTACTGCTTGGCGTAGTAGGCATAGGCGAGGCTCTTCTTCCCCGGGGCCTTTCCCGCCCGGTGCACGCTTTCCACCGCGTCGTGCAGCAGCTCGACGATCCCTGTCAGCAGACCGGACCGTCCGCCGGGCGGCACCGGCGTCTTCCGGATCTTCGGCGGGGACGTTTCCTTCAGCAGGACCTCGAGCAACGCGTCGAGCTCGCGGTACGAGTAGTCGCGGCCGGCCTTCGAGATCGTGACCCTTGCCACAGACTCCGACCGGTCGATCGTCGCCTGGATCATCTTGAAGACGACCCCTTCATTCGCCTCGCTGGCGACGTGCGACGTCGCCTCGTTCAGAGTTTTCTCGTCGCTCTTCTTCATCACCCCGAGGACGGTCGCTCCCCCGCTCCGGGATTCCTCGAGGATGAACCCCCATCGGTTGACCCGCCGGGGTGCCCGGTCCGGATCCGACCCGATCAGCACGTCGTATCCGCGCTCGTCGTTCTCGCCCCGCCGCCATCGCAGCCGCGCGCCCCCGACGTTGTCCTTGCCGATCCAGAACAGCAGCAACGGCCGGATTTTCGCCGCGATCCGGTATCGGTGTTCGGCGACGATGGGGAGCGTGCCGTTGGTGAGCGCGGCCACTTGCGGCGCGGCATTGGGAACGACCGGAGCCGTGGGGCGAACCATGCCCTGCTGCCCGCTGAGGACTGCCATCAGGCAGCCCGCGGCCAGAACGCCAGAGACGGCGACGGGCACTCGCGGTCGGATGGGACCCATCGACGCCGATTATACCCGACGGGACTTGCGCGCCAGCATCGTGGTGGGCTAGCATCCTTCTGTCCCAGCGCCCCCACCTGAGGCCTTTCATCCTGAGATCCGCTCGATTCCGCTTCGTGGCCCGGATGTTTGCCATCCTGCTCCTCTCAGGGACGACAGCCCATCTGTGCGGCCACGCCCTGTGCGTGCACAACCGCGAACCGGTGGCGCCAGGCGTGCCCGCCGGCGCGGGCGCACAGCACTCGGCCTGCAAGACGCCTGGCGAGGCCCCGCCAGGCGACGCCGACCACGACGGTCCGGACGACTGTTTCTCCTGTTCGCACTACGTGGACGTGCAGGTTCGCTTCCAGATCACCCTCGTCTACACCTCCGTGTCCGCGGTGTTCGCCGACAACCGCAGCCATCTTTGCCTCGCGCCATCCGAGCTGTACCACCCTCCGCTCGACCGGCCTCCCCAACTCACCGCGTAAGTCGCGCTCTTCCGTTCCAAGACAACTGCTCGCCCCCAGGACTGTCGGACTCTTATGAGAAGTGTGTGCATAGCCGTCCTTGGCGTGGTGTTGGGTGGAACCCTGTACGCACAGGGACCCGATCTCCCCGCCAAGCTCTCGCTCGAAGACGCGCTTCGGACCGCGGAGGCGCGCAACCCGCTGCTCGTCGTCGCACAACAAGGTGTCGTCGCGTCGGAGGCCGACGTCATGGGCGCGAGGAAGCGTCCGAACCCGGCCTTCACGCTGAGTTCGGAGGGGATCCCCCTCTCTCAGCAAAACCGTCTCCCGTTCTTCGACAACCAGGAACTGGCCTTCGGCGTCCAACAGGAACTCGAACCGGGCGGACGCCGGCGGCTTCGGACCGAGCAGGCTCAGCATGGCGTCGAGGCGTCGCGGGCCTCGGTCCGGGACGCCCTCCGCCAGCTGCGCTTCGAGGTCCGTCGTGCCTACATGCAGGTGGTCCTCGCCAAGGCGGACGACGAGGTGGCGCGCACCACGCTCGAGGAGATCGACAAGGTGCTGGCGCTGAACCGCGCCCGATATGAGCAGGGCGAACTATCCGGCGTGGAACTGCGCCGCCTGCAGGTAGAGCGCTTCCGGTTTGCCGATGATGCGTTTGCCGCGGAACTCGCGCTGAGGAATGCGCGCAGCACGCTCCTCGCGCTGTTGAACGTCAGGCCGCTCGACCAGCCGTTCGACACGGTCGATGGCTTCCCATCGGCGCCGGCCGCGATTGCGCTGCCGGAGGGCGCGCAGGCGGTCCTTGCGCGAGCCCTCGCAAACCGGCCAGACGTCGAGACCGCGCGTCGGGAACAGGACCGGGCCCGTACGGGGCTCGAGTTCCAGCGTGCCCTGCGCACGCCGTCCTTGGCCGTCGGCGCCGGGCTGAAGCGCGACTTCGGCACGACCGGCCTGGTGTTCAACCTCGCGATCCCGGTGCCGCTGTTCAATCACAACGAAGGCGGCCTGGCGCGGGCCGGCGCCGAGGAGCGCCAGGCTGCCGCCCGAGTCGTGGCTGCGGAAACGAGGGTCTCCCTGGACGTCCAGCAGGCCTTGAACGCGGTGGATGTCAGCCGGCGGCGGCTGAGCTACGTCGAGGGTGAGTACCTGAAGAACGCGCTCGAGGCGCGCGACATCGTGTTGGCCTCGTACAGAAGCGGCGCGGCCACGTTGATCGACTACCTGGACGCCCAGCGGTCGCTTCGCGAGGCACTGCGGATCCAGAACCGTGCACGCTTCGATTACCAGATGAGCTTGTTTCAGTACGAGGCGGCCTCAGGGACTGCCGGGCCGGCCCAGGGAAAGGAACTGCGATGAAGAGCCAATGGATCCGTCTGGCGCTGTTCGGCCTGGTCGCCTGCGGCGCGTGCAAGGCCACCAGCGCCGACGGCCCGAAGCCTGAAGCGCAGGAGTCGAAGTCGTTCGGCAAGACCGAAGAGCGGAACACCGTTCGCGCCTCCGGCGAGGTGCAGAAGAAATGGGGCATCGATGTGGCCGCGGCCACTCGGGCGACGGTGACGGGAGGGATCACCATCCCCGGCGTCATTGCGCTCGATCCCCGGCACACGGCCCAGATCACCTCGCTCCTCGACGGCAAGGTCATATTCGTCGGCGCCCAGGTGGGCGACGACGTTCGCCAGAATCAAGTGCTCGTGACCGTGCATGCGCCTGCGTTGGCGCAGGCCAAGACCGTCTACATCCAGACCGGCGCCAAGCTGGAGCTCGCGCGCCGCGAGTTCGAGCGGGCGGCGATCCTCCTGAAGCAGGAAGCGATCGACCAGAAGGAGCACCTCCGGAGACGAACCGAGTTCGAGAACGCCTCGAGCGAGTTCGCCGTCGCCGAATCGAATCTGCACTCCTACGGCCTCGACCAGGCCGCCGTAGAAGAACTGCTCCGCCAGGCCCGCCGGCCGAACAACGGCACGGCGGCGATGGACGATCTCACAGAGCCCTACCTCAAACTGACAGCACCGATCTCCGGCCACGTCGTCGAGCGCGACGTGATCAACGGGCAGCACGTTGAGCCGCAGAAGATGCTGCTCACTGTGTCCGATCTCTCCAACCTCTGGGCGCTTCTCGACGCCCGGGAGGCTGACCTGCCGCATGTGGCCCGCGGCCGAGACGTGCGTATCACGACCGGCATCTACCCGGAGCGTGTCTGGCTAGGGCGCGTGGATCACGTGGGCGACGTCGTGGACGAAAAGACGCGCACCGTCAAGGTGCGGGTCCTGGTCCGCAACGAGGGCCGGCTGCTCAAGCCCAACATGTACATCCAAGGCGAACTGCCCGACGCGGTCAGCTCACGCGACGTGCTCACGGTCCCGCAGGAAGCCGTTCAGACCATCGGCGGCGAGTCGGTGGTGTTCGTTCGCGAAGGCGCGGACAAGTTCGTGGCACGCCCGGTGGAGCTCGGGGACCGCGTGGGCACCCGCCGGGCGGTCCTTCGGGGTCTGAGCGGATCCGAGGTGGTGGTCGTCGCCGGGGCGTTCAACCTCAAGGCGGAACTCCTGAAATCGACGCTGGCCGGTGAGTAGCCGCCACCTGGTGAGAGGCACCTGCAATGCTTGAACGGTTGATGGCACTGTCCCTCCGGAACCGGCTGGTCGTCGGCCTGGCGGTCCTGGCGATCGTGGGTCTGGGCGCCTACGCCGTCCGGACGATTCCGATTGACGCCTTCCCGGATGTCACGAACATCCAGGTCGAGGTGGTCAGCACGGCGGCGGGAATGTCGCCGCTGGAGATCGAGCAGTTCGTCACGTACCCGCTCGAGAACGCGATGCGCGGTCTCCCCGGGCTCGTGATGATGCGGTCGGTGACCAAGTATGGCATCTCCGTCGTGACGATCGTCTTTCGCGACGACGTGGACGTCTATTTCGCCCGCCAGCAGGTCCACGAGCGAGTGTCCGAGGTTGAGCGGACACTACCCGAAGGTGTGGAGACCGAGATGGGCCCCCTCGCGACGGCGATGGGCGAAATCTACCAGTACACCCTTGAGAGCGACAGACTGGACCCGGCTGCCAATGATGTCGCCGCGCTGACCAAGCTCCGAACCACCCAGGACTGGATGGTCACGCCGCTGCTCAAGGGCGTGGCTGGCGTCACCGAGATCAACTCGTTCGGCGGGTACATGCAGCAGTACCAGGTCCTGGTGGACCCGGACAAACTGCTGAAGTACGACCTATCGGTCGATGCGGTCGCCAATGCCGTCCGCAACAACAACTCGAACGTCGGCGGTAACGTCGTCTCATTTGCGTCCGAGCAGCACATCATCCGCGGTGTGGGCTTGATCCGCACCGAGGACGACATTCGCAAGATCGTCCTCAAGGCCGAGCGCGGCACACCGGTCTCGATCCGCGACATCGGAGACGTCCGCATCGATCACGCTATCCGGCAGGGCGCCTCTCAGAAGAACGGCCAGCACGAGGTGGTGGGCGGCATCGTGATGATGCTGCGCGGCGAGAATAGCCGCGAGGTAGTTAAGAACGTCGAGGCCAAGGTCCGCGAAATCAATGCGAACCACATGCTGCCGGACGGCGTACGGATGGTTCCGTACTACAGGCGCTCAGAGATCGTCGGAAAAAGCATCTCGACCGTGCTCAAGGCGCTGGCCGAAGGGTCTGTTCTGGCGCTAGTGATTCTCTTCCTGCTCCTGCGCAGCGTCCGCGGGGCGCTCGCCGTGATCGTCGCGCTGCCCCTCTCGGCGCTGCTGACCTTCATCGTCATGCGATTCACGGGCCTGAACGCGAATCTCATGTCGCTTGGTGGCCTGGCGATCTCGATCGGCATGATCCTCGACGCCGCCATCATCCAGGTGGAAAACGTCCAGCGCCACCTCGCCATGGACCCGGAGACAGACCGGAGGCTGACCACGGTGCTTCGAGCGGCCGTGGAAGTCCAGAAGCCGAGCATCTTCGGCCAGCTCATCATCGCCGTCACCTTCATCCCCATCGCCACGATGCAGGGGATGGAAGGCAAGATGTTCTCGCCGCTCGCGTACACCGTGGCCTTGGCGCTCTTGTCGTCGCTACTTCTCTCGGTGTTCGTGATTCCTTCGTTGTGTCTGGTGACGCTTAGGCCGGTTCACAAGGAAAGCCCCTTGCTGGCGTTGGCCAAACGGCGCTATCTGCCGCTCCTCGCGATCGCGCTTCGGCACCGTTGGGTCGTGGTATCGGTGGCGGGGGTCTCACTCGTGGCGGCCATCGCCGTCGTGCCGCGCCTCGGCACCGAGTTCGTCCCCGTGATGGACGAGGGGGCATTCGACATGGACGTCCAGTTGATTCCCGGCGTGTCCCTCGAGCACGCGATGAAGACGGCGGGGGAAGTGGAGCAGCGGCTGAAGCGTTTCCCGGAGCTGGAGACGGTTGTGTCGCGGACGGGCCAGACGGGCGTCGCCATCGAGGCCCGCGGCATCGACAAGACGGGTTTTGTGGGCATGCTCAAACCCCGCGAGCAGTGGACGAGTGCCCACACTCGGGAGGAGCTGACGGAGAAGATGCGCGACTCGCTGGCGGACATCCCCGGGATGGTCTTCAGCTTCAGCCAGCCGATCCAGTGCCGAATCGACGAACTTGTCGCCGGGACCAAGGCCCAGATTATCCTCAAGCTCTTTGGTGATGATACCGACGTGTTGAGGCGAAAGGCAGGCGAGATGGGCGCCATCCTCGGGAACATCCGTGGCGGCGCCGACCTGGTTGTGGAGCGCCTGGCTGGGCAGCCGTACCTGACCGTGACCGTGGATCGGGACAAGGTCGCGCGTTACGGCACGAACACGGGCGACGTGCTCAGGGTCATCGAACTGGCCATCGGCGGCAAGCCGTTGTCACGCTTGTATCAGCAGAACCGGGCATTCGACATCGTATTGCGCTTCCCTGAAGAACGGCGGGAGTCGGTCGAGGCGCTCGGCAACCTACTGGTCGACGTTCCCGGCGGGTATCGCGTATCTCTTGGCCAGCTCGCGGATCTGAAGGCAGTCGAAGGGCCGACGCAGATTAGTCGCGAGAACGGCCAACGGAGAATCGGCCTCGAACTCAACGTCGTCGGACGTGACATCGGCAGCTTCGTGAAGGAAGCGCAGCAGCGCATCGCCCAGAACGTCGAGCTGCCGCCAGGCTACTACTTGAGCTGGGGTGGACAGTTCGAGAACCAGCAGCTGGCGATGCAGCGACTGACGATCATCACGCCAGTCGTGGTGGGCCTGGTCTTCTTACTGTTGTTGTTCACCTTCGACTCCGTCTGGTTGGCGGGCCTCGTCCTCGTCAACCTTCCCTTCGCCATGGTCGGCGGCGTGTTCGCGCTGTTGCTCACCGGGCTGTACCTGTCGGTTCCCGCCTCGGTGGGTTTCCTCGTGCTCTTCGGCGTGGCGGTCTTGAACGGGGTCGTGCTGATCTCGTACATCTCGGACCTTCAGGACAACGGCGCCAGCGTCGCTGATGCGGTGCGGATCGGCTGCGAGGCGCGGCTTCGCCCCGTGCTGATGACTGCCAGCATCTCTATCCTCAGCTTGATTCCGATGGTCTTCGCCACGGGGCCGGGTTCCGAAGTGCAACGCCCGCTGGCCGTCGTCGTGATTGGCGGACTCTTGACGTCGACCGCGCTCACGCTGCTGGTGTTGCCGACGCTCTATCAGTGGTTCGCGCCGGAGCGGAAGGAGGTGGAACTCTAATGCAGGAGATCAAGGCGATCATCAGGACGGACCGTCTTCAGGATGTGATTCAGGCCCTTCACGCGCTGGTGCACATGCCGGGGGTCACCGTGTCCACGGTACGCGGTTTCGGCAGGCGGGCGTCCGGGACCGGGCCCGATGTGTACGATGAAACGGACTTCACAAAACTGGAGACGGTCGTCGACGACGAGTCGGTTCCGACCGTGATTGACGCGATCGCGCGGCACGCGCGGACGGGAGGTCCCGGCGACGGCAAGATCTTCGTCATGCCCGTGCTTCAAGCCATCAGGATTCGGGACTATCCGACGGGGCGTGACGACCGGTAGCGTGCGAGCATTTTTGAACGGAGAATGACACGTGTCCTCTAACGCTGCCGGCGTCGGTAGCCGTCCAGACCGGCGAATCCTCCAGTTCCGGATTCACGGGATGGACTGTGCTGACGAAGTGGCCGTCCTTCGCAGGCAGCTTGGTCCTCTGGTCGAGGGTGAGGACAACCTCGCGTTTGACGTTCTGAAAGGCCGGATGTCCGTCGCGGTGGTGGCCGGCGCAACGCCGGCGATGATCGTCGAGGCGGTCGCGAAGACCGGCATGCGCGCGGAGCCGTGGATTGCAGCTGACGAAGGGGAACGTCCCCGACGACGCGGTACTATCCGCACCGTGCTCACGGTGGCCAGCGGGCTTCTGACCGCCGCCGGATTCGGATTCCATGCGGCGCTGGCCGGCAGCCTCAGCGCCGCGGTGGGCTCCGAGGGCGTGGGCCTGACGCACGGAGTGCCAGTGCCGGCTCGAATCATCTACGCCCTGGCGGTCCTCGCGGGTGTTTGGTTCATTCTGCCACGCGCCTGGTTGGCGCTCCGGGCGTTGCGGCCCGACATGAACCTGCTGATGACACTTGCCGCGTGCGGCGCGATGGTCATCGGAGAGTGGTTCGAAGCCGCGACGGTGTCGTTCCTGTTTGCCGTCGCGTTGGCCCTCGAACGATGGAGCGTCGGCCGGGCACGGCACGCAGTCGAGGCGTTGTTGGAACTCGCCCCGGACACCGTCCGCCTCGTTGTGCCCGACGGTCACAGGGAGGTGCCGGCGACGGAGGCGATGGTGGGGGCACGGTTCGCCGTCCGGCCCGGGGAACGAATCCCGCTCGACGGACGTGTGGTCGCTGGCACCAGCAGTGTCAACCAGGCGCCCATTACCGGTGAGAGTGTGCCGGTCCTCAAGGAACCGGGTCTCGAGGTCTTCGCCGGTACCATCAATGGCGAGGGCGCCCTCGAGGTGGAATCGACCAAGACCGCCGGGGACTCCACGCTGTCCCACATCATCCGCCTGATCGACTCTGCCCAGAGCCGCCGCGCCCCCGCGGAACAATGGGTTGAGCGGTTTGCGCGGGTCTACACGCCAGTCGTGCTCGCGACCGCGACCGCCGTCGCGCTTCTCGGGCCGCTCGTTACCGGCGAATGGAGCCGATGGTTCTACAGCGCGCTGGTGCTGCTCGTCATCGGATGCCCGTGCGCACTGGTGATCTCCACGCCGGTCAGCGTGGTCGCGTCGCTTGCCGCTGCCGCCCGCAACGGCGTGCTGATCAAGGGCGGGGCCTTCGTGGAGGCTCCCGCCACCATTCGGGCCATCGCGCTCGACAAGACCGGCACACTGACAGGGGGGCGACCGGCCGTCGTCGCCGTCCTGCCACACAGCGGTCATTCCGAACAGGAACTGCTCGCCATCGCCGCGGGACTCGAGACGCACAGCGACCATCCCCTGGCCCACGCCGTGCTGGTTCACGCGGAGCGCACGGCCGTCGCGCCAGCCCGGGTGACGGACTTCACCATCCTACCGGGCAAGGGCGCCACCGGGCAGATCGACGGGGTGCCGTATTGGCTGGGATCCCACCGCTATCTCGAGGAGCGGCGCCAGGAATCCCCGGCCGTGCACGCCGAACTCGAGCAGTTGGCGAGCACCGGGCGTAGCGTGGTCGTCGTGGGCAATGCCGATCATGTGTGCGGCATGATCGCCCTCGCGGACGCCGTTCGTCCGGCGACACGTGATGCGATCGCTCGGCTGAGAGCGCTTGGCGTCCGGCACATAGTAATGCTGACCGGCGACAACCGACCGACGGCAGAGGCGGTGGCGCGGGACGCCGGCATCACCGAGGTGATGGCCGAGCTGTTGCCCGCGGACAAGGTCAAGGCCGTGGAAAGCCTGTCGGACAAGTATGGCGCGGTCGCCATGATCGGGGACGGCGTCAACGACGCGCCCGCGATGGCTCGTGCGACGCTCGGCATCGCGATGGGCGCCGCCGGAAGTGACGCCGCCATCGAGACGGCGGATGTCGCGCTCATGTCGGACGACCTTGCGAAGGTGCCGTGGCTGATCCAGCATTCGCGCCGCACCCTGGCGATTATCCGTCAGAACATCGCGGTCTCGCTTGGAGTGAAAGCCGTCTTCGTCGTGCTGACCCTGTTCGGGGCCGCCTCGCTGTGGGCCGCCATCGCGTCCGATATGGGGGTGTCGTTGCTCGTGATTGCCAATGCCCTTCGCCTCCTAAAGATCCGGTCATAAATGAGAGGACAGCCGGCGACCGCCTGACGGAATCGGAAGGGTCCGCGGCAGAGGGACTTCGCGCACCGAGGTGGGATTGGCCGCTGGTCGCGATCATCGTGATCGGGCTCGCGCTCCTCGTGTTCTTCTTCGCGGATTTCTGGATGCGACGCCCGTTCCCGCACGGCTGAGCTGTCGCCAGGAGATCGTGTGAGACGACGACCCCGTAGAGGTCGGAGGCGTCAGTCGCGGTGACCAAGGGTTCGCTGCCTCATTGGCCGTCAGGCGTGTGATCGATATTGAATAGTCAACTTCGCCGCGGTCGCAATTCGTAGTTCCACTGCCGAATCGACGCGGCCGCGAACGCCGGGTCCAGGCGCCGCCGGCCCGCCGCAGGTCGGACAGAAGCGGGCGTCGCCGGGAAGCGGCGCGGCACACGTCGGGCAGTTGGACATGGCACCATGGTAGATTGGGAGACCGCGCGTCACCGCATGGCCGTGCGGGAGACGCCGGCATCCACCGGGTGGATGTCGTCTTGTCCCGTGGACCCGCCCGTCGGGAAACGGAGAGCCTGGCCCACTCCCGGTCGCCAGCCGTCACCCGCAGCGTGACGACGTGGCGGGACGCCTATGCAGACGGAATCGGTCACCGTCGCCGTCGCGTCGTTCTACAGTGCAATCCCCGGGCACGGGAAGCCCGCGCAGAGGTCGCGGACTTCGGCGGCAATCGTATCGAGCTCGGCTTCGTTGGCCGCGTTCTCGGCGACGCGGCTGAACCAGGAGGCGATCTTCGCCATCTCCGGTTCCCTCATGCCGCGCGAGGTGCACGCGGGCGTCCCGAGCCGGAGGCCGCTCGGGTCGAACGGCTTGCGCGGGTCGCCGGGCACAGTGTTGTAGTTGCACTCGAGGCCTGCGCGGTCGAGCGCCTTCGCGTACGCCTTGCCGGTCATCCCGCGCGGCGTCACGTCCATCAGGATCAGGTGAGTATCGGTGCCGCCCGACACCAGCTTGAACCCGTATCCCGCGAGGCCTTCCGCGAGCACGCGCGCGTTCTTGACGATCTGGTGGGCGTAGGCCTTGAACGTGTCGGTGGCCGCCTCGCGCAGCGCGACGGCAATGCCGGCGGTCGTGTGGTTGTGCGGGCCGCCCTGGAGGCCCGGGAACACCGCCTTGTCGATCGCCTTCGCCATCTCCTCCTTGCACAGCAGCATCGCCCCGCGCGGCCCGCGCAGCGTCTTGTGCGTGGTCGTGGACACGACGTGCGCGTGCGGGATGGGCGTCGGGTGCGCGCCGCCCGCCACCAGGCCGGCGATGTGCGCCATGTCCACCAGCAGGTGAGCCCCCACTTCGTCGGCAATCGCGCGCATCGCCGGGAAGTCGATGACACGCGGGTAGGCGGTCGCCCCGGCGATGATCAGCTTCGGCCGCTCCTTGACGGCCAACTCGCGGACCTGGCCGTAGTCGATCAACCCGGTGTCGATCTGGACGCCGTACTGGACGCTCCGGAAGAACGTGCCGGTAATCGACACGTTCCAGCCATGGGTCAGGTGGCCGCCGTGCGGCAGCGACATTCCCATGACGGTGTCGCCCGGCTTCAGCAGCGCGAAGTACACCGCGAGGTTAGCCGGCGAGCCTGAGTACGGCTGCACGTTCGCGTGGTCGGCCCCGAAGAGCGACTTTGCCCGCTGGATGGCGAGCTGCTCGAGCGGGTCCACGCACTGCTGCCCCTCGTAGTACCGCTTGCCGGCGTACCCTTCGGAGTACTTGTTGGTGAACACGCTGCCGGTCGCCTCGAGCACGGCGCGCGACACGTAGTTCTCGGACGGAATGAGGCGGATCTTCTCGAACTCCCGGCGTTCCTCGGCGGCCACGAGGGCCGCCACGTCGGGGTCAACCTGGGCGAGATGCGCGTCGATCATGAGTTCCTTCTCAAAATGAAAACTGCCGAGCGGGCAACGGACGAGTCAGGGTCCGGCGCCGACATGTCGCCGACGAGGCACCCTCAATCATCGACCGCCGGTCGGCAGCAGGTCAATAGCCGCCCTACCGCGCCGCGAACAGGCCCGTGAACCACCTCTCGAATCGGACATCGAGACAGTCGAGAGACGCGGTAGAGACCGGCCCTACCGCGGGACCCGTCGCCGCCCCGTTGACGGGGAGAGCGGCCATCGGCGACCGGGCCGCATCCCAGATCGCGTCCGGGCCCTGGCTCCCCACCTCGACGTACCGGTAGATGGGCGCCACGCGGCGGATCTCCTCGAACACCTCGGACGGCGCCAGGTAATTCATCTTGAAGCGCAGTCCCATCCTGGCCGCCAGCTCGGTGATGATGCGCCAGGTCTCGATGCCCGACCGCGCCGGGATCGCCTTCCGGAGCAGCTGCACGCGCCGCTCGGAGTTGGTCATCGTCCCCGAGGTCTCTGGCGTGCTGCTCATCGGGAACACCACGTGCGCGGCCCTGGCCGTCCTGGTCGCGAACAGGTCGGCCACCACCAGGAACTCCGCGGCTTCGAGGCCCGCTCGAATCTCCGCGGGCAGGTCCTCGGCGCCCAGCGGATCCTCGCCGAGCACCACCGCCACCTTGATCGCCTTCTCGGCCAGCAGGCGAGCCACGTCCACATCGCCGGTGTCGAGGTCCCTCAGCGACACGCTCCAGTCCTTCTCGAGGTCCTCGATGGTGCCCGCGTCGGTCACCGCGCGATAGCCCGGGTACCACGCCGGGTGCGCGCCCATGTCGAGCAACCCCTGGGCATTGGACTTCTCGTGCAGCGGCAGCACGCCGCACCCGAGGGCGGTGCCGGCCGCCGCGAGCCACGAGACGTCGCCCGCGCGCCGGACGCCGCGGTAATCGCGGTTGAAGATCAGCACCTTACGCTGGCTGCCCGCCAGGATTTCTGCGGCCTCCGTGATGGCCGCGGGATCGACCCCCGTCTTCTCGCCGATCTGCGCCGGCGACAGGCCGGCGATGGCCCCGACCAGTTCCGCTGCCGGAGGCTGGCCGGCCAGGCGCGACGCCTCGGCGACGATGGCCTGCACGACCAGCGTCTCGGAGTCCGGCGCGCACTCGAGGAACAGTTCCGCGACCCGCGCGCTCCGGTTCTCTTTTGGCCCGATGTACACGAGTTTCGCGCCGTCCCTGATGGCCCGCTTGGCCACCAGGTCCACGACGAAGTGCTCCTCGTCGAGCCCCGAGTTCACCACCAGGATCGCCTGCGCCCGGGCGAGTTCCGGGTAGGTCGTCGTCGCCAGCACGTCGGGAGCGAAGAACTCCCGGTTCACCAGGTGGCTGAACGAAGTCACGTTGTGCGTGCGGAGCGCCACCCGCGCGAACTTCTGCGCAAGGTAGATCTCTTCGTTGGTGAGCCTGGGCGAGACGAACACGGCGATTTCCCGCGGAGAGTACTTGCGGGACAGTTCCTTCAGCCGCAGCGCCGCGTGGTCCAGCGCCTCTTCCAGGGGCACCTCGATCGCCGCCTGCCCGTTGTGCACGCGCGCGGTCAGCAGCCGGTCGTGCGCGTGGACGAAGTTGAACCCGAACCGTCCCTTCCGGCAGTGATTGCCGAAGGTCACGTCGTTCCGTTCGTGGCGCGACACCTTCACGAGCGTGTCGCCGAAGGTGTCGTAGTTGATCCGGCAACCGACGCCGCAGTAGTGGCAGACGCTCTCGGTCGACTCGGTTTTCCAGGGCCCCGGCTTGGCCAGCGGGAGGCGCTGCGCGATCGCGCCGGTCGGGCACGTGCCGATGCACAGGCCGCACGCCACGCACTCGGTGTCCAGCAGCGACCCGCCGAGCGCCGGCGCGACCACGGTGCTGAACCCACGGTTGATGAAGCCGTACGCCGAGACGCCGACGACGTCGTTGCAGATCCGGACGCAGCGGCCGCACAGGATGCACTTGTTGGCGTCGAGCTCGATCAGCGGGTGCGAGATGTCGCGCTCGTGCTGCCGCGCCTCGCCCATGAAGTGCTTCACGTCCACGCCGTACTCGGTCGCGTACTTCCGGAGGTCGCAGTCGAACAGCGCGACGCAGCCGCACTCGAGACACCGGGTGGCCTCTTCGCTCAGGTCGGCGGCCGAGTAGCCCAACTCGACCTCGACGAAGCTGTTCACCCGCTGATCGATCGGGATCAACGGGATGTGCCGCTTCGCCTTCTTCTCCTGCGACCGCAGGTCGTGGATCCCGACCTTCGAGAACACGTCCTTCCGGCTGAGGAACTCCTCGGGCTCCGGCCGCACCGTCCCCTCGCGGATGTAAGTGTCGATCGCGTACGCCGCCTTGCGCCCGGCCGCGATCGCCTCGATCGCGGTGGCCGCCCCGGTCACCACATCGCCGCCCGAGAACACGCCGTCCACCGTGGTCTCGAACGTCTTCTCGTTCACCTGCACGGTCTGCCAGCGGGTCAGACCGAGCGACTCGCCCTGCGGCAGGAAGTTCGGGATCTTCCCGCCCACCAGGTCGGCGACCGTCGTGCTCTGCCCGATCGCCGAGATGATGAAGTCACACGGCTCGACGTATTCGGAGCCGCGAATGGGCTTCGGGCTCCGCCGCCCGGAGGCGTCGGGCTCGCCCAGTTCCATGCGCTGGCACTCGATCCCCTTGAGCGCCCCGTTCTCGTCGGTGACGACCCTGGTCGGCGCGATCAGGAACTGCATCGTCACGCCTTCCTCGATCGCGTCCCTGATCTCGGAGTCGTTGGCGGGCATCTCCACGCGCGTCCGGCGATACAGGAGCTTCACCTCGCCCACGCCCAGGCGGATCGCCGTCCGGGCGCAGTCGATCGCCGTGTTGCCGCCCCCGACGACGGCCACCGTGCCGTGGATGTCGATCTTCTTGCGCAGGCCGAAGTCCTTGAGGAACTCGATGCCCGAGAGCACGCCGGCCGCGTTCTCGTTCTGGACGCGCATCAACGAGCTGCGCCACGCGCCGATCCCCAGGAACACCGCGTCGAACTGCTCCCGCAGGCTGGCCAGCGTGAAGTCTTTCCCAAGGAACGTGTTCGTCTTCAGGCGCGGCCCGAGGCCCAGGATCTGGGCAATCTCGAGGTCGAGCACGTCTTTCGGCAGGCGATACTCGGGGATGCCGTACCGCAGCATGCCGCCCGGCTCGGGCTGCCCTTCGAGGATCTCGACCTCGTACCCCTTGATCGCCAGGTAGTACGCCGCCGAGAGCCCCGCGGGCCCGGCCCCGACCACAGCGACCTTCTTGCCATTCGAGGCCGCGACCTTAGGCCGGTACACGTCGGGGCTGTTGAGGTCGAGGTCGCTGATGTAGCGCTTGATGTAGTCGATCCCGACCGCCTCGTCCAGGAGCGTGCGCCGGCACCCCTTGACCTCGCACGGCCTGGTGCACACGCGGCCGCACACCGACGGCAGCGGGTTGCTCTCCTTGATGAGCGCGATCGCGTCCTTGTATTTCCCGATCGCCGCCAGCGCGATGTAGCCCTGGATGTCGATGCCGGCCGGGCAGGAAATCTGGCAGGGCCCGACGCAGTCGGCGTAGTGATCCGACAGCAGGAGCTCCAGCGCGGCCTTGCGCGACTGCCGGACCTCGGCCGAGTTGGTCTCGATGACCATCCCGTTGAGAACCTTGGTGGCGCAGGCGGGCATCAGCGACCGCGCCCCCTTCACCTTCACCACGCAGACGAAGCACGAGGCAAACGGCTCGAGCTGCGCATCGTCGCACAGCGTGGGAATGGTCTGGATGCCTTGCCGACGGGCGACCTGGAGGATCGTCTGGTTGCCGTCCGCCATCACCCGCTTGCCATCTATTTCCAGCTTCACAAGCGCCATAGGAGTGCCTCTCAGTCCTTCGCAATCGCGCCCAGGTTGCAGACCTTGTAACACTCACCGCAGACGGTGCACTTCGCCTGGTCGATGACGTGCACCTTCTTCCGCTCGCCGGTGATGGCGCCGACCGCGCACGCCTTCAGGCAGAGCATGCAGCCGCTGCAATCGTCGGTGATCGTGTAGGTCAGCAGCTTCTGGCAGTGGTGGGCCGGGCACTTCTTGTTGGTGAGGTGCGCTTCGTACTCGGACCGGAAGTACTTCAGGGTCGTCAGCACCGGATTGGGCGCCGTCTGTCCGAGGCCGCAGAGCGACGAGTTCTTCACGCGAGCGGCCAGGTCCTCGAGCAGCTCGATGTCGCCGTCCCGCCCGCCACCTTCGGTGATCCGCGTCAGCACCTCCAGCATGCGCTTGGTGCCGATCCGGCAGAAGGTGCACTTGCCGCACGACTCGCGCTGCGTGAATTCCAGGAAGAACCGGGCGACGTCCACCATGCAAATGGTCTCGTCCATGACGACGAGGCCGCCCGAGCCCATGATCGCGCCGGTCTTGTTGATCGACTCGTAGTCGATCACCGTGTCCTGGAGCTCGGCCGGGATGCAGCCCCCGGACGGCCCGCCCATCTGGACCGCCTTGAACTTGCGATCGTCGCGGATGCCGCCGCAGATGTCGAAGACGATCTCGCGGATCGAGATGCCCATCGGCACCTCGACGAGGCCGCCGTGGCGAATCTTTCCCGCCATCGCGAAGACCTTCGTGCCCTTGCTGTTCGCCGTGCCGAGCGAGTTGAACGCCTTCGCGCCGTTGATGACGATCCACGGCACGTTGGCGAAGGTCTCGACGTTGTTGATGGAGGTCGGCTTCTCCCACAACCCCCTGGTCGCGGGGAACGGCGGGCGGACGCGCGGCATCCCGCGCTTGCCCTCGATCGACATCATCAGCGCGGTTTCCTCGCCGCACACGAAGGCGCCCGCGCCTTCCTTCAGCTTTACGTGGAACGAGTGGGTGCTCCCCAGGATGCCGTCACCCAGGAAGCCGCGCTCCTGTGCCTGCGCGATCGCGATCGTGAGCCGTTCGATCGCTTTTGGGTACTCCGCGCGCACGTAGATATAGCCGTGGTCCGCCCCGATGGCGTACCCGGCGATGATCATCCCCTCGACCACCGAGTGCGGATCGCTCTCCAGGACGGAGCGGTCCATGAACGCGCCCGGGTCGCCTTCGTCGGCATTGCAGATGATGAACTTCTCCGTGCCGGGCGCCATGCGCGTGAAGCGCCACTTCATCCCGGTGAGGAAGCCCGCACCGCCGCGGCCGCGCAGCCCCGACTCGATCATGACGTTGACGAGACCGTCCGGGTCCTTCGCCTCGATCACCTTCTGCAGCGCGAGGTAGCCGCCCGTCCTGATGTACTCGTCGATCGACTCGGGATCGATGTTCCCGCAGTTCCGCAGGACAATGCGATGCTGACGCGAGAGGTAGGCGTGATCGCTGCCCTTGCCGCCGCTCGTCCAGACCAGCCAGTCGGTAATCGGCGCCCCCTGGCCGAGGTGCTCGTCGATCAGCCGCCCGACCTTGTCGGGGCTGATGTGGCCGTACAGATACCGCACACCGTCGCCGTTGCTGATCTCGACGAGCGGTTCCTGGTAGCACATGCCCACGCACCCGGTGCGCTGCAGCTCGGGCGCGTCCGGCAGGCTCGCCAGCTTCGTCTCGAGCGCCGTGAACGTCTCCTCGGCGCCAGCCGCAATCCCGCACGTCGAAAGGCCAACGGTGACCCGCGTCATGACCGCTCCCCCTTCTGGTACTTCTTCACAACCTTCACCGCGGCGGACGGGCTCAGGTTGCCGAACGTTGCGCCGTTGATCATCATGGCGGGCGCGAGCGAGCAGCACCCGAGGCACGACACCGTCTCGATGCTGAACATCCGGTCGGCCGTCGTCTCCCCGTTCGGCACGCCGAGGTGCTTCTCGACCGCCTGGCTCAACTCGACCGCGCCGCTCACGTGACACGCGGTGCCGTGGCAGGCACGCAACAGGAACTTGCCCACCGGCTTCAGCCGGAACTGCGCGTAGAAGGTGGCCACCCCATAGATGTGTGCCAGGGGGATCCCCGAGAGCTTGTGGATCTCCTCGAGCCGCTCACGACGCAGATAACCGTCCTCGGTCTGCGCCTGCTGCAGGAGCGGGATCAATCGCCCCTCCTGCCCCGCGAAATGCTGGTTCTTGAAGTTGTACCGCCGGTGGGTGTGCATAAGGACTCCGAAGCCGCCCTAGTCGTGCGGGATCTTGAACATCCGGTTCAGGAGGTCGGTCATCTCGTCAACGTCGCCGAAGCCGCCCAGCGCGTGCCCCCGGCAGCCCCGTTGCCCGCAGAACTCCATCGTCTCGCCGCTCGCGAGGTTCACCGACGCGAGCGGCCCGCCACACAGCTTGCACGGTGTCTCCACCATCAGGCTTCGCTCGCAGTACGGGCACGTGAACGTCGCGACGTCCCCGTCGCCCATCGCCAGGTCCGTCTGGACCTGGTCGTCGCCGAACAAGGCGCTCAGCCGGATCTCGCCATCCTGGTGGGTCGCGACGAGATGCGCCCCGAGAATGACCTGCTGACCATGCGTGAGTGCCGCCTGGCAGTTCGGACAATTGACCTCGAGCAGAAGGAGTGGCTGGCTCATGCCGTCCGTCCTCCACGGCCGCGGGCATTCGTCCCGCGGGGATAGATCAGTACCCGTCCGCCCATCAGTGCCCCCCTCCCGGGGCGTGCAAAAACAAGGCAGAGGGGATTCGAGAAAACAGGAGGGTACGGCGAGTTTACCAACAACCGCCAGCCAGCGACAAGCTATGCTGTAGCAATTGCTTAAGTGCGACGTCGCCCGCCGGCCCGCCGCTCTTACTGTTGTTTCTTCAGTCGCTCCAGCGTCTTTTTCAGCGACTCGAGGCGTTGGCCGGCCTCACCGAGCTTGCCGTCGGCCGTCAGCCGCTGGTAGTCCACCAGGTCGCGCGCCGCCTGGTCGATCAAGACCTGGACTCCCGGGGGCACATTCGCACCACCGGCGGCGGCAGGCTGTCCCAGCGCGGGAGACGGGCCGGGAGGCGCCGGGGTGGCGGCGTCGGCCGGCACCGTTGGTTCTGCCCCCTCGCCGAACAGGCTGGTCATCGCAGTATCGAAGGTCGGGCCATAGCCGAGCTGCTCCTGCAAGGCGAGCACGACCAGCCGCAACTGCGGCATCGGGCTTCTCTCGGCCTGCAGGTAGATCGGTTTGGCGTAGAGCAGCGCCCGTCCGATGGGGATCACGATCAGGCTGCCGCGGCGGACGCGGGATCCCTGCTGGTTCCAGAGCGTTAACTGCGAGGACAACTGGGGATTCTGATCGATCCGGGCCTCGATCTGCAGGGGGCCGTCCACGAGACGCGATTTCGGGAAATCGTAGACGAGCGCGCTGCCGTAGGCCGTGCCGTCGCTGCGGCCAGCGATCCAGCCAATCAGGTTGTTCCGGTTCGAAGGCGTGAACGGCAGGATCTCGACGAACTCGAGCCCCTTCTCGCCGGGCAGCGTCATCAGCACGAAGTTCGGGTCGAGTGGGCGCGTAACCTGCTCGCGATCCTCGCTCAACGTCACCTCGCTGGCCACGCTCCACAGGTCTTCCCGGTTGTAGAACATCTCGGGATCGCGCATGTGATACAGGCTGAACGCGGTCGCCTGCACCCTGAGCAGCAACTCGGGGTAGCGCACATGAGCGCGCACGTCGGCGGGCATCCGGCTCCCGTCCGCGAACAGCGTCGGGAACATCCCGCGGTAGGCCGCGATGATCGGGTCGTCCTGGTCGAAGACGTAGAAGGTGACGCTCCCGTCGTAGGCGTCCACCATCACCTTGACGCTGTTCCGCATGTAGCTCACGGCCTGGTCGCCGAGCCGGTAGTGCGTGGCATATGGGAACATGTCCGACAGGGTGAAGCCGTCCATCAGCCAGAACAGCCGACCCTGGCCGCTGACGACAATGTAGGGATCGGGGTCGAAGACGAGGAACGGGGCGAGCGCTCGCACCCGCTCGCGGATGTTCCGCCGCATCAGCAGGAGGCTGTCGGGGGTGATGTCGTCGCTGAACGGCAGCTTCGACAGGTCGGCTCCGCCACGGCTCGCGGCAATCAGCAGCCGGCGTCCGAACGACCCGATCGGGATCCCGCCCTTCCCCTCGTAGGACGTGTAGCTGTTGCTCTCGCCCTGCGGGAAATTGAACTCCTTCTGCCTTGTGCGCACGTAGACGTCGGTGTTGGTCAACTCGCCGAAGTAGATTTCCGGCCGCGTCACACGGATATCCGGCGAGGTGCTCCGGACCGGCATGTCGCTGAGGACGAGCTGGGGCAGCCCCTCCGTCGTGAACCCGTTCACCGGGTTCATCGTCACGCCGTAGCCGTGCGTGTAGATCAGCTTCTCGTTGATGAAATTGCGGCTGCTCTCGGGGAGTTTCTCGACGTTCAGCTCGCGCGCGGCCACCATCATCTGCCGCACCTGGCCGCCGATCTGGTAGCGGTCGATGTCGATGTCGGGGAAATCGTAGTAGGTCCGGATCCCCTGGATTTGCCGCAGCGTGTCCTGCAGCGCCCGCGAGTCCCACAGCCGGATGTTCTGGATCGTCGCGCTGTTGTTCGCCAGGTCCACCGCGGCGATCCCGCTCTCGGCCGGGAAGGCCCGCTGCTCGATGCGCGCCAGGTCGAAGGCGCGGCGCGTGAAGTCGATGTTGTGCGAGATGTACGGCCGCTCGCGAACCAGCTGGTTGGGCTTCACGATGAAGCCGCTGACGTACCAGGACACGACGGTCAGGCCGGCGTACACGAGCACGACGGGGGCGAGGGCGCCCAGCAACGTGACCAGTCGCCGGGGACCGATGCCGTTGTAGACGGCGACGACCGCGCCGACGACCAGCGCCAGCGCGACGATCAGCAGCCCGGGAATAAGGATGTGCGCCTCGGTGTAACCGGCGCCGGAAAACACCGTGTGGTCGTCGAACAGCCGCTCGTAGCGCGAGAGCGCGACCCGGGCCGCGATGACGAGCATCAGGAACGCCACCGCGAACGAGACACCGCGGTATCCCGCGCGTCGTTCGCGCATGCCCGCCAGCACCAGCGGGTTCTCGGCGTTCGATAGGAGCAGGATCAGCAGCGCGGCGACGAGGATCACGAGGCTGATTGTCGTCAGCCAGGTGGCGATCAACTGCCACACCGGCAGCGTGAACAGGTAGAACGTGATCGGACGCCCGAAGATCGGATCGGTCATGGCGGTGGCGCCGGTGACGGCCGGGGCGTGCAGGTACTGGCCGAACGTCGTCCATTCCGCCATTAACCCGGTCCCGGCCCCGAGCGCGACGACCAGCGCGACCACCCAGGACACCACGCGGACGACGGACTGCAACGGGAGCGAGACGGGCTGCCCGTTGACGTAGAGCAGGCGGGCGTCGAGCTGGGACGGCCGAAGGAGGCGAAGCGCCGCGTACACCAGGATGAAGGTGACGAGCGTGAAGCCACAGAAGAGCGTGGACTTCAGCTCGAGCGTCTTCCAGAACACGTCGGAGTAGCCCAGCGAGCCGAACCACAAGGCCTCGACGTACCACGACAGCATGCTGCTGGTACCGAGCACCAACCCGACGGCGATCGCGAAGAACACCAGCCGGCCGCGACGCTGGTGACTCGCACCCGTCGCGCGGCCGCCCGGCTCACCACCCAGTCCTAACAATGGCATAATTCCCCCTGGGCGGGGAGTTTAGCATCCTTCCCTCTTCTTGGCAGGCGCCGCCTTCTTCGCGGCTGGTATCGGCGGCACCGGAACGACCGCCTGCGCGACGGCCGGCGCGGACATCGTGTCGCTGGCAGCGGCCGTTTCGCCGCTGCGCGGCGCGCCGCCGAAATGCGCACTGATCGCCTCGAGTCTCGCGCGCTGGGCGGCATCCACGCCGTCCACGCGCGGATACATCACCTGCTCCCGCCAGCCACGCAGGCCGCCCTCCACGATGCGGACTCCCTTGTATCCCTGCGCCTCGAGCAGGAACCACGCCTGCGCGGCCCTCGTCTCGTCGTCGGCCACGAGCAGGATCTTCTCGTCGCGGGCGAGGCCGGCTTGAGCCAGTGTTCCGACCGGAACGTTCTCGGCGGTGGGAATCCGGAGACCGGCGGCGAACGTTGCCGGATCGCGGAGGTCGATCAGGCGAAAGTCGGACCGCGCCTGGATGATCCAGTCAGCAAGCGTCCGGGCGGGCACGCGGTCGGCGCCTTTCTCCATGAGGAGCGCCATCTCGCGGGCATCGACCGTGACGCGCCCGCCGCGCGCGGGCGTGGCGGCAATCGCCACAAGCCCGAGCACGAACGCCAGCAGCGCGAGGCGCTGGTTGGTGGACAGTGTGGTGAAGAACTGAAGCATGAGAACTCTTTCGCTGCCGGGAGTCAGTGGCCAAGGGTCAGTGGCCAGTTGTCGGTGGCCAGTTGTCAGTCTGTCACGCGTGCATGGATCGTATGACACGAAACCGGCGCTCAACGTTCGCGCGTGATCGGCTCACCACTGACAACTGAAAACTGGCAACTAGCCACTACGGGTTCACGACGCAGTCGGTTCAATCGTCCTCTGAGTCGCCATTTTCTTCTCCACCCAGCCGGCGCCCGCAAAACCGCCGAGCGCCATCAGGACGACCGCAAACACCACGAGGCCGTACGGCAGGTTGAAGTACTGCGGGATCGTCGTCTGGCCCATCGGCGTCGCCGTGTGCAGCCCCTTCACCAGGGGGTAGGCTTCGGCGAACAGCAGCGTGCCCACGTAGAGCCCGGCGCCGTAGGTCAACGCGTCCACGCGGCCGGTCGCCGTCGCGGCGAGAGCCGTGCCCGGGCAGTAGCCGCCGATCACGAAGCCTGCGCCGAGCACCAGCCCACCGACGATCTGCGGAAGCAGGTTCGTCGGCACGAGGTAGACGAGCGAGAGATTCAGGAAGCCGATCCACGACAGGTAAGTGACGCCCAGCATGGCCGTGACGATGGCCGTGAACATCACCTTGAAGACCGCCAGGTCGTCCAGGTAGAACTGCGACACCAGCTTGCGAGCGCTGCCAAAACCCGCCCGCTCGAGCGCGAAGCCGAAGCCGATTCCCAGCAGGAACGCGACGACCAGGCTCGTCTCGCTGCCGAATACGCCGTACTTGAGGAATGGAGCCATCATCGCCATTGCCATTTCACGAACGTCGCGACCGCGTACGCGCCCGCGAACACCATCAGCATGAACGCCCAGCTGCCGAGGTTCAGCAGCGCGCCGCCGGTCAGCGCCTGTCCACTGGTGCAGCCGCCCGCGAAGGCTGCGCCCACGGCCATCAGTGACCCGCCGAAGAACGCCATCAGCAGGCGCGCGCGCCTCGAGACGCGCGGTCCCTTCTCGACCACGACCATCGCCCGCCGCGCGAGCAGGCCCGACAGCAACGCCCCGAGGACGACGCCCATCCCCTCGAACACCAGCCACTCCTTGAGCGGGCTGGCGTCACCAGCCAGGCGTCCCGACAGCCACTCCAGCCGATGCGCGTGTTCGGGCGCCACGGCGTGCAGGCCGCTCGCGACCACCGCGCTCACCCCGCCAGACGCGCCAAGCCCGCGGCCGACGAACACGAAGGCGGCCAGCAGCACGAGGCCCAGGCCGATACCGGCGAGATACGGATTCGAGTAGGGCGCCGGTGCCCGCGATACGTGCGTGTTTGAGACCATCTTTCTCCGTCCTCTGCCGGACAACACCTATACCTTTGCCCAGTGACTCACTTGTCCCACCGCGACGATGACAAAACGAAGGGCGAGCCCGCCAGCCATCACCAGGAGCGGCCCCACCGGCGTGTGCGCGATCCTATGCGTCACCGCGAGCAGCTGGATCATCAGGGGAATGACGATGCCGGCCCCCACCACCAGCACCCAGAACGGCGCGGTGAACGGCCCGCCAAGCACGAGCCTCGCGGCGGCAACATGCGCCTGTGAGGAACTGAGCAGGCCAACGAGGAACAGCGCGACCACGAACAACTCGATGGCCAGGAACACGTTGTCGCTCCTGGCCAGCAGCTCCCGCTCCTCTTGATGACGGGCCACCATGTGCCCGAATGCGGCCGCCGACGAGAGGCCGGACACCAGGAACAACGGCCCGAGAATCGCGCTGTTCCAGAACGGCCGGGCGCCGAGCGCACTCAGCAGAATGCCGGTGTAGATTCCCAGCGCGATGCCGAGGACGAGGTTCGCTGCCGCGATGCCTCTCACGCCAACCGGGGTGTCGAGGCGCCGAGACAGCCGATCGACGGCCGGGAACAGGTCACGCAGGATCCCGGGTGGGCGCAGCGCGAAGGCGGCAGCCAGGGCCGGGTAGACGAGGAGCAGGATCCACGCGCCCCAGGACATCGGCGACGTCACCTCGAACGTCGTGTACAGGCGCCAGACGTAGAGCTTGTGCTCCAGATCGAGGAACAGCGCGCCCATCCCCAGGCTCAACAGCACGAAGCTGGTCCCCGGCAGAACCGAGCACACGCAGGTGTCTTCGCGGTTGCGGCCCCGAAGCAGGAAGTAGCCGACGAGGATCATCATCCCGGCCACCCATCCGCCCAGGAACAGGTAGACCGGGATCTCCCAGCCCCAGACGCGAACCAGGGGATCGATCAGGTCGTTGTGACGCGTCAGGACGAGTTCTCGCATCGCGTGCTCCCGGCAACCCTGCGTGGTCCGCCGCCTACGTGAGATAGAAAATCCGGGGTTCGGTCCCGGCCGCGGGCATCAGCGCGTGGTGCGGGCGTGATGCGAACTGGCGGTTGACCTCGCTGTTCGGGTCGTCGAGGTCGCCAAACGTCATGCAATGTGTCGGGCACACCGACACGCAGGCCGGGTCGAGCCCGTCCTTGACCCGATGGATGCAGAACGTGCACTTGTCGGCGTAGCCGTCGGGGTGCACGAACCGTGCATCATACGGGCACGATGCCAGACACGCCTTGCACCCGATGCACATCTCCGGCGTCACCAGCACGATCGCGCCGAACGGATCCACGTGGCTGGCGCCCGTCGGGCAGCACGCGACACACGGCGGGTTGTCGCAGTGGTTGCAGCGCTCGGTCCTGATCTCCAGGTGCAAGGTCGGGAAGCTACCCGTGGCGTCGTCGGTAATCCAGTCGCGGTTCAGTCCCTCGGGCACCTGGTTCTCGGTCTTGCAGGCGACGACGCAGTCGGTACAGCCCACGCACTTGCGGGTATCGATGACCATGCCGTAACGCGCCATCGCCCTATGCCTCCGCCTCGAGGGTGACGAAGTTGACATTCATCCCGGTGCCTCCCATGAGCGGGTCGGTGGCATAGCGGGTCACCAACTGCGCGTCGCTCGCGCCCTTGCCAAGCGCGCGCGTGAGCCTCTTCGAGGTGTGGCCGAAGCCGTGCACCATGTAGACGCAGTCCGGCCGGATGCGCTCGGTGGCTTTCAGCCGGATGCGCGCGCTCAGCACGCCGTCCTGGTTTCGCAGCCGGACGTAGGCGCCGTCGGTCAGCCCCAGCCGAGTGGCGACGTGCACGTTCACCCACACTGCGTTCTCGGACATGCCGTCGTGGAGGATCGGATTCGACTGCGTGCGGCTGAACGAGTGCATGGGCGCGCGGCCGAACAGCAGGCGGAACGAGCCCTCTGGCGGCGGCTCGGGGCGCGTGAACTTCGGGACCGGATCGAAGCCGGCCTCGCGCAGCGTCGTGGAGTAGAAGTCGATCTTGCGTGAGGCCGTCGGGAAACTCGCCTCGGCTCCCTCGTCGAAAAACACCGGCTGCTTCTCGCCGTGAATGATCCCCTGCTTCTTCAGCGTGTCGAAGCTCAGGCCCGCCTTCGTCAGGCGGTAGTCCAGGTACTCTTCGATCGTCGTCCACGGGTAGTAGGCGCCGAGCCCGAGCCTGAGCGCCAGCTGCCGGGCAATCCACCAGTTCGGCTTCTGTGCGTGAGGGGCGTGCACGACCGGCTGCCGCAGGGCCACGAACGGCTCGCGGAACCACTCGACGTTGAGGTCGTCGTAGCGTTCCAGGTAGGTGGTCTCGGGCAGCACCACGTCGGCCCACCCGGCGATCTCGCTCGGGATCACGTCCACGACAACCAGGAGATCCAGCGCCTGGATGGCGCGAATCGTCTCCCGCTGGTCGGGCATCGCCTGCAGCAGGTTCGTGGCGTAGACCATCCACCCTTTCACCGGGTACGGCGCGCCGGTGATCGTCGCCTCGCGGATGCCGGTGGTCAGCGCCTCGCTCGCGAACGGGTACTTCCCGTTCGGGTTGTCCACCTTCCCCTTGTCGGGCTTCGGATAGGGTGGGTACGGATAACCTGGCACGGTCATCTGCACCGGCTTCCAGAACCCGCCCTTCCGCCCCCAACTCCCGAGCAACGCGTTCAGCAGCGCGATCGCCCGGCTTCTCTGCGTATCGTCGCCGTACCAGGTCGCGTGGCGGCCGGGGTGCACGAGCGTCGCAGGCCGGTGCCGGGCCATCTCGCGGGCGGTTTCACGGATCACCGAGGGCTCGATGCCCGTCTCCGGGTACGCCCACTCCGGCGTGGAACTCGCAATCTCGGCCTTGAACGTGTCGAAGCCGAAGCCGTGTGCGTCCACGTACTCCTTGTCGTAGAGCCCTTCGGTGACGAGCACGTTCATCCAGGCCAGCAGCAGCGCGAGGTCGGCGCCGGGCTTGATCGGCAGGTAGTGCTTCGCCTTGCTCGCCGCCACCGAGAACCGGGGGTCGACGACGATGATCGACGCGCCGGCGCCGATCGCCTCGGCGAACTCCTGCGCCTGCGTGTTGTGCATGTTCTCGCCGAGGTGCGAGCCGATGAGCACCAGGCAGCGAGCGTTGCGGATGTCGGTTCGTTCGGGCGACCCGACTTCCTCACCGAAGGTCAGGGCGAACCCCACGTCGCGCGGGCCGCGGCACTGCGCGAAGGAGGGCGCGGCCATGTTGGGCGTGCCGAACGCGCGCAGCGTGTGCTTCAGGAAGGTGCCGCCGATGCCGTGCGAAAAGAGCGCCACCGCTTCCGGGCCATACTCGGCCTTGATCTTCTGCAGTTTCTCGGCCACCACGTTGAGCGCTTCGTCCCAGGTGACCTCGGCCCATTCCTCCTGCCCGCGCTTCTGGCGCCGGACGAGCGGCGCCTTCAGCCGGTCGGGATCCACGTGCGCGCCGACACCGCCCGTGCCACGCGGGCACAGTCGTCCTCGGCTGAGAGGGTCGGCCGGGTTGCCTTCGATTTTCCAGAGCTGCCCATCCCGCACGTACGCAATCGCCCCGCACTTCCAGAAGCAGATGTCGCAGTAGGTGGGAACCGTCCGGACACCCGTCTCGGGCGCCTCCGCGACCGCACCGCCCCGGGCGAGGCCGCCCGCGACCGAGCCGGCGGCGGCCAGCCCGGCTGTTGTGCCGGAAATCTGGAGGAAACGTCGCCTGGAAACCGTGATCATGATGACCGTTCCGAGCGGCACCCGCGGTTCTGGCCGGATGCGCGCACTTGTGAAGACGAGCACAATCGCCGGCACAGGCGGGGCCGGCGCTATCCTTCAGGACAAGAGATTCAGGGTCGGCGGGACTGGTGACAGCCACCTGCCAGGGCGAACTGCTCGATCGCGGCCGCGACTCCACCGGCGTTGTTGTCGAGGGTGACCGGCCAGCCCAACCGTTTCAGATCGTCCACGGCGTTGCCCATCACCACGGGCACGCCGGCGAACTCGAGCATTTCGCGGTCGTTGAAATTGTCGCCGACCGCCATCACCTCGTCCCGCCCGATTCCCTGGCTCGCCACCCATTCCGCCAGCGTCGCGCCCTTCGTGCACCCCGCGCGGTTCACGTCTACCAGCGAGAAGTCATGCGATTCGTACTCGGTGAGCGCGATGGCCACCCGTGAACCGACCGAGAGGCTGCCCACCCTCACCACCAGCTCGCGCATCCGCGCGACGCCGCCGGAGTACATCACCTGGATCGGATCTTCGGTCAACGCCGCTTCGAGCGGCACGACCTCGGTGATGAAATCGCGGTTGCGCTGGAAGTACGACCGACGATGGGTGTCGCGGATGTCGAGCCGCTCGTGCACCACCTGCGCCGCGCGCGGCCGGTCGAACACCACAGCGGTCGCGTCCCGGAAGTCAGCCGTGCCCTCGACGACCTCGCGCGCCACGACGACGGGCAGCAGGTGCCGGACGAGCGTCTCGCCGTCGCGCCGCTTGACCAGGGCGCCGCCGCTCACGATCAGCGTCAGCGGGGCCTCGATCTGATCGATCACCGGCCTGGCGAAGTCGAACCGTCGCCCGGTCACCAGCGCCACCTCGATGCCGGCGTCGGTCGCGCGCCTGATCGCGTCGCGGTTGACCTGGGGCACCTGCCACTGGCTGTCGAGCAGCGTGCCGTCGATGTCCAACGCTATCAGACGGATCATCGGTAGTCGGAACTGACGATGAGGAGTCGGGAACTGACGACAATAGTCGGAACTGACGATGCCAGTCGGAACTGGCGATGCCACTCGGAACTCACGATGCCAGTCGGAACTCACGACGCCAGTCGGGGCTCACGACAATAGTCGGAACTGACGACAATAGTCGGGAACTGACGACAACAGTCGGAACTGACGACAATAGTCGGAACTGGCGATGCCAGTCGGAACTCACGACGCCAGTCGGAACTGACAGGCGTCAGGGATTATACGCCCGTGCCGTGGGCGCGAACGATCATAGAATCGTCACGTGACACACTCGCCGGTCCGGCGCATCGTTCACGTGGACATGGACGCGTTCTACACGTCGATTGAGCAGCGGGACGACCCCTCCCTTCGGGGAAGGCCGGTGGCTGTCGGGCGCGAGCCTTCCGAACGCGGCGTCGTGGCTGCGGCCAGCTACGAGGCGCGCACGTTCGGCGTCCACTCGGCGATGTCGAGCGCGGTCGCGTTGCGCCTGTGCCCCGACCTCGTGCTCGTCCGCCCCGACTTCCCCCGGTACCGTTCGGTCTCGGACACCGTGTTCGGCATCTTCCGATCGGTCACGCCCCTGGTTGAACCCCTGTCGCTCGACGAAGCGTACCTCGACGTCACGGAGAACGCCTGGCACGAACCGCTCGGGATGACGGTGGCGCGACGGATCAAGGATGACATCCGCGCGACGACCGGCCTGACCGCCTCCGCCGGTGTCGCGCCGAACAAGTTTCTCGCGAAGATTGCCTCCGGCTGGAAGAAACCGGACGGGCTGACGGTGGTCGCACCAGGGCGCGTGGAGACGTTCCTTCGCGCTCTCCCCGTCGATGCGCTGTGGGGCGTGGGCCCCGTCACCGCGCGGCGGCTGCGGGCGATTGGCGTCACCAAGACGGTGGAACTGCGGACGATCGATGCCGCCAGGCTCGAAGGGGCCGTGGGCAGCGCGGCCGAGTGGCTGGTGCAACTCGCGCACGGGATCGACAACCGGCGTGTGGAACCTGACCGCCCGGCGAAATCATCGGGCACCGAGAACACCTACTCGCAGGACGTCGTGGACCTCGGCCGGATCAGGGACGAGATTGCCAGGATGGCGCGAGAGGCGGCGACGTGGCTGGAGCGGGAGGAACTCTACGCCCGGACCGTGACGATCAAGGTGCGGTATTCCGACTTCACCACGATCACGCGAAGCCACTCGACACTGCCGGCCTCGCGGGACGGGGAGGAGATCGCGCGGCGCTCGCTCGACCTCCTGCATCGCACCGAGGCGGGCAGAAGGCCGGTCCGCCTGCTCGGCGTCACGGTCCACAACCTGACCGACATCCCCGGCGAAGAGCAGCCCCATCGCCGCCGGAAGCCGCTACCGCTCTTCGACGGCGGGCCGGACGCCGAGACCTTGAACAGGCAGAATCGATAGGGTGCCGGGCGACGTCACGCCCGCGCTGCCGTGGCCCGCGCCGAAGAACTGGCCCTTCGCATCGAGGTAGAGTGCGCGCTCGACGACGACCGGCTGACCGTTCATCACCGAGACGACCGCCGATAGATCGGTTCTCGCAAGCCCGGGGTCCTCGCCGTTCACCCAGATGGTCAGCCGGCTCGAGGGCGCAATCACGTAGTCCTTCACGACCGGTGCCGCCGGCGCCGGCCGGAGATAGGCGATCCGGATGCGTTGCCGCTTGGCACCTTCGACCGTGACTTCGCCAGTCGATCGAAGGCGCCGTCAAGCAGAAGGAGTGACGTTGTCGTGAGCATCAGAACCATCGCCTGCATCGCCGTCGTGTTGGTGGTCGTCATGGTCGCCGTCGTCACGGCGCAGTTGCCCGGCGACCGACCCGCGCCCAATCCGCGCTCGACACGATCGGTCGTGATGGCCCGCCGCGGCATGATGGCCACCAGCCAGCCGCTGGCGTCCGCCGCCGGACTGCAGGTGCTGCGCGAGGGCGGCAACGCGATTGACGCGGCAGTCACGGCTGCCGCGGTGCTCTCCGTCGTCGAGCCGACGATGAACGGGATCGGGGGAGATCTGTTCGCGATCGTCTACGACGCGAAGACGAAGCGGCTGACAGGGTTGAACGCAAGCGGCCGCGCCGGACGCGCGGCGACACCCGAGGAATTCGCGCGTCGCGGCGTCACGAAGATGCCCGAGTTCGGACCGCTTGCCGTCACCGTGCCCGGCGTCGTTGACGGGTGGAGCAGCCTGCTCGAGCGGCACGGCACGATCACGCTTGGTCGTGCGCTCAGGCCGGCCATCGAGTATGCCCGCGACGGCTTCCCGGTGTCCGAGATCATCGCCGAGCAGTGGAAGGGTGAACAGAAGAGACTTGCGGCCGACCCGGCCGCCGCCGCGACGTTCATGCCCGACGGTCGCGCGCCGTTGCCGGGGCAGGTGTTCCGCAACCCTCGCCTGGCTGCAACCCTCGAGCAGGTTGCCGCGGGTGGGCGTGACGCCTTCTATCGCGGGCCCATCGCCGCCGCGATCGCCGCCGACATGCGCAAGCGGCAGGGATTGCTGGACGAGAACGACTTCGCGGAGCACCGTTCAGACTGGGTGGAGCCCATCTCCACGAGCTACCGCGGCTACGACGTCTTCGAGCTGCCGTTCAACACACAGGGCTTTGTCGCGCTCGAGATGCTCAACATCCTCGAGGGCTTCGACCTGGCGCCGCTCGGGCACAACTCGGCGGCGTATCTTCATCTGCTGATCGAGGCCAACCGAATCGCCTTCGCCGACCGTGCTGCCTACCTGGCCGACGCTGGCGCCGTGCCGTCCTCCACGATGACGATGCTGATCTCCAAGGACTACGCGGCGGCCAGGCGGAAGGAGATCCAGTCGGACCGCGCGGCGGCATCGTACGCTCCCGGCCGGCCGCCGACCGGCGGCAATCGCGCGGCGCCCCTCGCGTTCGACATCACCGCCACCGGCGACACGATCTACCTGACCGCCGCGGATGGACAGGGCAACGTCATCTCCCTGATCCAGTCGCTCTACGACGCCTTCGGCGCAGGAATCGTCGCAGGTGAGACCGGGATTGCGCTTCAGAACCGCGGGGCGCTGTTCACGCTGGAGAAAGGACACCCGAACCGGATCGCGCCGGGCAAACGCCCGTTTCACACGCTCGTGCCGGCGATGGTGATGAAGGACGGACGTCCGTGGCTCTCGTTCGGCGTGATGGGCGGCGACATGCAGCCGCAGGGACACGTCCAGGTGCTGCTCAACCTGATCGAGTTTCACATGAACATCCAGGAGGCTGGAGAGGCGGCCCGCTATCGCGTGACGGCCTCCGGTGTCGCGCTCGAGTCGGCGATTGGGGCCGACACGAGGGCCGGCTTGACCACGCGCGGGCACAACGTGCGGAACGGGTTCGGGATGTGGGGCGGGTTCCAGGGAATCCTGATCGATCCGCGAACCGGCGTGCTGATGGGCGGTTCCGACCCCCGCAAGGACGGTCTCGCGATCGGGTATTGAGCCGCCTCCACGAACAGATCGACGGCGGTGACGCGCGCCCGCGAGGCCGAGTGTATGATGTGCCGTACGACCTTGGCCCCACGCTCTCTTCGTTCCCTCACCGAGACCTCAAGATGCCGCGATTCACTCGCCCGAATGCCAGCCCCTCGAAGTTGACGCTGCGCCTCCTGACGTTGGTGGGTGTACTGCTCGCCGCGGGCGCGCCCTCAGGACAGGAGCGTCGCGCTGAGGGACCTCGCCCCATCACCGCTGCCGACTACGCCCGTGCCGAGCACTTTCTTGGACCAGGCGTGAACCCGTTGGTCATCGGCGGCCAGGTCACGCCCAACTGGCTTTCGGACGATCGATTTTGGTATCGCAACCAGGTCTCCGACGGGTACGAGTTCATCCTGGTCGATCCCGTGGCCCGGACTCGGAAGCCGGCCTTCGACCACGCCAGGCTGGCGGCCGCGCTCTCGGCCGCAGCCAGGGGCCCTTACACGGCCCATACCCTGCCGTTCCAGTCCATCGAATTGTCCGGGGACATGAAGTCGCTCTCCTTCGACCTCAACGCCCGCCGTTGGACCTGCGATGTCCTCGGCGTGCGGTGCGCGGACACCGGCACCGCCACCGGCCGCAGCACGGCCGCCGGAGCGGGGCGCCCGGCCGGGCGTGGCCAGGGACGTCTCGACGTGCCGTCACCGGACGGAACGCGCACGGCATTCATCCGCGACTGGAATCTCTGGGTTCGCGACGTCGTTACGGGACGGGAACGTCAGCTCACGAGGGACGGGGTCAAGTATTTCGGCTACGCCACGGACAACGCCGGCTGGAGCAGCAGCGACCGCGCGGTTGTCCTGTGGTCACCCGACTCGAAGAGGATCGCCACCTACCAGCAGGATGAGCGGGAGGTTGGCGAGATGTACCTGGTCAACACGCCGGTCTCGCCCGTCACACACCCGACGCTCCGGGTCTCCAAGTTCCCGCTGCCCGGCGACACGGTCATGGCCATGCTCCACCGCGTCATCATCGATGCCGACTTGGGCCAGGTCCTGCGCCTCCAGATGCCGCCGGACTTCCACCGCGCCACGCTCGGAGACGACGTGAGCCTCGACGACTGGAAGTGGAGTCCCGATGCGCGGCAGTTCGCGTTCATCTCCACCTCGCGGGATCACAAGGAGGCGGTCCTGCGTGTCGCGGACGCGGCCACCGGTTCGGTGCGGACCATCATCAGCGAGAAGGTGGCCACGCACTACGAGTCCCGGATCGGCTGCCAGGTGCTGTGGAGCTCGAACGAGGTCCTGTGGTACTCGGAGCGCGACAACTGGGGGCACCTCTTTGTCTACGACCTCACCACCGGCTCGTTGTTGCACCAGGTGACGTTCGGTGAAGGTCCCGTGATGCAACTGCTGCGGCTCGACGAGAAGACTCGGACCGTGTGGTTCCAGGCCCAGGGACGTGATCCCGGCGAGGACCCGTACTTCCGTCACGTGTACCGCATCGGGCTGGACGGCAAGGGCTATACATCCCTGACGCCCGTCGTCTCCGACCACACCGCTCAACTCTCGCCGTCCGGCCGATTCCTGATCGACACCTACTCCCAGCCCGACCAGGAGCCGGCGGTCGCCCTGCGGAATGGCGACGGCAAGTTTGTCATGATGCTCGAGAAGGCCGACATCTCGAGACTCAGGGCCTCGGGCTGGCAGCCGCCGATGCCCATCAAGATGAAGGCACGTGACGGCAAGACCGACATCTGCGGCCTCCTCTTCAGGCCCACGAACTTCGATCCCGCGCGGAAGTATCCGATCGTGAACAACGTGTACCCGGGACCGCAAACGGGGTCGACGGGCAGTCGCGCGTTTGCCGCCGCGCGTGGCGACCGCCAGGCCCTCGCCGAACTCGGGTTCATCGTCGTCACGATCGACGGCATGGGCACGCCGGGCCGCTCGAAGTCGTTTCAGGATGCCTATTACGGCGCGATGGGTCGCGACAACACGATTCCGGACCAGATCGCGGGCATGAAGGAACTTGCCGCCAGATACTCATGGATCGATTTGAGCCGCGCCGGCATCTGGGGCCATTCCGGCGGCGGATTCGCCACGACGACGGCCATGTTCCGCTTCCCCGATTTCTTCACGGCGGGCATTGCCGAATCGGGTAACCACGACCAGCGCCTCAACGAAGACGACTGGGGCGAGCGATACCAGGGGCTGGTGGTGCGCACTCCCGACGGCACGGACACCTACGCGGCCGAGGCCAACCAGGAGTTTGCGAAGAACCTGAAGGGGCACCTGCTCCTGGCGCACGGCACCATGGACACCAACGTGCCGCCGTACCAGACGATGCTCGTCGTGGACGCGCTCATCAAGGCGAACAAGGACTTCGACCTGCTCATGCTGCCGAACCAGAATCATGGATACGGCTCGGCGTCGGCCTACATGATGCGCAAGCGCTGGGACTACTTCGTGAAGCACGTGATGGGCGTCGAGCCTCCGAAGGAGTACCTGATGCAGCAGGCGGGCACCGGGCGGGGAACCGCTCCCGGCGCGCCCCCGGCACCCGGCGCCGCCCCTGCCCCGGCGGCGCCGACGAAGGCCGACCTGCTGCGCGGCGCCTACGGGCCGTACCGCGCCAACAACGACCTGCTGTCGTATCACCTCGACATCCGCGTCGACCCTGAGAAGAGGTACATCAGCGGCAAGAACACCATCCGGTTCAGGATGCTGAAGGATGACACGCGCATCCAGCTCGACCTGGTTGACGTGCTCAGCATCGACAAGATCCTGATTGGTACGACTGCGCTGAAGTTCGAGCGCGAAGCCGGCGCGGTGTTCGTTGATTTCCCGGAAACCCTCAGGCGCGGAAAGACCTACGCCATCGACTTCTACTACTCAGGGAACCCGAAGGAGACCGGCCGGTTCGGCGGCCTCGCGTTCCGCAAGGACCCGGCGGGGCGTCACTGGATCAACACGGCGTGCCAGGGCATCGGTGCGAGCGTGTGGTGGCCGAACAAGGACCAGCTCCAGGACGAAGTGGAGAGCATGCGCCTGAGCGTCTCGATCCCGAACGACCTGGTCGATGTCTCGAACGGGAAGTTCATGGGCAAGACCGACCTCGGCGACGGCTACACGCGCTGGGACTGGTTCGTGCAGTACCCCATCAACAACTACAGCGTGTCGCTGAACATCGGGAAGTACGTGCACTTCACCGATACGGCGAACGGGATGACGCTGGATTTCTACACCCTGCCCGAGAGCCTCGAGAAGGCGAAGAAGCAGTTCGCGCAGGCGAAGTCGATGATCGAGTGCTTCGAGAAGTACTTCGGCGAATACCCGTTCAAGAAAGACGGCTACAAGCTCATCGAGGCGCCCTACTCCGGCATGGAGCACCAGAGCGCCGTCACCTACGGCAACCATTTTGCGAACGGGTATCTCGAGCGCGACTGGACGGGCGTTGGCGTGAGCTTGAAGTTCGACTTCATCATCATCCACGAGAGCGCCCACGAGTGGTTTGGGAACAGCATCACCGACGCCGATGTGGCCGATATGTGGATCCACGAGGGCTGGGGCACCTACATGGAGTGCCTCTACGTCGAGCACATGTTCGGCTACGACGACGCGCTGAAGTACACGAACGGCTACAAGTCCAAGGTGCGCAACCGCGAACCCATCGTGCCGGCGCGCGGCATCAACCGCACGCCGCCGCAGGACATGTATTTCAAGGGCGCGCTCTTCATCCATACGCTGCGCAGCATCGTCAACGACGATGCCCGCTGGTGGCCGCTCGTGCGCGGGTTCTACCAGCACTTCAAGTACCAGAACATCACCACCGACGACGTCAGCGGGTTCTTCAACCAGAAGATCGGGAAGGACCTGACACCGATCTTCGACCAGTACCTTCGGCAGGCTCTTCTGCCCACGCTGGACCTCCAGTTCCTGGAGGGTGGCCAGGTGGCCTATCGCTGGACGGCGGGCGTGAAGGAATTCAACATGCCAATCAAGATCGGCCAGAAGGGCAAGTGGCAGGTCATCACGCCCACCACCGACTGGAAGATGATGACGACCGCCTTGAAGAAAGAGGACTTCGACGTCGCGACGGACCTGTACTACGTGAACGTCAGCAAGCAGTGACCGAGCAGCGCAGGAGCGCCCGCCCCCGCCGGCCTTTTTCGCGAAGCGCTCCGGCGAAGCACGCCGTCTTCCTGCGCTGATGCCCGGGTGGTCTCGAGCGTCACGCGGTACGCGGCGAGATCCGCGACGCTCTCCTGCGAGAACGGCTCTGCGGTCGGGGCCGGCCTGTCGCGGATCGTGACCGACGTCATCTCGATCCGCTCCGTCGCTTTCCCCTTGTCATCGACGGGCGCCTCGGAAATCTTCTGCACCACCTTCATGCCTTCGACCACACGGCCGAACACCGAGTACTGGCCGTCGAGCACCGGCTGATCGACCACGCAGATGAAGAACTGCGAGCCGCCGCTGCCAGGCTTGCCCGGGAGAATCACACCTGACACCTCCCCTGGTGTGCTTCTCGATCCTGTAACGGCGACCCGGAGGCCGAGTGGCCGCAGGAAGTTGCCGGAACGGAGCGGGCGAGGGTATGGTAGGCGCGATGGCCCTGCACGATGTGAACGGAGCCGACAGGTACCGGGAGGCGGCATCGCGCCACGCGGCGGAACGCGGTCGCCATGCACAGCGCTCGCGCCGGCTGTCGTACGCGCGGCTCGCGGTGTTCCTGGCCGCAACCGCGAGCGTGTTGTCGGCATTCCCTGGCCCCGTCTCCTTCGCATCGCTTCGGATCGGGGCTGGCATGGCAGGCTTCATCGTGTTCTTCATCCTCGTCTACTGGCACAGCCAGGTGGAGGCGTTGGAGCGCTGGTTCGCGACGCTGGCGCAGGTGAACACCGACGCCGCGGCGCGCGTGAACCGCGAATGGGACCAGCTGACGCCTGCCGCCATTGCGGGCCCTGGCCCCGGGCATCCGTACGCCGACGACCTCGATATCTTCGGCCATGCGTCCGTCTTCCAGTTGCTCGGCTGGGTTGGCACTGAAGCGGGGCGCACGACGCTGGCCGACTGGCTCACGCGAGGTGCGAGTCCCGCGACGGTTCGCGACCGCCAGCAGGCCGTCGCGGAGCTGGCGCCCCTCGAACGCGTGCGCGAGGAGTTCGCGGCACTCGGCCGGATCGTCGAGCCAGCCCCCCAGGCGCTCGAAGGCCTCTACGCATGGGCGGAAGCGGGCCCATGGTTCACCAGGACATGGTGGGCGGCCTGGGTGGTCCGGGGGCTGGCTGCCCTGATGCTCGGCCTGCTGGCCGCGCACATCGCCGGCGTCATCGACCGGCCCCTGTGGCTGTATCCGCTCGTCGTCTCGATCGGCCTGATGGTGGCGTTCGGGAAACGGACCGCGCACACGTTCACCCACGTCTTCTCGCGCTACGGCCTGCTCCAGCAGCACGGGGAGCTGTTCGCCTGCATCACCGGCACGCCGTTCACGTCGCCCTGCCTCAGGCGCCTGCAGGCCGACCTCCAGAAGTCGGGGATGACGGCCGCCTGCGAGATGGCGCGGCTCTCGCGGATCGGACAGTTCGCCGACCTGCGCCTGGTGGTGCTGTTCCACCCCGTGATTACCCTGCTGACGCTCTGGGACTTCCACGTGCTCATCGAGCTCGAGCGCTGGCAGGTCCGGACGGCGCCTCACCTTCGACGATGGTTCGCCGCGCTCGGTGAGTTCGATGCGCTCGCGGCCCTCGCGTCGCTGTCGCACGACAATCCTGGATGGGCGTTTCCGGAGATCGTCGAATCGGCCACCGCGATCGAAGCCCGGCAACTCGGCCACCCGCTGATTGCCGCGGACCGCCGGGTGCCCAACGACGTGTCGGTCGGCCCGCCGGGAGGCTTCCTCCTCGTCACCGGCTCGAACATGTCGGGCAAGAGCACGCTGCTGCGCGCGATCGGCGTGAACGCGGTGCTGGCACAGGCGGGCGCGCCGGTCTGCGCCGAGCGCATGCGGTTGCCGCCCCTCTCGATCTGCACGAGCATGCGCGTGCAGGACTCGCTGGAGGAGGGGGTGTCGTACTTCATGGCGGCCCTCCAGCGGTTGAAGCTCGTGGTGGCCGCCGCGAGGACCGTCCGGGATGGCGAGCCGATGCTGCTCTACCTGCTCGACGAGGTGCTGCAGGGCACGAACACCGCCGAGCGCCAGGTCGCGGTTCGCCGCATTCTCCGCCATCTGCTGACGCTTCGCGTGGTTGGCGCGGTCACGACCCACGACCTGGAACTGGCGGCCTGCGACGAACTCGAAGCAGGATGCCATGCGGTGCACTTCAGCGAAGCCGTCGAACACCACGAGCAGGGGCTCCGCCTGTCGTTCGACTACCAGCTGAAGCCCGGCGTCGCCACGTCGCGCAACGCCCTGAAGCTGCTGCAGATGGTGGGGCTGGACTGACAGGCGTGGGGGATCGTCAGCGGGAAGGCGCTACTGGCCGGGGCCTGCGATCGTCGCGCGGCGCGCGAGATCGAGAATCGCGAGGACGCTGTTCCACTGACCCTGCTTCGTCTCGTACGCGAGCGCCACGGCCACGCGCGAGGGGTCTGGAAGGAACGCGTTGTCGGCGGCAAACACGCCGTCGGCCTCGGCCACGTTCGCCCGGAACCAGGCGTGATCCCGCCAGCCGCTCTCGTTGAAGAACGTCAACCGCCTGGCGCCCGTGCCGTCGCGGTTCATCATCCACAGCTCGGTCTTGATCTCACGACGCCAGTTCACCCCTTCGATCGAGTGGAACCGGACGTTCAGGCCGCGAGATGAGGCCCAGAGAATCTGACGGCCGCCCGGCGAGTAGTGGGCATACTGATCCCAGTCCCGCGTACGGGTCAGCGCGCGAAACGTCCCCGTGTCGATCTCGTACTCGTAGATGTCCTGCTCGCTAACCGGCTGACCGGGCCGCGGATTCGCGCTCACCAGGACGCGCTTCCCGTCGGCCGACCAGTCGTCGAGCTGGTAGTAGCTGTGCTGGTCCCCGGGCTGGTGCGTCCGAATGTTCTTCAGGGCCGGCACGCCGGCCTGCACGTCGAAGTCGGCCAGAAAGAGCGCCCACTCACCCCACTCGTGGCCGGCCGTCACCTTCGAGGCGTCGGTCGGGCCCGACCAGCCCAGGCGCTTGCCGTCCGGCGAAAAGTGAGGATGGACCACGCCGTGCGGGTTCGCGACGTCGGTTTCATAGTCGGTCAGGCGCCACGCCTTCGATCCATCGGCGCTCGCCACCCAGAGGTTCGAGTTCAGGCCGATGCCGGGCTCGGCCAGCCGGTCACCCTTCCTCGACCGCACATCGTCGTTCTCGCCCGAGAAGGCGACGAATCCGCCGGAGGGATGCCACGAGACGCTGCCGCGGTGCTTTGCCGGGGCCGTGAGGTTGCACGTCAGGCAATGGCGGCCGCTGCCCGACGGCCGGACCGCCCAGATGTCCATGTACCAGTCGCGCGGATCCCGTCGAGGATAGGCAAGCCACTTGCCATCGTGCGAAAGGTCGAGGTCGGCAACCCACTCGTCGAGGAGCGTGATCCCGTTGTCGGGAAACAGCTTCGGATAGCTGGCAGACGGACGCCGCGGGCGCTGCTCAGCGGCCAGGATGCAGGCCGTTGCCAACGCGATCGCGAACGCCACGACCGACCACCGATGCCCCCCGAAG
>JADGOB010000170.1 GCA_017883185.1 Acidobacteriota bacterium
GCTGGCGATACGAACGGACCTGCCGGAGCCGTCGTGTGTCGTCCACTCATCGCCGGGCCGCCTGCAGCTGGCTTGGCGCGTGCGCGGCTTCACGGGTGTCGCCGTCGAACGGCTCCAGAAGCAGTTCGCCAGGGAATTGGGGACGGACCCTGCGGCGACCGCGTGCTCGCAGACGATGAGGATGCCTGGATTCCTCAATCGCAAGCACTCGCCGGCCAACGTCGTCACGGTGGAGTACCGGGCCGCCACCGCCGTCTACGGACCGGGCGACTTCCCCACCCCGACCGAACCGCCGCACCGAGCCCGCGAGCGGCTCGCCCCGGCGAGACTCACGTCCGCTGTCGACACCGACATCGTCGAGCGAGCCAGGCGGTACCTGGCGGCCGTTCCGCCGGCCGTCGCCGGCCGGCATGGTGACGCCCAAACCTTCCGGGTCTGCTGTCGTCTGGCGCGCGGCTTCGCGCTTGACACCGGCATCGCCCTGCAGGCTATCGTCGACTGGAACGCGCGCTGCGAGCCCCCCTGGTCGGAGCGGGAGTTGATCGCAAAGCTGGACCACGCGAAGCGCTATGGGCGGGAACCCATCGGCGGCCTTCATGGAGCGGAACGATGAGCAGCCATTCTCCTTGAGTTTCGTCGCCGCGCACTCGCCACACGGCCCTACATTGTTGGTCGCCAGACGGCGCGCCTCGGGGGCTCCGGCGCGGCACTGTCCTTGATGCCCGTCCGGCGCCGGCGTAGGATGGACATATGCTTGACTGGAGTCGCTGCCCATCCGTAGAACGAGTCCCTGGAAAGGTGGGGGGCGTTTGGCTCTTCAGAGGTACGCGCGTTCCCGTCAGGGCCTTGTTTGAGAACCTCGAAGATGGAGCGCGGGTCGACGACTTCCTCGAGTGGTTCCCTGGCGTCACCAGGGAACAGGTCAGCAGCGTGCTGACCCACGCCGAACAGAGTCTGAGCGATGCCCTGGCCTCCTGACGCCGAGACCGCATGAACATCCTGTTCGACCAGGGCACGCCCGCACCTCTACGTCAGGCGCTCGCGGCGCACACGGTTTCGACCGCCTACGAGATGGGGTGGGCGACTCTCGCCAACGGTGACCTGCTCGATGCCGCCGAACGCGGGTTCGATGTACTCGTGACGACCGACCAGAACCTCCCATACCAACAGAATCTGACGGGACGCCGACTGGCGATCCTGATCTTGCCGACGACGAGCTGGCCGCGGCTCAAGGACCGCCTACTCGACATCGAGGCGGCACTGGCCACGCTCGATCCTGGCTCGGTGGTGCGACTGACAACGGCTCGGAGCTAGCCACGACGGCCGACGCCACGTAGTCGGGTGATCGAGGTACTCGCCGCGCACCCGCTGCTCCTCGGCCTTTCGCCGCCGATCAGCTTCAGCCGCTCGCTTGGCGTCGGCCCGCCGTCACTCATCAGCCCGACGCTCCGCGGACGCGCGCAACTCACCGACCCGTCGGCCTCGGCTGGGGGGTTGCGTTGTCTTCGTGGCCCGCCGGAAACGGGCCGCAAGCTCGGCGGCAACCGCGCCGTCGTGCCGGGCCATGCGTACAAGCAATTGGGTCTTCTCGGCATCACTGAGTGACGCAATCCACTGTTGGAGGTCCGTGTCCGATGTTTCCCTCAACGACTGACTCCCCTCGGCCGCCGCCGCCACCAGGTCAGGGTCCAGCGGCCACGTCCGCCCGAAGGCCGGCCAGCGTAGAGAGCCACCCTCTCCCTTCGTCATCCTCGAATTCGGTTTCGTCATCCGGGCTCTCGGCCGAGACGATCACGAGGTTGTAGGCACCCTGCGTCCGCACGGTCAGGCCATTCGGCAGCGTGTAGAGCTTCGCGGTCTTCGCGTCGAACAGTGCCTTGGGGAACCGGAAGGCGAGTTCCCGGTAGCGCCAGTTCGCGAGGTACACGAACACGTCGAAGTACCTGGCCAGCAGGTCGAGCGGATTCGCCTTCAGGCTGCCGTAGTTGTAGAAGTTGCTGAAGCGCGTCGGGGTGATGGTCGCCCGCGACGAGATCGCGCGCAATGCTCGAACTTCGTCCGGCGAGAGTGGTCGGTCAATCGCCTGAAACTCGTAGTACTCGTACTCGCTCAAGGACCTCGACGCTGGATCGAGCGATCGCCCGAGAATGCCCGGGCGATGTGGAAGGCCCTGGACGCGTCCGGCGTCCCGCTGACCGACCTCTCCCCTGACGATCTCACCGTCGCCCATCCCGGCTCCCCGACAATCCGCCCGACGGCCGGCCCGGGCTCGGGGGCACACCGGGCCTACTTCGCCTTCCGCGGGTAGTCCTTCGCTCCCTCGAGGGCCCAGGTCATGAAGCTCCGGAGGTCGTCGTTCGCGTTCTTGAGGTCGGCCTTTCGGAGGTACATCATGTGGCCGCTCTCGTACCACGCGAAGCGGTACCGGTCCTTGAACTCGCCGCCGGGCTGCAGGTGCTGCATCGTGTACGTGGCGTTGAAGTAGTCGCACGCCGCGTCGTAGTAGCCGCCCTGGACGAGGACCTTCAGATACGGGTTGTCCCGCATGGCCGTGCGGAGCATGTCGCCGACGCTCGCCTGAGCGTCCGGCGCCCACGGTCGCACATTGCCCCAGATGTAGTACTGCATCTCGGGGTTGTACTTCAGCTCGGAGCGGAGGTACTTGTTGATGGCCGCGCCAAACGGTCCGTTCCAATCGGCGATTTCAGGGGAGTACTCGGGACGCTCGCCCGCTGCGTCATTGTCGATGCCCAGGTAGCGAGTGTCGAGGCGGCCCACCGTCAGACGCTGGTCGCGGAGCAGTTCCTTCCAGTGGCGGTCGAAACTGACGCGCAAGTTCGCCTGCAGGACGAACTCCTTGCTGAGCCCGGTAAACCGCGCCACGTTTGTGGCGATCGCCTCGCGCTCCGCGCCCGCCAGGTGGTCGCCCTTGACGAGTGCCGTGAGGTATTCGCCCATCGCAAACGCTTCGGATTCCGCGAGAAGGGCCTTGAGCGGCTTCGACTGAAGCTCGGGCACCAGGTGCTTGTGGTACCACGCGGTCGCCGTCTTCGTCGGGAGGCCAGTGGCGAAGCTCACCTCCGGTCCGCGCTCGACATCCAGCCCGGTGGCCGACACGAGGATGACGCCGTTCATGTACATCTGGAAGCGGCTCTGCAGGGACGCGGCCAGGCCGGCGGCGCGCGTCGTGCCGTAGCTCTCCCCGATGATGAACTTCGGCGACCCCCAGCGGTCCTTCTTGTTGATGAACGCGAGGACGAAGTCGCCGACCGACTGGATGTCCGCAAGCTTGCCGTGGAACTTGTGCAGATCTTCGCCTTCGACCATGCGGCTGAAGCCGGTGCCGATTGGATCGAGGTAGACGATGTCGGCCGCGTCGAGAATCGACTGGGGATTGTCTTCGAGTCCCGCGGGGGGCCGCTGCTGGAATCCCTCGTCGTCGTAGGTCACGTGGCGCGGGCCGGTGTAGCCAAGGTGCATCCAGACGGACGCGGTGCCCGGCCCCCCGTTGAACGAGATGATCAGCGGCCGCGTGCTCGTGTCGGTGACGCCGCTCTTCGTGTACGCGACGTAGAACATCTTCGCGACGACCTTGCCTTCGTCGCGGATGGGAAGCCATCCCGCCTCGGCGGTGTAGGCGACGGTCTGGCCGTTGAACCTGCCGGTATGCTGCGAAATGACGGGCTCGGCCGGCAGCAGGTCCGCCTCCTTGCCCGCCCTGGCGCCTCCCGCTGCCATCGGAACCGTCGGTGACGCCGTGCCCGGCCGGCTTGGTCCTCCCTGGGCGAAGACGAGCGACGACGAGCTCAGCAGGCAGGCTGTCGCCAGTGAGAGGACGATGCGGCTGGTTCTCATGAGTTCGCGGCTCCTTGTCTTCGACGGCCGCTGATGGGCGGCTCGATCCGATCCGGAAGATGGCAACACGTGGGGTCAGTATAGCCGCACGCGCACGGCTCCCCCCTTGAATTCGAGGGTGTTCCGCCGGTCGCCTCGATGAGCCGAGCCAGGCCCGTCTACTGAGGCTTCCGGCCGAGAGCTGCGGAGCCCCTGGGAGATGTCGGTCCGTGGCCGTAGGCGGACGATTCGTCCCGTCAATGTCTTTCCCCGGAGAATTGACGACCATGACGCCAGGGAGGCTCGTGCAATGACGCCGCCGGTGCCGTCGCGGACCGAGCCGGACAAGGGTGGGTCGCCGGCGAACGCGGTGCACGCGGTCAGGACCAGGCTGGGACGAGCGTCGCACGAAGCTCGCGCCGGGGCGTGAGGTTCGCTGGCCTCGGTCGAGGGCATGCCGTCTGGGCTCATGCTCGAACGGGTTCGTGCCATCCCGCGACCTTCACCAGCTCGAACCACAGGACGCAGACCAGCCCTGCCCCGAGACTGAGGATGAGATCCGCTGCGTGAAGCGGTGCGAAGTGAAACAGTTGCTGCGCGAACGGGACCCACAGAGCCACCGCCAGGAAGACACCTGTGCCGATCACCACCCATTGCAGGGCGGCGTTCCTGACGCGCAACATCGCCAGGGCAGATCGTGTCCACGACCGGTTGACCAGGATGATGACGACGAACGCGACGACCAGAGTCGCGAAGGTGAGGGCGCGGGCGGCGTCGGCGGAATGGTCGGCACGGGCGAGCAGAAAGACCACCAGACAGACCACGAGCACGCTGAGTCCCTGCATGACCGCGACGCCGATGGTCGGCATCGAAAAGAGCCGCTCCTCCGGGTTGCGGGGCGGCCGACGCATCACGTTGGCCTCGGCCTCCTCGGCTTCGAAGATGAGAGAGCACGAGGGATCGATGATCAATTCCAGGAAGACGATGTGAACGGGCAACAGCAGGAGCGGCCAGTCGGCGAAGAACACCGGGAGCATCGACAATCCCGCGATCGGCACATGCACCGCCAGGATGAAGGCGATTGCCTTCTTGATATTGTCGAAGATGCGGCGGCCGAGACGAATGGCCGCCACGATGGACGACAGGTCGTCATCCAGCAGCACGAGTGACGCGGACTCGCGGGCCACGTCCGTGCCGCGACCGCCCATGGCGATGCCGATGTGCGCCGCCTTCAGCGCCGGGGCATCGTTGACGCCGTCGCCGGTCATGGCGACGACCTGTCCCTGCCAGAAACCAGATCGCCTTCGTTTTCTTGAAGTTGCCCGCCGCGGCGGCTACCGTTTCGGGCCAGCATGACCGCGTTGTTCATCGCCCTATTCGCCGCCCTCCGGTCCTTTGTCAGGTCTCGCGTCGACCTCCACGTGGAGATCCTGGCCCTTCGGCACCAGCTGGCCGTCCTTCAGCGTCAGTCTCCACGGCGCCGACGATCATCGGTTCCGGCCCCTCCTGTCGCTCGACAAGGATGCCCCAGTGCCTCGGCGCATTCAGCCGCCCGACGCTGGAGCGATTGTCGAAGTCGCGCACGTCGGCGGCGTGCAGCATCACGACGAACGCCGCGCCGCCTGACCGAGATTCCACCAATCCGCCGAAGACGCCAGCGCCCGAGGCGTGGTGTGTCCACGCGTGACACCAATCGTGTCGAAGGTGGCGAGCCAGCCCCTCACACGTTCGGAGCCGCTCGCGGCGCCCGTCGTCGCCGACGATCCGAGCCGTCATTCCGAGGCGGATCGAGTTTCTGGCAGGGACAGCCTTCTGCGTAGACGTAATCTCGACCGTCCCCTGTTCTTGGCACCAAACGACGTCAGGCTATCTTCAGCGCCTTCTCGACGACGCGTGGTGCGCGCTCGATGACGAGCAGATATGCCCGCGTCGGCCCTTCGGGTTCCCGCTTGCCCTGTTCCCAATGGCGCAGCGTGTTGACGCTGAAGCCGAATCTCGCGGCAAACACTTGCTGCGTCATTCCGAGCTTCGTTCGGATCGCCTTGGCGTCGACATGGGCAGGAACATGGATGCGGTAGGCACGTGGCGACGTGTCACCCTTGGCGTAGGCCACGGCCTGCTCGAGCCCTTTCCGAATGCTGTCTGCTGCCTTGCTCATGGTCTCGTTCTCCGATAAATGTCCACCACGTTTGCCGCGCCCCGCCAGACCCCACCGAAGCTTGCGGACGCCACCCGTGCCCGGGATGAGGTCGCCGGCGATCGGGTTGGCCGCCAGGTAGGCGATCAACAACTCCCGTTCCCCCTCCGTCATCAACTTGTCGATGCGCGCGAGAAACTCTGGCGTCTCGACGACGGTGACAAGCGAACGGATCGACATGTGGATAGTGTAGTCCATTGGACCACATGCGGTCGATACTTCGGTCTCGCACATTCTCAGAATTGTTCACACGCCGGCCCACCTGCGCGACAGCCTATGCCCGGATCGTATTGGAGAGCGGTGAGTTGCGGCCGCGGCGCGCACTGCACAATCATCCGGTTGCAGATCATATTGCGAACACAGAACTTAGGTTACTTGCCTGCCGCCGTCTCCACAATACCGCCAGTCCTCTGCGGTCCGCCCCTCTGCTCCGTTGTGCCAATCCGTCTGGCTGGTTCCTGAACATAGACGCTTGGGTGGGTACACCGACACGCTTCATCCCATGAACCTGTCGAATGGCCGCACTGTGTCCCTAATTAACTACGCATAGCGTATACTAACAGGGACATAATGACGACGAACAGCAGACCGTCGCGCACCGACAAACTCCAGCGACTCTATGAAGTCGCGGCCACCCAAGCCGGGTATTTCACGGCCGCTCAGGCGCGGACGCTTGGATACAGCGCTCGGAGCCTGGTGCACCACGTGGGCGCGGGGCACTTCGAGCGGATTAGCCGGGGGTTCTATCGACTCGTTGGTGTGCCCGCCGATTCGCACGAGGACGTCGTGGCGGCCTGGCTGAGACTGGCTCGGCGGCACGCCGTCGTGTCGCACGAGACGGCACTTGCGCTCTACGACCTGGCACCATCCCGAGCCCATCAGATCCATTTGACGGTGTCCCGGGCGGGCAGGCCGCGAACTGCCCAGACCGCGACCGACGCCAGAATCCACACCTCAACCACTCCGCTCCGCCGCGATGAAGTGACGAGCCGCTTCGGGGTGCAACTCACCTCCCCCGCTCGGACGATCGTCGACGTCGCCGACATTGGCATCGACCCCAGTGTGGTCATCGAGGCGACGGCCCGCGCGTTTGCGACCGGTCTCGTCTCGCCCAGCGAGTTGAGCGCGGCCGTCGAGCACCGCTCGGCCCGCGTTCAACAACTCGTCAGGCGAGCCATTCAGGAGGCAGGCGCCCGTGCGTGACTATGCGACGCCCGCAGCGTTCCGCGCGGCCGTCGAGGCCAGGCTGCGCGATCGTGCGCGTCGCCTCGGCGTTCCCGCGTACATCGTCCGCCGCCAGGCGGCGCTCGAACGACTGATCGTGCGACTCGGCAGAGTCGCGCCCGATCGATGGGCGGTGAAGGGCGGGATGGCGCTCGAAACCAGGCTCGGCGAGCGCGCGCGGGTGTCGGTCGATCTGGACGCGGACCACATCCAGGGCGGTGAAGCCGCCCGCGCCGACTTGCAACGCGCGGCGGTCGACGATGTCGATGATCACTTCGCGTTCGCTCTCGTCAACAGCGAAGCCTTGCAGGAAGCCGGTGTCCGTCTGGCCGTGCGGTACGGGCTCGAGAGTTCGCTCGCAGGACGGCCATTCGAACCAGTCCAGGTGGACGTCACGATCGCGCCACCCGAATCGTGGGATGCTCAACCGGCGCGACGACCCGGTCTGCTCATCGACTTCGGGCTGGACCCCATCGATCTCATGTTGGTGCCGCTAGAGCGCCAGGTTGCTGAGAAGCTGCACGCCTACACTCGGACGTACAAGGGCGGCGGAACAACGAGGGTCAGGGACCTTGTCGATCTGCAGCTCATTCGGGAACACGAGCACGTCGACCCGGCGGCGCTCCGTGGCGCGATTCGGCACGTGTTCGATCGCCGCGCGACGCACCCGGTGCCCGAGCGCCTACCGCCTCCCCCGCGCGCACTCGGCGTGTCGTATCGCAGAGAGGCAGAGCGGGTTGGCCTCGCCACCTCACTGGACGAGGCACACCTGGTCTTGGCGGATTGGCTGGATGCTGTCCTGGCCGAGGTTCACCAGCCCGACAACGGAGGCAAGAGCCCGGAAGGCGCGCGGTGAACCGGACGCCGAAGCCGTGTGAAGCACCGAGTGTGGAGCCGTGGGCCTCCTGACGGGGCCCGGCGCCTTTTACCTGCGGTCCGACGTTAACGATCTCGACTCTGAAAGTTGTCTAGTCACAATGGGGTCCACCTTACA
>JADGOB010000171.1 GCA_017883185.1 Acidobacteriota bacterium
CTCGTTCCTGATGACGAGGCCGAGCCGCTTGCCGTTCTGGAACCCCCGCACGAGCACGTCGAGGTCTTCCTTCATCGACTTCAGCGTCACGCCTTCTTCGTGCAGGTAGACGCGTTCCGCACCGGTCGCCAGCCCGCTCATCAGGGCGAGATACCCGCACCGCCAGCCCATCACCTCCACGACGTAGCAGCGGCGCTCGGCGACGGCCGACTGCTTGATCTTGTCAACGACGGTGACGATGCTGTTGAGGGCGGTGTCGGCCCCGATGCTCAGCTCGGTCCCGGGCAGGTTGTTGTCGATCGTGGCCGGCAGGCAGACAATCGGGACCTCGAAGGCGGGGAAGTTCGCCCGCTCTTCGAAGAGGCGATACGCGCCCTGGTAGCCCTCCCACCCTCCAACGATCAGCAACCCTTCGATCCGGTGCTTCTCGATCGCCTTCGCGATGGCGTAGAAGTCGCGGCCGCTGGGCACGACGCGGTTGGTGCCCAGTTCGGATCCGCCGAGGGGCGCCCATCCGTTCACGCTCATCCACGCCATTTCCTGGATGTCGTCGTCGATGAGGCCCTGGAAGCCGCGGCGGATGCCGAGGATGGTGTGGCCCTGGTCGATTGCGATGCGCACGGCCGCCCGGACGGCGGTGTTCATGCCGGGCGCGGGAGCGCCCACGTTGAGGATGCAGAGTCGCAGCCGCCGCTGGCCGGCTTGCGGTGGATGCGGGAGCGCGCGCAACAGGGTCTGCAGCGTGCGGAGCGCGGTGTTGAAGCTGTTGCCGCGCAGTTCGCGGGCGCGCGAGTACTGTTGCGCCTCCAGCAGGGCATTGATCTCCCGCGTCTTCGAGACGCACTCGGCGAGCGGAATCCTGACCACCCGGTTGCCGCGCATGCCGATGACCTGTGACTCCTGGTCGGCCGCACCCGCCAGCAGGGTGTCCATCGCGGCATGGCCCATCAGCGTGCCGAGGTTGCGATCGAAGGCGCTCGGCGCGCCTCCACGCTGCACGTGCCCAAGCACCGTGACCCGGACGGATTCGGTGAGTCCGGTCTCCAGCACCTTCCGGAGGTGTTCGCTCGTAATGGGATGTCCGCGCCGATCGGTCGCGCCTTCGGCGACGATGACCATGGCGTCGCGCCGGCCCGCTTCGCGGCCAGCATTCAAGGCCGTGATCATCTCGGTTGCCCAATCGTCGGTCTCCGGAGGGCTCTCGGGCGTGAACACCCAGTCGGCCCCGGTCGCGATCGCGCTCATGAGCGCCAGGTAGCCGCAGTGCCGGCCCATGACCTCGACGACGAAGGTCCGGCGGTGGCTGGACGCCGTGCTGCTGATCGCGTCGATGGCCTCGGTGATGCGATGCAGCGCCGTGTCGGCGCCGATGGTCATGTCGGTGCCGAACGCGTCGTTGTCGATCGAGCCGACCAGTCCGACCACCGTGAGGCGGGGGTGGCGCGCGGCGACGTCCGGCTCGACGACACCGTTCGCCACGAGTTCAGCGAGGAGGCTCGCCCACTCTTGGCGGAACACGTCCGCACCAGTCAGGCTGCCGTCGCCGCCGATCACGATGAGACTGTCAATGCCCGCCGCGAGCAGCGTGCGCGCCGCGCACAACCGGCCACGGCGCGTGGCGAACTCCGCGGACCGCGAGGTGCCGATGATGGTGCCGCCGCGGTGGATAATGCCTCCTACCGAGTTCCACGTCATCGGCCGGATCCGATCGCCGCCCTCGATCAGGCCGCAGAAGCCCTCGTAGATCCCGAAAATCTCGAGTCCCCGGTCGAGCGCGGTCCGCACAACGGCCCGCACCGCCGCATTCATGCCGGAAGCATCGCCGCCGCTCGTCAACACACCGACTCGCTTGATGGCCATGCGCTGCGCTCCTGGATTCCTCAGTGCTCTACCGGCAACGGCCGCACCGAAGGGTCGGGCCCTCGCGTGCTGGTACGGCTGACCATGTTACCCCAGCGGGGCTTCGCGGCTTTCCTCGGCGCCGGCCGCCAGCCTGGCTGGCAGGCACCCGAGCTATCGTCTCTGCTGACAGCGGCCACGTATCCCCAGCCGCACGATCAGTTCCGCCGCTCCAAGGCCTGTCCCGCAAGACCCGCGCAGCCGAGGATGATCACGTCCGCGCCGTCGTCTCGTGCCGCGGCGCCTCCGACCTCGAGGATGCGCGCCCGTGTGCGCTCTGGCTCTGCATCCATTTCGAAGACGCCCCGGGTCTGTTCGGTCAGCAGTTGTGGAGCGAGCATGCGGAGAGAATCGCAGAAGGGACGTCTGGCCCGCGGCCAGTGTTGGCGTCAGAGGCTGGCGGCCGGTTGCTGCTGGCGCTGGCGGCCGGCCTTTCTCAGGCGATCCGCGCGCTCCTCGATCAACGCGGTGATCGCGTCCGCATCCGCGACCGCCACGTCGCACACGGGCGTCGTCGGCGTGCCCCATCGCGCCTTGACCGCCTCGACAACTGCCAGCCGCGCGATCACGAGCAGGGGGCCGTTGAACTCGATCGCCAGCCCGTCCAGCGATCGCGCCCATCCTCCGCCCGACAATTCCAGCGGTCCCACTTCGTCCACGACCACGACGTCGGCGCCTGCCGCACCGCGTTCCAGCGCGTCGCGCCCGAATGCGAGGCCGTCCCGCGTGAACTCGAATGGCCCGCAGCGCTCGTAACCGGGGCCTCCGGGCTCGCCCACGCGGCACAGCGGCATCGTGGCGCCGCTCTGGAGGTCCACCAGGTCGAACCCCGAACGACGAAGCGGTCCCGCTCCGCCGGTCGGCGCCAGCCAGCCCCGCGCCAGCATCCCACCCACGCGGAAGCCGCGGGTCCGCAAGCCATGAACCACCTGGCCGGCGAGCGTCGTCTTTCCGCTGCCGGTGCGGCCCGTCAGAATCACGAGACCGTCGTGCCCGGTGCCGTGCGCCAAGGAGAGGTTGTTCGCCAGTTGCAGCATGCCGGTGAGCGAGGCCAGGGGGGCGCGCAGGAAGGATCGGCCGCTCGACATGGCCGCGATAAACGCGGGGAGTGTCCCGAACGCCACGCCCAGCGCGTCGGACAGGCCGCGAAGGCGATGTCGTTCGAGCCAGTCGAGAATGCGCGGGTTACGCAGTTCGACGGATACCGCGGAGAACCCGAACAGCACGAGCATGGCGCGCAGCACCATCTGTGACCCTGCACGCAGCCCGTCCACGAGGCCGGCCAGGCCGTGCTGAAGGCCGCCCAGCACGAGACCGGCCAAAAGCATCACCCCGGCCACTTCGATCCAGAACATTGGGCGCCGCAGCCGTGCCATGGCGCGCGGGTAGGTCCAGAACACCCAGGCCGAGTAGAGCCCGACGCACATGGCGCCGAACGCCAGCGGCAGCGCGCCAACGAGCGCCATGCCCGCGACGAGCGCGGCCGCCGCGACCGCAAGCCGCGGCAGGGACCACGTGGTGTGCGCCGCCTCGGCCAGCCGGGCGCGAGGCTCGGGAGGCGGCGGTTTCAACTCGAGCGCGACGGCATCGCTCACCGTGCCGGCCCGACGGCCGAGCCGCAGGCCCACGCCGGCCGCGACGACGCCGATGGCGCACTCGACGACGAACAGCGTGGCCACCAGGTCGAACGGCCCGAACTGCGAGACACCCAACGACCGCGCCGCGAATCGATAGGTTTCGGTGTAGAGCCGGACCACGTCCGGGCCGAACGCGATGACGGTGCTGAGCAGTTTCTGCGCCAGAGACCAGGACACCGCGAGCGCGCCGCTCACCACGTAGCCCGCGGTATTCGCGCCGATCGCGGCGAGAGCCGCCTCCATGAGCAGCCCCTCGGCGAGAATGCCGACCATCGGGCCGAGGATCACCGCGCTCGGCGACATCGACTTCATCAGCGCAGCGATGAGCGCCGACCGCCACACGATGCCGCGGCTCGGAAGCGCGCGGTGACCCGCGGTCACGATCACGACGCCGAACGCGGAGAGTAGCGTGCCCGCGAAGGGGACCCGCAGGTTGTGCAGGAAAGCGCCGACGACGATCTCCACCGCCGCCCAGAGGCTGCCGAGTACCGCCGCCCGTTGCCACACCCGGTCCGACGGGGAACTCGCGGTCACAGGCCCGGCATCTTCCCGCCATCCCGGCCCATTCCGTGCGATCGGACGTGCCGCCGGCCGCGGAGGCGTGAGGGTAGGCCGTTCACGGACCCGCCGCCCTCGAGTCGGGCCACGCCTCATCGGGCCTTGACCCGGCGAGTAATGGCGATGAGCTCCCTGCCGCCAATGGCCGTCTTCCCCACGGTCATGCCGACGATCTGGTAGCCGGCAGATCCGATCTCTGTCAGCTCTTTCTGCAGTGTCCCGGTCTTGGACGTCGCCAGCAACTTACACTCGAACCGCCGGGGGCCGGCATCCTTGTCCCGCTCGAGGATGCACACGACTTCCTCACCGCCGAACGTGGACTTGAACACGGTCTGGCCACGGTATTCGAAGCCCTCGTCCGCCGCCTCCTGCATCTCCTTCTGCATGGTCGAGGTTCTCGATGTGGCCAGCAGCCTGTACGCGAACCGTCCTTTCGGGCCAGCGGTCCGGGACACAACGGCCACCACCTCGCTGCCGCCGAAGGCGGTCTCCCCGCCCATGACCGCGTCGAAGCGGAAGCCCGCGTCCGCCGCCTCGTTCATCTCCTTTTCCAAGGTTGATGTCTTGCTGGTCGCAAGGACGCGGTACTCGACCGGCTGCGCCTCGGCGACGGCCGCCTGGAACCCGGCAAGGATCGCCATGGAGGCCGACAGGACCACAATGGCCCGCCGGCGCCACGTCGATGATTGAACCGCACGATGGGTCTGCGTTCGCATCAGAAGCGCTCCTTCGTTGCTGCGTTAGTCCCTTACCGATGAAATCCAGGACGTCTTGCTGTCCCTCACGCGCTCAACTTCAAGATCCCGGCCATCATCGCGACGGCGCGCTCCATGTCCTCGATGTGGACATGTTCCTCCAGGGAGTGCTCCAGCCTTGCGCCGATGCCGACGACGGCCATCTCGATGCCGGCGTTGTTGTAGATCGACGCGTCAGTGAACCCGCACATGAGAGCCGGCGAGGCTTGGATGCCCAGCGCGGACAGCGCCTGCTGGGCGGTCCGCACGGTCCACGCGTCGTCGGCAATGTGCGACGCCTTGCAGAGCGTGTTGACTTCGATGGTCACCTGGGCGCCAAAGGCCTCCACCTCCCGCCGAATCACGCCCACCATCTCGTCCGCCACGGCCTGGCCCTTCTCGTGGGCCAGGCTGCGGCACTCGGCCGCGAACGTACACGTGTCGGGCACGCCGTTGCGGATGATGCCGCCCCCGACGATGCCGACGTTGGCGGTCGTCTCGTGATCCAGGCGGCCGATCTTCAGGGCCGCGACTGCCCGCGCCGCGGCCTGGATGGCGTTGATGCCCTTCTCCGGCTCCATGCCCGCGTGCGCGGCCTTGCCCTTCACCGTGACGTCGATGGCGAAATACGACGGCCCGCCAGTGATGATGGTGTCCAGCGTGTCGTTGTCGAGGAGGAAGCCCCGCTTCGCGGTCATCCGGGTGAAGTCGAGGTTCTTCACGCCGATGAGGCCCACCTCCTCCTGTCGCGAGATCGCAATCTCGACAGGTGGGCGCACCGGCGCAACGCGGAGGCTCTCCATCATCTCCGCGATGCCGGCTTTGTCGTCGGCTCCGAGAATTGTGTCGCCGCCCGACCGAATGACCCCGTCTGCCAGGACTGGCTGGATGTGTTTCCCTGGCTTGACGGTGTCGCCGTGGCACGACAGCAGGATCGGCTCGGCGCTGCTGTTCTTGGCCGGCAGGCTCGCGATGAGGTTGCCGTAGGCATCGAGCTCGGCGCGGGCACCGAGTTCCTCCAGCCTTGGCAGGAGCCACGCCATGAAACGGGCCTCGTCCCCCGACTCGCTGTCTACGCGCACCATCTCCATGAACTGCGCCGTCATCCGGTCCGAGTCCATCAACACACCAAAGCGACTCTGAAGGGCCACCAGAACACCTCCGCATCAAGAAGAGCCATGGGACAAACGCTGCAAGTGATTGTAACGCGCACCAGGAACCGCCCGAGTGTCTACGTTTCGATCGTCCGGGCAGTTGCGTCAGCCATGGCGTGACTGGACCTGCGGGATAATGTAGCGTCAGCCTGCGTCGGGAATCGCTGGGGCGGACCCAACATAACACGGTCGAGCCGGAACCAAAGGGGCGTCGAAGACTTCGCGCACAAGGGACTGACCTGCCCGGCGCTCCCCGGATGCTCCACCATCCGGGCAACCCGGGAACGGCATCGGGCATTGTGGTCGCGCCACGGGACGTCCGCGACCGGTTGGCGCAGGCGGCTCTTGCAGTCGCCGGCCTCGCGACCATCGTCGTCACGACTCGCGTGTTCGAGCGGGGTGCCCTGTCGGACGTCGGGTTGGACTGGCGGCGGATGTTGCCGGACCTGGCCGGCGGGCTGGCCCGCTATTGGGTGATCGGCGGCGAAGCCTCCCTGCCGGCACCCTTCTAGACTTAGTGGCCCGCCTCCCAATTACGGCGGCATTCGGCCGACGCTGCATCCCGCCTGGCGGCACCGACGCGCCGGAACTGACGTGCGAAGGACCTGGCCGCACATCGCGCGGGTTGTGGCACAATCGCAGTGTTCGGTCGCCGCGCCAGGCTTCCGGCCCTTCGGCGGCACCGGCGCGCCGAAGGTCGGCGCACGCAATCCTGCCATTCAGAGGGACTCATGAAGAAGCTCGTACTCATCCTTGCCGTCGTCTGCGCGGCGTTCGCGTTGAAGGCTGCCCCGGATCAGGACGTCGCCGCCTGGGAGCGACAGGCCCAGAACGTCACCATCATCCGCGACGACTGGGGCATCCCGCACATTTACGGAAAGACGGACGCGGAAGCCGTCTTCGGTCTGATGTATGCGCAGGCCGAAGATGACTTCAACCGGGTGGAGATGAACTACCTCAACGCGATGGGGCGCCTGGCCGAAGCCGAGGGCGAGTCGGCGGTGTATCGGGACCTGCGCATGAAGCTCTTCATCGATCCGGTGGAGATGAAGGCGCAGTACCAGAAGAGCCCGCAGTGGCTGAAGGCGTTGATGACCGCCTACGCCGACGGCCTGAACTACTACCTCCACACCCACCCCAAGGTCACACCCCTGGTGATCAAGCAGTTCGAGCCGTGGATGGCGCTGACCTTCAGCGAGGGCAGCATCGGCGGCGATATCGAGAAGATCAACCTGGGCCAGCTCGAGGCGTTCTACGGGCACGGCCCGAAGCTGGTGACATCGGCCGAGGAAGACGGCCGCTACGTGGAACCTTCCGGGTCGAACGGCATCGCGATCGCGCCGTCGAACACGGCCGCCGGCCGCGCCCTTCTGCTGATCAATCCGCATACGTCGTTCTTCTTCCGCGCCGAAGCGCAGATGGTCAGCGACGAGGGGCTGAACGCCTACGGCGCCGTGACGTGGGGGCAGTTCTTCATCTACCAGGGGTTCAACGAACGCGCCGGGTGGATGCACACGACGAGCGGCGTGGATGCCGTCGACGAGTACCTCGAAACCGTCGTGAAGAAGGGCGACGCGTTCTACTACCGCTACGGCGCCGAAGAACGTCCGATGCAGGCGCGCGTGATCACCGTGCCCTACAAGACTGCGACCGGCGTGGCCCAGAAGGACTTCACGATCTACCGGACCCATCACGGCCCTGTCGTCCGCCAGGCCGACGGGAAGTGGGTCAGCGTCAGGCTGATGCAGGAGCCGCTGAAGGCGCTCACGCAGTCGTACAGCCGGACAAAGGCGAGGAACTACAAGGCGTTCCGCGAGACGATGGACCTGCACACCAACTCGTCGAACAACACGATCTACGCGGACGCGGACGGCGCCATCGCCTACTTCCACGCCAATTTCGTTCCGAAGCGCGACACCAGGTTCGACTGGTCCCGGCCGGTGGACGGCAGCAATCCCGCGACGGAGTGGAATGGGGTGCACACGATCGACGAGACGCCGCTCCTGCTCAACCCCGCCAGCGGCTGGCTCTACAACACCAATAACTGGCCATGGTCGGCGGCCGGCCCGAACAGCCCGAAGAAGGCGGACTATCCTGCCTACGTCGACGGCTCCGGCGAGAACCCGCGCGGCATCCACGCCATCAGGGTCCTGGAGAACAAGAAGGGGTTCACGCTCGACTCGCTGGTGGCGGCGGCGTACGACAGCTACCTGCCGGCGTTCCAGGATCAGATCCCCGCCCTGCTCAAGGCC
>JADGOB010000172.1 GCA_017883185.1 Acidobacteriota bacterium
CACCGGGGCGTTGCGGGTGGCCACGCCCCACCGGAACCTGACGACTCGCGGGTGAGGCCGTCGCGGCGAGCTGGCCCTCGCCGCACAGGTTCAGGTGACGTATTCGACCTGGAGAAACGCCACCTGTGCAGGCAGAGTACGTGCGCGGCCGACACCACGCCGACGCAGCGACTAGGTGACCGCGCCCTCGATCAGCAAGACGTCCCTCTGAGATAGCCCGTAGATCTCGCAGACCGCAGCGTCGATCTGACGCTCGAGCGAGATAAGGTCACGCTCACAGCGAGCGATCGCGTCGGGAGCCAACGCGGACGCGCGGTCGGCCGCCAGAGCGATGCGCCGTCCCACCAGGGCGACGAGGGCGTCGTGAGTTGTCTGCTGGACGGTCACGCCAGCCGCCGGGAGACGGATGGGCAGTTGCCCGAAGTACTGCTTGGTGCAGGTGATCCAGCCCCCACGGAAGCGGTTACTGATCTGGCGCAGATACCAGAAGAGAAGCTTCGAGTTCACGAGCCCGAGCACGTAGTACGGATGACATCCGACGCGCTGCGCGTCCAGTCCAATGCTGAAGCCACCGCTCGCCATGAGACAGAAGGTCCGGGCGTCGGAGTCCAGGGGCGCCGCCAAGCCTCGATCGGCGAGGAGCGGCACGACCAGCTGCGCACCTGCGTGAACATTGAGGTTCCGCGGCGCGCTGAATGCGTACCATTCCTTGTACTGGCGCCGCCTCTCGAGCCGCGTCTTCTGTCCGCGCAGATACGCATAGGCACGCGGCCAACGCTCACGAAGTTCCTCCTCAGGGATGACGGCGTAGCCGGTCTCGCTCACGCGGTAGGGGAAGATCAGCATGGCTTCGTTGCGCGGTCGGAACTGGTAACGCGTGAAATCGGTCGCCCATAGCGGTCGCCTCAAGAGCTCCGCCTCGACGTCGACTGGATCCCCATCGCGAGTTCTGAGCTCGCCGTTCTTCGCCTCAAGACAGAAGACGCCGTCATCGCCGGTGCTCGAGCCACGGGAGATGCTCGTAGGAAGCTCAAGCAGAGGAGTCGAGCCGTCGAGAAGGCGCGCACTCAGGCTCGCGACCTCGTCATTCATGAAGAGCCATGGCCCCGTCGGAAGAGCGCCGGAGCTGGCTGCCGGGAGCAGGCCCGACGCAACCTGCGACGGCTGGACGCGCCGGTAGCTCGTGGATCCGTGAGGAGCTGCATGGAGGAACAAGAGACACGTGTACGTTGTTGCCTGCTCGAAAACCTGATCGTGCCCGAAGTCGACCACCTCGTCTACGACCCGCGCGCTGGCCAGCAACTCTCGCAACGAGGCGCCGTAGTCGGTTGCGAAGAACTTGCTGGGCAGGATGTAGCCGAGCCGCCCACCCTGGCTCAGCAGCGACAGTCCCCGCTCGACGAACACCACGTAGATGTCGTAGTTGCCCTTGCTCGCTGAGACGTAGCGCCGCTTGTAGAACTCGACCTCGCTGGGCGCGAACTCCCTGAGGTTCTGGATGCGGATGTACGGCGGGTTTCCAATCACCGCGTCGAACCCGCGCCTCTCCTCCGGCACCGCCTCTCCGAGTACCAGCGGGAACTCCGCCCGCCAGTCGAAGACGCTGATGCGGTAGCGCTCCTCCTCACCCAGGCCGCCGAGGCCGAGCTGCCGATCGTCATAGAAATCAGACCCGATCAGCGAGTTGCCGCACTTGATGTTGGCGCTGAGGTCGGGCAAGGCGCGCTCGCGCAGGAAGCTGAGCTGGGCGTCAATGCTCTCCGCGGTCTCGCCCTCGAGCACCTTGAGTAGCAGGCTGAGCTTGGTGGTCTCCACGGCCTGGGCGTCGATGTCGACGCCGTAGATGCAGCTCTGCAGAATGCGCTTCTTCTCGGCGGTGGTGAGGCGCCACTCGCCGCCGCGTCCCTGGACGAGTTCCTTGCGGTGCTTCTCCGGGTGTTCCGAGTACTCCTTGAGGTGCCAGTCGAGCAGGTACTCGTAGGCGCCGATCAGGAAGGAGCCTGAGCCGCAGGCCGGATCGAGGATGCGCAAGTCGGCCGCCTGCTTGGGCGTCTTCCCCTCGAGCAGGCGGCCGACCGTGTGCTTCACGATGTAGTCGACGATGTAGGTGGGCGTGTAGTAGACCCCGCCGGCCTTCTTGACCTCGGGCTTGTCCTCGACCACGGCGCGATGGCCAGCTGTCAGGCGAATCACCTTGCCGAGGAACTGCTCGTAGACCTGCCCGAGGATGTCGGCCGGCAGCACGCTGAACTCGTAGGGGCTCTCGGGGTAGTACAGCCGCTTGAGGATGTCCTTGAGCGGCTTGTCGTCGATCGTGAGTTCCAGGGTGAAGCGGTCGGCGCCGCCGAGGCGGCCCTTCTCGTCACTGAAGTGGAAGAGGCCCGAGTTGTAGCGCTGGTCCGCCTCGTGGAAGAGCGCCTTGAGCCGGCCGTAAGTCCCGCCGCCGTTGCACAGTCCCTGCAGGCGCCCGTAGGGCTCGATGCCGCGGTCCTCGCAGATGCGCAGAAAGATGATGCGGTCGATGGTCGCCTGCACGGCGTAGTTGAGCTCACGCTGGGAAAGCGACGGGTTGCGCAACGCGATGTTGCGCGCCAGCGCGTCGCGCCAGCCCTCGATCTCACCGAGGAAGGCCTTGTCGACCTCGGCGGTGCCCTTCTTGGCCTTGGTCGACTCGGCGTAGCGGTCGAAGGAACCCTGGAGGATCGCCTCTTTGCTGAACACCCCGGCGATCTCGTCCCAGCGCTCCTCGTACTGCTCGAAGTCCACGTAGAGGGTGCGCGCCGCCGAGGGCTTGTCGCCTGCCGCTGGCTTCACCCGGCAGTCGTAGACGACGAACTCCTGGAAGTCGCTGAGGACGCTGAGTGGCAGTTTCGCCGACCAAGCGTAGCGACGAAGCTGGTAGGCCGGCGCTGGATCGTCCCTGAGGTTGACCGCCGGCTTCTTCGCCTCGACGAAGAACTTGCGCACCCCGCCGATGCGGAACGAGTAGTCGGGGGCGCGGGCGTCGAGACCGACCTTGATCGCGTCTTCGTGGACCACGTCTTTGTACTGCTGCGCGTAGCCGGCCTTGTTGTCGACGTCCCAGCCGAGAGCCCCGAAGAAGGGGTCGATGAACTCGCGTCGCACCTGGGTCTCGTTGTAGGCGGCGTTGAGGTACTGCGCGCGGTTGCGCGCGAAGCGCTCGACGAGCTCGAGAACGGCATTGGGTGCAGCCATGCGACCCCCAGCGTGCGTGCCCCACGGGCGGCGAATCACGTGTCGCGCCCGACCTGGCCCTTAGTCTATACGTAGTGTCGGACGCGGTGACCGCAGAGCGACGGACTGGATAGGGGAGCACAGGTCTGCACGATATGTCCCGTCACCGATCACGCTGCACAAGGGCACTCTCGCCGCTGGGATGCCGACGGCACAGGGCGCGTTCTGTGTCGTTTTGGGTCGGCACATCGTGTCACCTTGCGACTGCGACAGCGCTCCGTTGCAGTGGCTCTGTCGTCGCAGGGGGCACTGTAGGACCAAGGGCGACGAACGACAGGAACCCCTTTGGCAGGCGAAGCGCATGGCGGGCCGGATGGCGGCCGTGCCGCTCACGACGAGCCGCGCTCGGCGGTCAGCTCGGCCTTGAAGCGAACAAGCTCGCGCTCGATGTCGTCGAGGGTAAGGGGCTGCCGGCGCGGCGGCAGCGCCAGGCCGAACAGGTCGGCCCAGAGCGCGACCGGCCCTGGCTCAGCCCTGCGATTGACCGGCGCCCCCCGACTGGGTACCGTTGTTCGGCTGGACCGCGGACCCGCCGGGGCGCGGCCGATTGCCCGCCGCCCTCGCTGCCGCCCCGGGGGTCCGGCGCACAGCGGGCCGAGGATCACGTGAGGATTGCGACACATGCGAGAGGCAGGCACCAGACGACGCACCCTGGCGCGCGGCCTACGTAGCCGCTCGCCCCTGATCCTCGTCGCGGCGGCCCTGCTCACCGTCGCCACCCTGGCCGGCCTGCAGTGGTTCGTGGCCAGCGGCGCCTTCACGGTGATCCCCGAGCGGCTCATGCTGCGCATCCCCAACGACGACTACGTCCACGTCTCGTACCGGATCGCGGAGCTGAAGCGCACGCCTCCGACGACGTCCGTCGTCTATCTCTTCGGCGGCTCCGGCACCATGGAGATGATGCGCAGTGAGGGCGTGCTGGCCGGCGCGATCTCGGCCGACACCGGCACCAGCCTGCGCGTCGTGAGCCTGACGGCCCACGCGCAGAGCATGGGCCAGACGCTGGCGCTCATCGACAACCTGCCGCGTGGCCGGGGGCTGCTGGCGATCGGACTGTCGCCGAACCGGCTCATCACCGCGCCCGACTCCGACGCCAGCCAGGTCTCGGCCTCGCCCCTTGCCCTGACCAGCCCGCACCTCGCCACCGAGCTGGCCGGCCGCACCGCGCTCAGGCAACACCTGCCGGGCCTGCTCACGGGGTTCTTCGACTTTGCTCTCTCATACCTCAATCAGCGCCTCTTCACGAGGTCGCCCGACCTGCTGCCCATCACCTATGCCGACCACTACTACACCGACGGTCCGGTCGCGAGCCTCTCGGCCAAGAAGACCGGCAGCGCCACCGAGCTCGCCCGCGAGCGGCCCCAGTATGCGGCCAACGTCGCCTACAACCTGTCGGTGCTGGCCGAGACCGTCCGCCTGGGCCGCGAGAAGGGCTACGCCGTGACCTTCTTCGAACAGCCCCTCGGCCCCGAGGCGGGCGGACCGGCATGGGACGCCTACCTTGCCACCTACCGCACCGACGTCGCGGGCGTCATGCGCAGGCTGGGGGTGCCCGACATCGCTACGCAGCCCCAGGCGGGGCTGCGTAGCGACGACTTCGCCGACCTCTTCCACCTCGTCGACTCGGGCCGCGACAAGTGGACGTCACCGATCGCGCGCGGTCTCGCTCGCGTTCTCACGCATGGCGGGTAGCCCGCGCTGCTTGCGAGCGCCCGGTCGGTGGGATACTGCCACGCTAGCATGAAGGAGAAGTCGGTCAGCGTCACACCGGACCGGGAGCACCGATGCGGGCGAGAAGCTTCCTTGTGCAGCGAATGGCGACCATGTCAGGTCCGGCTACCAGAGATGACGCGGTCGCAGGAGATGAACCGGCACCACAAGGCCGGCTGCGCGGCAGCGTTGGAGTCGTGCCCCACCGCTGCCTCCTCATCATCGCCGGCGGCGGACGATGTCAGTCTATCTGACCTCGGCGCTCAGCAAGAGGCGGCCGCGACTGTGCACAGGTCTGGCGATCCTGCGGGAGCCCATTTCCTGCTGCAATTCGGCGGTGACGCCGACGTCATGCCGATGCTCCACGAGTCACCATGGCGCGCCGAGATCCAGCTAGTCCCCTGTCTGCAGCTAAGCGTGCCGCCGAGCATTGATCGGGCGGGCCCGGCTAGTGCAGGAACAGCCGCAGGCCCGTGTGGACCATGGTCATCCCGTACTGCTCCGCCGCCGCGGTCACCTCATCATCCCGCAGGGAGCCCCCAGCCTGGGCGACGAAGCGGACATTGCTCTTGACGGCCCGGTCGAGGTTGTCGGCGAACGGGATGAAGGCGTCCGAAGAGAGGCAAATGCCGCCGAACCTCTTCACCCAGTCGGCGCGCTCCTGAGTCGTGAGAGGGATGGGCTCGTTGACGAGACCAGCGGACAGCTTGCCCTTCTCGATCTCGGACAAGTAATCCCAAAGCAGGAACTGGTCCACGATGTTGGCCTTCTCGGGCTTCTGCAGTCCGTCCTTGAACTGCAGCCGCAGTGTCTTGGGGTGCTGCTGGAGCAGCCACTTGTCGGCCTTGTCGCAGGCGAGACGTGTGCAGTGGACCCGAGACTGCTGACCGGCGCCCATGCCGATGACCTGCCCATCGAAGGCTACGCACACCGAGTTCGACTGCGTGTACTTGAGGGCGATCGTCGCCACCAGCAGAGTCTCGAGCACGTCAGGCGGCATCGGCGCCCCAGTGGTCATGACGCGCTCGAAGAGGGCCCTCGTGATCGCGGCGGTGTTGCGCTTCTGATGAAGGCCGAACCCGAACACTTCGCGCGCCTCGATCTCGGGAGGCTCGAAGTCGGGGTCGATCTGGAACACGAGGTAGCCGCCCTGCCGCTTCGACTTGAGGAGCTCGAGCGCGTCAGCCTCAAGTCCGGGTGCGATGATCAGGTCGGACACCTCGTCGCAGAGCACGCGCGCCAGCGAGAGGTCGACGACATCGCTGACCGCGGCCACGTCGCCGAACGAACACATGCGGTCACCGCCCCGAGCCCTCACATAGGCGTTCGCAGCCGGGGAGAGATCGTCGGTGGTCAGGAACTGCGAGACCCGGTATGCGTCGGGGAGTGATCCGGCTACGGCTGCGCCCGCCGGACTCGTGTGCTTGAACGATGCGGCTGCCGGCTTGCCGGTAGCGATCTTGAGCTCGCGGGCGAGCTGCCAGGCGCCGAGCGCGTCGAGGATGTTGATGTAGCTGGGTCTGCCGCTGAGCACGTGGAAGCCCGATCTCTCGGGGACCTTCACGCCTGCCGGCACCTGGTGCGGGTTGCATCCGTACTTGAGCTCGATCTCCGTCACTTGTCCCTCCGACATCGAAAATGGAGCGGCCTGGACCGCCAGGGTAGTCTATCGCCGCGACAGGCGAGGCCGCCTCGACTCTGAAGTCTACGCGAAGTCAGCTCGCCTGAGATGCGCGCTGCGCGAACATAGGTCACCCGTTTCTGTACGCAGACTGAAGTCCCTGCACACCGCCACGCCGCCGCCGCGCTGCCGACGTGGAGCGCACCGAACAGGTTCGTCGTCGGCAGCACTTCCGTGCCTATGGTGCGCTCTCTCGCCTTGATGACCTCCTCCCCCAGAGCGAAGCTGTTGTTGCACAGTAGACGCGCGTCCAGGGGAGGAACATGCGAGGTCACGTAAGGAAGCGCGGCGAGCCCGGCAGCTGGGAGTTCATCGTCGACATAGGTCTGGCAGCGGCGCAGAGGTGCGCGGTCTGCAACAAGCGCCTCTGGGTCGAGCGCCGGCCCAAGCAGTCCTGCCCCAAGTGCGGCGGCGCCCTGAAGGAGACCGAGGAACGCCGCCGCGAGACCAAGAGTGGCTTCGCGACCCAGAAGGAGTGCCAGGCGGCGATGAACAAGCTCCTGGTCGCCGTCGAACAACACAACTACAGCGCCCCGACCAAAGCCTCGGTGAAGGAGTACCTGACCAAGGAGTGGCTACCGGCGGTCAAAGCCACGATCAGGCCCTCGACCTACAACTCCTACGTGCAGCACGTCGACTGTCACATCGTGCCGCACATCGGCACCGTGAAGCTGCAGAAGCTCTCCGGCTCACAGGTCAACGCCCTCTACGCCAAGCTCGCCGAGACCGGGCGAAAGAATGGCAAGACGGGCCTCTCCCCCATGACCATCCACCACGTCCACGCCTGCCTCCACAAAGCCTGCAAGGACGCGGTCAGGTGGGGGCACATCTCGAGGAATCCCCTGGACGCTGCCGACCCACCGCGCAAGAAGAGTGACGGCACGAAGGAGATGCGGACCTGGACCAAGGAGCAGGTCAAAGCGTTCCTGGGTGCCATGCAGGATGAGCGCCTCTGCTCTCTCTGGCACACGATCGCCATGACCGGCATGCGCCGCGGTGAGTCCATCGGTCTGCGCTGGAGCGACGTCGACCTCGAAGGCGGGCGCCTTTCGGTGCGACGAGCCCTCATCCCGAACGGCCGCGAGGTCATCGTCAGCGAGCCGAAGACCGTCAAAGGACGCCGCGTGATCGCCCTGGACCCGGGCACCGTGGAGGTCTTGAAGGCGCAGGCAGCCCGGCAGCTCGACGAACAGAAGGAATGGGACGAGGCCTGGGTCGAGACCGGCCTCGTGTTCACACTTGAAAACGGCGCCGCTCTTGATCCCGAGTCAGTCTCGCGCTACTGGCGCCAGGCGGTCAAGAAGGCGATGCTGCCGCAGATCCGCCTCCACGATCTGCGCCACACCCACGCCACCCTGGCGCTGCAGGCCGGCATCCATCCCAAGGTCGTCTCCGAGCGGCTCGGCCATGCCACGATCTCAATCACGCTCGACACCTACTCGCACGCCATCCCGGCGATGCAAGAGGAGGCGGCGGCGCTGATCGCCGGGTTGGTGTTTTCAGGGGAGTGAGCGGCGCTCTCTTGCCGAGCGCCCTACAGGCACGAGAGCCCTATTCCCCGGGCGCGGTCGTCATCT
>JADGOB010000059.1 GCA_017883185.1 Acidobacteriota bacterium
GCCGACAGCTGCACGATTCACCTCGACCGGCGTTTGACGCGTGGCGAGACGCTGGAGAAGGCGGTGGCGCAGATCGAGGCGCTCGAGAGCGTCGCCCGCGCGGGCGCCACGGTCACTGTCCTCGACTACGCCCGCGAGTCGTACACCGGCCTCACGTATCCGACGAAGAAGTATTATCCGACCTGGGTCGTCGAGGAGAGCGCGCCTGCGGTCCGCGGCGCCGTCGCGGCCGCCATGAAGGCACTCGGACGACCGCCGGTCGTGGACAAGTGGACGTTCTCGACCAATGGCATTGCGACGTGCGGCTTGTTCGGCGTGCCCACGATCGGATTCGGACCTGCCAACGAGGTCCACGCGCACACGCCGGAGGATCAGTGCCCGGTGGAGCATCTGACCCTGGCCGCGCAGTTCTACGCGCTGTTTTCGCAGGAATACCTGAATTCTGTCAGGCAGGGCTGAAGCCCTGCCCCACGGCTCGAGATCCTGGGCGGCGGCAGAGACTCCTGGCCGGTCGCCATCTCGCGAGATTCCGAGGGTGCACGATGAACACGATCGCTTCGAAACTGTCGGCCCTGGCCGCGCTGCCGACCAACCTGTTCGAGAAGGACTTCCTGCTGACGTGGCAGTACCCCGATCGGACCATCCGCGCCGTCCTGCTCGCCGCCGAGATCCTCGAGGACATGGCCGCCGCCGGCATCTCGACACGCGTGTTCAACACGGGCCTCGCCGTCTCGATCTTCCGCGACAAGTCCACCAGAACGCGCTACGCCTTCCGCTCGGGCTGCAACCTGCTCGGCCTGATGACGGAGGAACTCGACGAATCGACGTCGCAGATCGCGCACGGCGAGACGGTCCGCGAGACCGCGGCGATGATCTCGTTCCTCACGGAGGTGATCGGCATCAGGGACGACATGTTCCTCGGCGAGGGGCACAAGTACATGACGCAGGTCAGCGACGCCCTTTGCGAGAGCTCGCAGCAGGGCGTCCTCCTTCAGCGCCCGGCCGTCGTCAACCTCCAGTGCGACCTCGACCACCCGACGCAGAGCATGGCCGACCTGCGGCACCTGATTGCGACGTACGGCGGGCTGAACGCGCTGAAGGGAAAGAAGCTGGCGATGACGTGGGCGTACTCGCCGAGCTACGGGAAGCCGCTCTCGGTCCCGCAGGGGATCGTGGCGCTCATGACACGCTTCGGCATGAACGTGGTCCTGGCCCACCCCGAGGGGTACGACCTGGTGGAGGAACCGCAGCAGGCGGCGCGGCGCTTCGCGGCGGAGAGCGGCGGGTCGTTCTCGGTGGCGCGGTCGATGGAGGAGGCGTTCCAGGACGCCGACATCGTCTATCCCAAGAGCTGGGCGCCCGCGCGCGTGATGCACGAGCGCACCAGGATCCTGCGCGCCGGGGAAACCGCGAAGCTCGCGGATCTCGAACGCGACGCGCTCGCGAACAACGCGCGCTTCAAGAACTGGGAGTGCACCGACGACCTGATGAAGCTCACGAAGAACGCGCAGGCGCTCTACATGCACTGCCTGCCGGCCGACGTCACCAACGTGAGCTGCAAGGCCGGCGAGGTGAGCGCATCGGTCTTCGAGCGCTACCGGCTGCAAACGTATCGCGAAGCCGGCCACAAGCCGTTCATCATCGCGGCGATAATCCTGGCGACGCGGTTCGCGGACCCGGCGGCCGTGCTCGGCCAATGCGTCGCGCGCAACGAGCCACGGCGGAAGGGATAGCTGGCGTTCTCGCCACCTCGTCGAACACACCCATGCGACTGACCAACGCCCTGATGATCCAGGGCCTGCTGCTGTTCCTCTTCATCCCCCTGGTGCTGTTGCTCTTTCTGAGGCAGCCGCTGGGGCCAGGATGGTCGGTCGCCCTGGGGCTGGCGATCATGTTCGGGCACCGGTTGGTGGCCGCGCCATGGATGGCCAAGTTCGCGGACGTGCGGTGTCTCTGGTGCGGCCGGGCGGGCGCCGGCCTGGCGGTGCCGGTGATCGCGGGCGGACGTGAGTGGCGGATGACCGCCTGCTCGAACGCCCACGCCGCCCTGGTCGCGCGGTTCCTGGGATCCGTCTTCCGCTTCCGCATCCAGATCGCGCTCGGGATCTTCGTGCCGCTGGCGTGGCTGATCGTCGCCTCACTCTCGTCCGCGGCCGGATACCCGCTGCTCCCACACGACACGAACGCGCTCATCTTCCGCGTGGTCGTCGCCGCGACCGTCGTCACCGCGTCGCTCGTGCCGTTCGTTGGCCAGGCGTTCTTCCGCCGCATCCCGTTTTCCGCTCAGAGTATTCCGTTCGGACAGCCACTACGCTGCCCGTTCCCGCTTCACAACCTGTTCCTGCTCGGAATCGGCAACACGCTGTGGATCTTCAGGGTCGTCGGCGCCTGGTGGCTGATCGACGCGCTGGCGCGGTTGCCCCTGGCAGGCCGCTGACAAAGGGCCGCTCGAGATAGGTTGGCCACGGCGTCGGCGGACGTGCCGTCGGGACTATGTCCTGTCGATGCCGGAAAAGACAACGGCGACGTGCTCGGCCGCGAGCCGCGAGTCGATGCCGACGGCTTTCATCAACCCCGCAAGCCCTGCCGACCCGGTGTGATCGACAGTGATACCGGTCGCCTGGCGGGCGATGACATTTGCATCCACCAGGCGCTCATCGCTGACCACCAGCGGCCACCCGCCGGTTCTCAGCATCCCGTCGACCACCGCTGCCCAGTCGTAGGTCTCGTCATCGAGGAGCCCACGGGCGATACTGCGCGGGGCTTTCTCCCAGGGCCGCATGAACGCCGATCGGTGGGTGCGGGCGTAACGCAACTCGTCGTCGATGATCGCGGGATGATTCCTCATCAACTCGGCCCGCTCGCGGTCCGACGCCGGGCTGAACCCCTGCTCGACGACGAGGGGCACGCGTGCGAGGATCCGGTCCGCCACGCTGTCGTAGGCTCGCTTCAACGGGTAGGCGCCGCTGGTCTGCACCGCGTAGAAACGAGGCAGGCGGTCGATCGCACCGAGGCGCAGCGCGTCGCCGAACCCCTGGACGATCGAACTGGCGAGCGCGCCACCGCCGACCTGGATGAAGACGGCATCGAGCCGGCTGGCGCCCCACAGCCGGCGGGCTGAACGGCGGAAGGCGGAGATCATCTCCCACGCCAGTGTCTTCCCGCCGTCGATCGTCAGGGCGTTGTCACTGCCCTGGCAGCAGAACGGGATGGCGCCGGCCGTCACCGCCACTCGAAACAACGCGTGGCACGGGTCGCCGGGGACACCGTCGAGACGGTCGCAGGTGTGGACGTCGGCCGACAACTGGCCGAGTCGTTCGACGACCGCTGCGCTGGCTGAGGGGGGGACGAACACGTCGATTGGCCAGCCGGCCGCGCCCGCGATGACGCCGGCGGCCAGCGCGGCATTGCCGCAGCTCGCGATCGCGAGCGGATGTCGGCCTTCCGTGCCGTGGAGGCCGACGCGCGTCGTGGCGCCAAGCACGGCCGTGTCCTCGGAGCTGCTCTCCGGCAACCCGACGAGGCCGCCGCGCCTGCTGTCGGCCAGCAGGTAGAGCATAAGGCCCATCAAGTGCCGCGCCTTGTGAGAGCCCGCGACGTTCCCGGTCTCGTCCTTCACCCAGATCTCCCCGGTGGTGCAGCCGAGTTTCTCGGCAAGACCGGGCGAAGGCCCGAACGGGGTTTCCGTGAAGCCATGCCCGTCCACGCGCGCCACGGCATCGTCCAGCTCGCGAACGAACTGAACGAAGACCGGGTCGCTCGCCCCGACGCCGAGCGCCAGGGCGTGCGCCGCGAGAAGAGCCCGGTACCGGATGAACGGGTTCGCGTCCTCGTTCTCCGGAAACGGGCATGGCGGCTCGTCTTCACGCCGCAGGACGTGGTCGACATCGTCGCCGGCCCGCGCGGCCGGGCACCGGAATGGTTGAGCGGCGGAGTCGCCAGCCGGCACCGTGGCGCCGCAGCCGGCGCAGACGTAGGTCAGCATGTGAGGCCCGTGCGCGCGTTGAACTCGTCGATCATCGCGTCCCACGCCGGCAGGATGCTGTGCAGGCCGGTCCAGAACGACGCCTGTCGGCGCGCGGTGAAATCGGTCACGGTGACGCCCTGCTGTTCAACCCAGGTGTAGTAGCCCAGGTTGAAGATACGTGATCGGTCGACGGCTGACAACTCCAGCAGGTGATCCGTCCCGGCGCCAAGCATGTGCTGACCGAACACCTCGCCGGCACTCACCGCGTCGAACCCCCTCGCGAAGTACTTGGCCAGCGCCTTCTGGCGCTCGGAACCATACATCTCCGCGCCGTCGGTTGCCACGGTCAGGACGAAGTCGTCGGGGCCGAGGCCGTAGTACTTCGCCGTCTTGATGGCGGCCAGCACGTTGCAGATGCTCGAGAGGCCGAGCGCGTCGAGCGCCGTCACGAGCGCCGGCGACACGCCGCGACGCGCCACGAGGTACTCGTGTCCGACCGGTGTGTTGAACAGCAGTCCCAGGCTGTCGGTGGCCACGTCCGAGACGGCCAGCGCGATGTCGGTGTTCATCACGTTGTGGATGAGCGGCACGTGCTTGTCGCCGATTCCCTGGATGTTGTGTTCCCCGAAGCCGTTGTAGAGCAACGTCGGGCACTCCAGCGCCTCGACCGCGACGATGCGCGCGCCGAACCGCTCCTTCAGGTAGTCGCCAGCCGCGAGCGTGCCGCCGGACCCGGTTGCCGATACGTAGGCCTGCACCTTGCGCTTCCCGGCCGGATCGAGCGTCTCGACGATCCGCTCGAGGGCGCGGCCCGTGCAGGAGTAATGCGCCAGGTAGTTCCCGAACTCGCAGAACTGGTTGAAGATGATGTTCCGCGGGTCGCGCTCGAGCGCCGCGCACGCGTCGTAGATCTCCTTGACGTTGCTCTCCGACCCCGGCGTCCGGATGATGTCGGCCGGGTCGCTCACCCACGCCTCGAGCCAGCGGAACCGCTCCTCGCTCATGCCTTCCGGCAGGATCGCCACGCCTTGACAGTTCATGATCCGGGAAATGGCGACGCCGCCGCGGCAGTAGTTCCCGGTGGACGGCCAGATCGCCTTGTGGGCGGTGGGATCGAACTGGCCGGTAATCACGCGTGGCGCCAGGCAGCCGTAGGCCGCGAGCACTTTGTGCGCGTGGATCATCGGGAAGCGGTAACCGAGCGCGACGACAATCTGCGCCCGGACGCCGGTGAGCGCCGACGGCAGGACGAGATGATCGGGCGTGGGCGCCAGGTGACGACGGTCGCTGCCGTTGTACCAGTGCACGCGAAACAGGTTCAGCGGGTGCGGCGCGTCTGGGTCGATGGTGGCGAGCGCCTCGTGAATGCGGGCCGGTATCTTCGTCGGGTCGGCCAACTGCGTGAAGGTCGGCAGCAGGATTCCGGCCTCCCGGAAACGCGCCACAGAATTCTCGTAGACCCCGCGGTCCACGATGTGCGTCTCAATGCCCAGTCGTTTCATAGGTACTCCCCTACCATCTGGCCCACAGTCGTGATGCCTGTTCACGGGCCTCGGCCTCGATGGTCTCGAGCTCAGTGGACCCGGGGGGGCCGTGTATGGCGCTCAGACGCTCTGCGTCGTCTTGCGTCAGGCCGAGGCGTTCTTCGATCAGGCGCCAACCTGCGTCGACGCGACTGGCGACATCCTCGAAGCGCCCTCCGGCCGCTGTCGTCGTCTCCTCGAGGGCGACGGCCTCGTCGCACATGTCCGACGGAAAGCCGTCGGTGCCGAGTGCCACGCGCGCCCCGGCACGAAGCGCGCTGGGATAGCCCACGCGGTTCTTGCGGTTCGAGCGCGGATTCTGCACGAACCAGCAGCCTGCGTCGGACGCCTGCGCGACGTCATGGGCCGAGAGGTGCACGCCGTGCACCAGGATGGAGCCGGCCGGCAACGCATCGAGAGCCATCAACCGCTGCAGCGGCCCGGGGTAGCCGCGGCGTCGCGCGTCATCCACGTCCGCCCTGTCCTCGGCAAGATGGATGTGCAGCACGGTGTTCAGCTCGCGGCACATCGCGCCTGCCGTACGAATCGTCTCGTCCGACACGGTGAACGACGCGTGGAGGCCAACCAGGCCCACGATGCCCTGGCGACGGTTCTCGAGGATGAAGCGTCGACACTCGTGGAGCCCGCGCCGCGCTTCCTCGCCCCCACCGTTGCGTTCCGTGGAGCCGTAGCAGAGCACGGCGGCGATGCCGGCCTCCAGGCACGCCTCGGCCAGCACGTCGAGCGAGCCCTCGATGAAGTTCGGCGACTCGTGATGGTCGATGAGAGCCGCCGTGCCAGTCTGCCTGGCGTGCGCCAGGTAGTACCGGGCCCCGGCTCGCAGTGACGGGCCGTCGAGTGCCCGATCGAGCCGCCACCAGATCCGCTCGAGGTTCTGCAAGAAGTTCTGCGGCGGCTCCGCCGGAGGCGGCATGCCCAGCGGCGCGAGCCCGCTGTAGAGGTGAGTGTGAGAGTTGACGAACATGGTCACATAGCTGGCAGCGGACAGCAGGCAGCTTGCAGCAGGCGTCCGACAGACTGACAACTCACAACCCTTCGACTCGCTTCGCTCGCTCAGGGCGGGCTGGCAACTGTTTGGGCGGCATGCCTCGCCGCTACGCCCTCTTCCCGACACTCATCGCCCTCGCCGCGGGCGAGTCTCTCATCGGCAGCGTGTAGCGGCGAATGCCGTCGAACGCCTCGAGCGCGCCGGCGACGGCTGCGGCGGTCGGCACCAGGCCGATCTCGCCGACCCCCTTGGCGCCGAACGGCCCTTCGGGCTCCGGATCCTCCACCAGGATCACGTCGATCTCCGGCATGTCCCGCGCGCGCAGGACGCCGATCTCGCGCAGCTTGAACGTCACCGGCATGCCGTCGGCGCACGAGAGTTCCTCGGTCAGCGCGTAGCCGAGGCCCATGTGAATCGAGCCCTCGATCTGTCCCTCGCAGAGCGCGGGGTTCACGGCGCGCCCGACATCGTGCGCGGCGACAATCCTCGCGACGCGGCCCTGGTCGTCGAGAATGCAGACCTGCGTGGCGTAGCCGAACGAGGTGTGCGTCTTCACCTTCGGCACGTCAGCGCCGAGCGGCGTCGTATCGTCCACCAGCACGTCGCCGGCGTACACCCGTCCGACCAGATCGGGCAGGTGCAACCCTGCGTCCAGGTCGGCCCTGAGTTTCGCGGCCGCACTCGTCACCGCCCGTCCGCCGAGCAGCGTGGCGCGGGACCCGGTCGTCTGGCCGCACGCGAGCTGATATGTCGAATCGACTTTCGGGCGGAAACACCCGGCCGGCAGGCCGGTGACCTCGGCGGCAAACTGCACCAGCACCGTCAGCAGGCCCTGCCCCATCTCGGTGTAGCCGTTGTAGACCGAGACCGTGCCGTCGGCCTCGACGACCAGCCGCGCCTTGCCCCATTCCTTCGCGCCATTGCCGATGCCGCTGTTCTTCAGCCCGCAGGCAATCCCGACCGCACGCCCCTCGGCCCTGGCGCGCTCGTAGTGCGGCTTCACGGCCGCCAGCGTCTTCTTGATGCCGACCGACTTCTCGAGCACCTGGCCCGTGGAGAACACGTCTCCGACCTCGACGGCATTGCGCCAGCGAATCTCCCACGGATCGATGCCGGCCTTCTTCGCCAGCAGGTCCATGCATCCTTCGATCGCGAAGTGAACCTGGTTGACGCCGAACCCGCGCATCGCGCCGCAGGGAGGATTGTTCGTGTACGCCGCGGTCGACTCGATGTCGATGTTCCCGACACGGTAGGGCCCGCACGCGTGCCCCGCCGCGCGTTCCAGCACCTTGGCGCCCACCGATGCGTACGCGCCCGAATCGCCCAGCATGCGCGCCTTCACGGCGGTCAGCCGCCCCTCGGCATCGCACCCGACAGAGTACTCCATGCGAATAGGGTGGCGCTTGGGGTGAAGGCGGATCGACTCCTCGCGGCTGAGCGTGAGCTTCACGGGCCGGCCGGTCACGCGGGCCAGCAGCGCCGTGTGCGCCTGGATCGACATGTCCTCCTTGCCGCCAAAGGCGCCGCCGTTCGGCACCAACTCGACGAACACGTTGTCCTCGGGCACTCCGAGAAACGCGGCCACCTGACGGCGGTCGTCGAAGATCCCCTGGCCCTGCGACCAGAGGTGCAACCGACCATCGGGACGCGGTTCGGCCAGCGCACTCTCCGGCTCGAGGAAGAGGTGCTCGATCCGCTGCGTCTGCCAGATGCCGTGGACGACGTGCGCGCTCGAGGCGAGGGCGGAGTCGGCGTCACCACGACGAATCGAGGAGTGGGAGAGCAGGTTCTCGTGCCTGGGATTCACGCGTGGAGCGCCGGGCGCAATGGCGCTCAGGGGATCGAGAACCGCCGGCAGCACCTCGTACTCCACGTCAACGAGAGCCGCCGCGGCGCGCGCCGTGTGGCGGTCGCTGGCAGCCACGGCGGCGACAACGTCGCCAACGCACCGCACTTCTTCGCCCACCGCGACGAAACCGGGCCAGTCCTGTTCGATGAGCCCGTACCAGCGCTCGCCCGGCACGTCGGCCGCCGTCACCACGGCCACAACGCCGGGATGCGCCAGGGCGCGCGACGTATCGATGCGCCGCACCCGCGCACGGGCGTGCGGCGACAACACGACGGCGCCGTGCAGCAGGCCGGGCCGGTCGAGATCGCCCACGTAGGGCCGTTCGCCGAGCGCGGCGCGAATCGCGTCGTACCGCGCCAGCCTCGCGCCCACGCCGCCGTCACTCAGCGGTTCCGGGATCTCCTCGCCGCGTCGGCCGCGGGCCATCCACTCGATCGCATCCACGATCTTCTTGTAGCCGGTGCACCGGCACAGGTGGACGTCGATCGCGCGCGCGATCTCGTCGCGGGTGGGGTTCGGATTGCGGTCGAGGACGTACTTCGACCGCAGCGCGATCCCGGGGATGCAGAAGCCGCACTGCACGCCGGCCGCCAGCGCGAACGCCCGCGAGAACAGGTGCCGGTCCGACGCCGCGAGCCCCTCGAGCGTCAGCACGTCACGACCCGCCGCCGAGGCGGCGGTCATCGCGCACGTCACCTTCGCGTGACCGTCGATGAGCGCCAGGCAGCAACCACACTGCCCCTGCGGGGAGCACCCGTCCTTGAGCGAGCGAATACCACACCGTTCGCGAAGCGTGTCGAGCAGCGACTCGTCCGCCCGCGGCTCGACCCGTACACTCTTCCCGTTCAGCCTGAACTCAACAGCCATGCACAGATTCCTAAGACAGATTCCAGGGGCCCCACAGAAACTCGCTTCAACTGTCACGATCTCAGCCCTGGAAGATGTCCCGCGTCAGTATAATCCTCTCGTCCATGCGCACTCTCCTTCGCCACGGAACCATTGTCAATGCCGACGGCCCGCGTCGGGCCGACGTGCTGATCGACGGTGAACGCATCGCGGCGATCGGCACGGGTCTGCCGGCTGAGGCGGACCGGGTCATCGACGCCACCAACCGGGTGGTCCTGCCGGGAGGGGTCGACGTGCACACGCACCTCGACATGCCGCTCGGCGACATCCGCACGGCCGACGATTTCGAGAGCGGGACCATCGCGGCGGCCTGCGGGGGCACGACGACGGTGATCGACTACGCGACGCAAGCCAAGGGAGGCTCGCTGCGCGGGGCGCTCGACACCTGGATGGCCCTGGCGGACGGTCGCGCGGTCGTGGACTTCGGCTTCCACATGTGCGTCTCGGACCTGCGGCCAGACGTGGAAGCGGAGATGGACGCGATGGTGTCGGAAGGCGTCCCGTCCTTCAAGCTCTTCATGGCGTATCCAGGCCGCCTGATGCTGAACGATGGCGAGATCTTCCGCGTGCTTCGCCGCACGGCGGCCAATGGCGGCCTCGTCTGCCTCCACGCGGAGAACGGCGACGTCATCGACGTCCTGGTGCGCGAGGCGCTCGCGGGGGGTCACACCGCACCGAGGTTTCACGCCCTTACGCGTCCGCCTCTCGTGGAAGCCGAGGCGGTTCACCGGGGCATCGCCCTTGCCGAACTGGCCGGCGCTCCGCTCTACATCGTCCACCTGTCGAGTGCCGAGGCGCTCGGGGAGGTCTCGGCGGCCCGCAGGCGCGGAGTTCGCGTCCTTGCGGAAACATGCCCGCAGTACCTGTTCCTGTCCGACGAGGCCTACGAGGGCGACCAGTTCGACGGTGCGAAGTTCGTGATGAGCCCGCCGCTCCGTTCCCGCGAGACTCCCGACGCGCTCTGGCGGGGCCTGGCGGAAGGCGATCTCCAGGTGGTCGCCACCGATCACTGCCCGTTCCTGCTGGAGCAGAAGGCCCGCGGTCGCGATGATTTTTCGCGGATTCCCAATGGGGCGCCGGGTATCGAACCGCGCATGAGCCTGCTGTACGACGAAGGCGTTCGCGGCGGCCGGATCCCGATTGAACGGTTCGTGGAGATCACGGCGGCGGCCCCGGCACGCATCTTCGGGCTGTATCCGCAGAAGGGCGCGGTGGCCGTGGGCTCGGATGCCGACCTCGTCGTCTTCGACCCCTCGGGCACGACGACGATCTCGGCTGCCACACATCACATGCGGGTGGACTACAATCCCTACGAAGGCCGCACGCTCGGCGGGGCGGTCGAAACGGTTGTCGCGCGGGGCGACATCATTGTCGACCACGGTCGATTCGTCGGGGCACCGGGCCGTGGCCGTTTCCTGAAACGTGCCCCCTTCGCGCCCCTGTCCTCGTGAGTCACCTCGCTCCGTGCGTGAGCCGGAAGCCGCGGAACTACACTCCGGGAGTGATTTCCCGGAGGATGAGATGGGAAATCACTCCCGGAGTGTTATGCCTGTAGTTGGTCGCAGCCTGCCACGCCGTGACGGTACCGATAAGGTCACTGGGGCGGCAAAGTACATCGACGACCTCGTCTTCCCCGGCATGATCCACGGCCGGACCATCCGCTCGACGATCCCCTGTGGCCGGATCCGGTCGGTCAACCTCCTCTTCGACACAACCGGGTTCACCATCGTCGATCATCATGACGTCCCTGGCCGCAACATCGTGGCGCTGATTGCCGACGATCAGCCGTGCCTGGCCGAGCGCGTCGTCCGGCACTTCGCCGAGCCGATCGTGCTGATCGCGCACGAGGATCGGGAGCGACTGCTGACGGCGGAGGTGGACGTCGAGTACGAGGCGTCCGAGCCGGTATTCGATCCCCTGGAGTCGCCGAAGGTCTTCAAGGCGATCGGCATCAACAAGGGCAGCATCGACGCCGGGTTCGCGCGGGCGGACGAGATCGTCGAGGGCGAGTATCGGGTCGGGCACCAGGAGCATGCCTACATCGAGACCAACGGCGTCATTGCCGTGCCGGAACATGGCGGGGTGACGGTGTACGGATCGCTGCAGTGCCCCTACTACGTGCAGAAGGCGCTCGGTGTCGTGCTGGGTCTGCCCGCCGAGAAGACCCGGGTGGTCCAGGCCGAGACGGGCGGTGGTTTCGGCGGCAAGGAGGAGTACCCGTCGATCATCGCCGCGCACGCCTGCCTGCTGGCGATGAAGTCCGGTCGCCCCGTGAAGATGATCTACGACCGGGCCGAGGACATGGTGGCCACGACCAAGCGGCACCCGGGGATCATCCGGACCCGCACCGGTGTGACGCGCGACGGGCGGTTGACCGCGATCGACACGGACGTCGTGCTCGACGGTGGCGCCTACATGACGTTGAGCCACGTGGTGCTCTCGCGCGGGGTGATCCATGCCACCGGCCCCTACCGCTGCGACAACGTGCGAGTGAACGGCCGCGTGGTGATGACCAACACGCCGCCCAACGGCGCGTTCCGCGGGTTCGGCGCGCCGCAAACACAGTTTGCGGCCGAGGTCCACATGGAGCGGATCGCGGAGCGCCTGGGGATGGACCCTGTGAAACTGCGCGAGATCAACGCACTGCGCGCGGGCGACACCACGGCGACCGGCCAGGTCCTCGGTCGCGACACCAGCGCGTTGAAGGTGCTTCGCGAAGCGGTTGAGCGCACGGATTTCAGGCGGCGCCGCCGCGAGTTGCGCGGGACGAACCGCGGTCTCGGCCTCGCGCTGTTCTTCCACGGCGCGGGGTTTACCGGGGCCGGCGAGGTGAAGCTGGCGTCGAAGGCCTCGCTGGAACTGACCGAGCAGGGGGCGCGCGTCCTGGTGGCCAGCACCGAGATTGGACAGGGGGCTCGCACGGTGCTCGCGCAGATTGTCGCCGAAACGCTCGGCGTGCCGTACGAGGCGGTGGAAGTCGCGCGCGCCGACACCGCGCGAGTGCCGGATAGCGGGCCGACCGTCGCCTCGCGCACCTCGATGGTGGTGGGCGGGTTGCTGCAGCGCTGTGCGGTCGAGATGAAGCAGACGCTCGGGCGGCTGTCGCCTCGCGAGTACCTTCGGCGTCACGGACCGCTCGTGGTGACAAAGGAATACGAGGCGCCAACGGCTGCGGTCTTCGACGAGGAGACCTACCGCGGCGATGCCTACGGGACATATGCCTGGGGGTGCGACGTGGCAGAAGTCGAGTTCGACCCGGTCACCTGGGAAGTGAGGCCGATTCACGTCACCGCCGTCCAGGAAATCGGCAAGGCGCTCAACCCGATGCTCGTCGCCGGGCAGATCGAGGGCGGGACCGCGCAGGGCCTCGGCTACGCGCTGCTCGAGGACGTGGTGATGCGCGACGGCCGGATGGCGAACGCCCAGCTCACCAACTACATCGTGCCGACGACGATGGATACGCCGACGATCGACGTGGTCATCGTGGAGAAGGCGTATCGCCACGGGCCGTTCGGCGCCAAGGGCGTCGGCGAACTGCCGTTCGACGGGGCGGCGCCGGCCATCGCGAACGCGGTGCGACACCTCGGCTTCGACGTGCGCGCGCTGCCCCTGACGCCGGAACGGGTGATGGACGCGCCGCAGATCGCTGGCGCTGGGCGGTAGGCGGGGGGCGGACAGGCGGGAGGCGGACAGACAGAGGGCGGGGGCAGGCCCGCCTGTTGCTGCCGACTGCATACTGCCTACTCTGGATCTGGAGATGATCCCGTGCGATTTGAGCTGAACGGCAAACACGTGGACGTCCGGGCGCACGCCATGAAGCGCCTCCTCGACGTCCTGCGCGAGGACTGCGGGCTCACTGGCACCAAGGAAGGGTGCGGCGAAGGCGAGTGCGGGGCGTGCACGGTGCTGCTCGACGGCCAGGCGGTCAACGCCTGCCTCGTTCCCTTCGGGCAGGTGCGCGGCCGCGCGGTGAAGACCATCGAAGGGCTGCGCGGCAGGCACCCTCTCCAGCAGACGTTCGTCACGGAGGGTGGCGCGCAGTGCGGCTTCTGCACGCCCGGCATGATCATGGCCGCCGCCGCGCTGCCGAAGAACGCCACGCTCGAGGACGTTCGGGTAGGCCTCGCAGGCAACATCTGCCGGTGCACGGGCTACTCGGGGATTTACCGGGCGATCGAGGCCGCACGGCAGAAGGCGGAGGGCGGGAAGGCGGCGGGCGGAACGACGAAGGCGGGCTTGCCACGCCGAAGCCCGAAGGGCGAAGGCGGGAAGAGCGCCCGAGGACGGAGGGCCTAGCGATGCGCAGCGCCATTTCGACGTTCGAGTTGATCGAACCGCGGTCGCTGAAGCACGCGCTCGACGTGTTGCGCGACAGCCAGCCGATCGTGCCGCTGGCCGGGTGCACCGACATCTACGTGTCGATCAACGCGGGCACGCCGCCCGGCGGGCGGTTCCTGAACCTCTGGAACCTGGACGCGCTGCGGGGCATCGAGTTGCGCGGCCAGACCGTGTCGATCGGCGCGCTCACGACGTTCAGCGAAATCATCCGGTCGCCGGTCGCACGCAAGCGTCTGCCGGCGCTCGTCGCCGCGGCGCGGGAGATCGGCGCGGTGCAGATTCAGAACCGCGGCACGCTCGGCGGCAATGTCGCCAACGGCTCGCCGGCCGGCGACAGCCTGCCGGTCCTCGCCGCCACCGAGGCGATCGTCGTGTTGAGAAGCGCCGACGGCGTGCGCCGCGTGAGGTTCAACGAGTTCTACACGGGCTATCGCAAGACGGTGATGAGGCCAGACGAGTTGGTCGTGGCCATCGAGATTCCGCCCGTGGACGGTCAGCAGTGGTTCCGCAAGGTCGGCACCCGGGCGGCTCAGGCGATCTCGAAGATCGTGATGGCGGCGGTTCGGGCCCCGCACCCGCGGATCGCGCTCGGCAGCGTGGCCCCGACCGTCGTGCGCGCTGTCAGGACGGAGGAAGTGCTGGCCGCCGGCGGCACGCCGGATGAGGCGGCTGCGGCGCTCCTCGGCGAGATCGCCCCGATCGACGATATCCGCTCGACGGCAGAATACCGCCGCCGTGTCGCCTGCAACCTGCTACGCGCTTTCTGGACCGAGACAGCATGAAAAGAGCCGACAGCCGGCAGCCGGCAGCCGATACCGTAGGGGCGACCGGCTGGTCGCCCACGGAGCGGGGAACAGCGGGAAGCCGACAGCCGTCAGGAGGGACCACCACCTATCGCGGGCATGTCCTGACGCCGGTCGACGACTGCGGCTGGGGAGACTGGAACGACGGCCGCCTGGACGTGCAGGACGGCCGAATCGTCTACGCCGGCCCCTGGAAGCAGCGGTCCGGCCGCGCCGTCACGCCCCGCCACTACACCGATCTCCGTCCGCACATTCTCTTCCCGGGACTCGTGGACACGCATGCCCACGTGCCGCAACTGCCGATCTGCGGCGTCCATCCCGAGAACCTCCTCGAGTGGCTGCGCAAGTGGACGTTCCCGCTCGAGCGGCGCTTCCGCGGCGAGCGGGCGCTGACGCTCTCGCGCGACTTCATGCACGAGATGCTCGTCCAGGGCACGACGACCGCGGCGCTGTACACCTCGGCGTGGCCCGACTCGGTCGAAGCCTGTTTTGCCGCGGCTGAGGAAGTCGGCATCCACGCGTGGATCGGCCCGCCGCTGATGGACGATGGCGCCTATCGGCCGGTGACGACGAAACGGGTGCTGGACGAGGCGTACGCGCTGGCGAAGCTCGATCGCCCGAAGCTGCGCTTCGCGGTGACGCCGCGCTTCGCCCTCTCGTGCACGCGGGAACTGCTCGAGGGCTGCGGCTCGCTGGCGCGCGAGAAGAACCTCCCGGTCCAGACGCACCTGGCCGAGCAGCAGCTCGAGTGCCAGGCCGTGCGCGAGCGGTTCGGCCAGGAGTATCTCGAGGTCTACGAGGAGGCGGGACTGGTCACGCCGCGCAGCCTCTTCGCGCACTCCATCTGGCTCACGGCGCGCGAGTGGCAGCGTCTTGCGCCTTGCGCGGTCGCGCATTGCCCCACGTCGAACGTGTTCCTCGGCAGCGGCGTCATGAGCTGGCAGCGCGCGCAGGTCGCGCGCGTCGGCCTCGGCTCCGACGTCGGCGCGGGCCCGGATCTCTCCGTCTTCCGAGTCGCACGGATGGCGTGGACGGTACACCTGCTCGATGGCCACGCGCCGGGTCCCGGCGAACTGCTGCGGACGGCCACGGTTGGCGGCGCGAAAGCGCTCGGCTTCGATGACGTGGGGAGCCTGGAGAAGGGGAAGGCCGCGGACTTCATCGTCCTCGACGCGCGCCACATCGTTCCGGCCGGCGCGCCCACGGCGGAGTCCACCGAGGACCTGCTGTCGCGCATCCTGCATCGCGCGGGCCGGTCCGCGGTCAAGCAAGTGTACGTCGCCGGCGTGTCCCGGCACGAACGCCGGTAGCCTCCCCGATTGCACCTGACTCCACGGGCGGGCGGGCCAGGCGAACCGTGGTGTCGATCACCGCCCGCAACTCCCGCGGGACGCCGGGAGCGCCGGGCCTCTTCGCAGCCTCCAGCACGGCGAGCGCGAGGCTTGGCTTCGAGCGCGCGTGGATGGCTCTCCTGATGATACCGGTGGCCTTCTCGCGCATCCGTCGCCCACGCGGGCCCGGTATCGGCTGCCCGGCCAGTTCCCGGTAGAGGCCGGCATACCCGTTGTAGAACAGGCAGTGCTCGATATCACGGTCCTCGAGCCTCGTGATTCGGTCGCTCGGGCTGCGCCCGTTCAGGTGACCGGACACTGACGCCACGTAGGCGTGCCCCGCCTCGTCACCGTCGGTCAGCAGGTGCCATTCGATGCCAAGGTCGTTGGCGAGACGCAACAGCGCTCGAAGGCCGCTCTGCGCGAACTCGACGCAGCGAATGCCTTCGGCCGGGAAGTCATAGCCGCAGATCTGCGCCAATTCTGGCAACAGCCAGGCCTCGGTCTCCCCTTCGACGAACAGCCAGCACCTCGCGAACAGCGCGCCCGCGCGGTTGATCCTGACGTGGTACGCGATCCGGCGAAGGTCGTCCACCGAGTACCTGTCGCTGTCGACCCGGTACACGCGCGTGCCCCGGCAATCCGTGACGATGCGACGGATCGAGCGGAGCGGGACGGCGGCAAGCAGTTCCCCGGAGTTGGTCGTCACGATCTTCTGAGTGGGCAGCGTCTCGATCAACCGCCACATGGCCGCCAACGTGGTCGGGTGCAGGTGCGCTTCCACATCCTCGAGCACGATGAGCGGTTGCGCCTCTTCGTCCGGGGCGTGGCGCTGCCGCGCCTCCAGGATGGCGCCGATCAACGCGATGAGCGCGAGGCCGCGGGTGCCCGTCCCCTGCTTGATGCTCGACAGCAGCGTGTCGGGTCTCCGCCCAGCCTGAATCGGTGTTTCGGCCAACTCGCTCATCAGCGGCGGCAGTTGCGAGACGGGGGCACGGCGATATGGGCTGCGGATGGCCAGGTAGGATTCCGCCGCTTCGAGGCCGCGATGCAGCTCGTCTTCCCCGATGTCTGCGGCACCTGTCAGGCGGTCGTACACCAGCCGGATCTGCTGTTCCAGTTGGCGGGCGACCGGGTCGCTGGCCACCGTCGTGTCGGTGCCCGCATCGGACCGTTCCGCGCCGTCGCCCCTCGGGTCCTGCTCGACATACCGGTTCGCCCGGAGGCGCAGCATCGGGCTCAGACGACGCCACTCCGCGAGCAGTCCCGGCGCCTGGCCCATGGACCGACCGCCCTGGCCCGCACCAAACGCCCACTGTGCGTCGACGGCGTTGCCGCGCGGGTCCCGTGTGCCGACGACCTCGAACCGCATCGAGCGCCGCCCCGCTGGGTCGGTGGACACGAACGGCACGAACGCCGCATAGGCGTGCTCGCGCCATTCACCGGCCACCTCCTCGAACGTGAGCGTGATGCTCAGCCGCTCGGATGGCGCCGAGTCGCCACTTTGGTGGAAGTCCCGCACCTCGAGCCTGGCCCGGTCGTCGCGCCCGCTCAGGCAGATGGCAATCGCGTCGAGCAGTGTGGTCTTGCCCGCGCTGTTCTCGCCAATCAGCGCGGTGGTCGGGTCGAAATCCAGGACCGCCGAGCGGAGACCCCGGAAATTCTCGATCTCGACGCGTCGCAGCAGCATGGGCGGACTCTCGGTGTCGGAGGGCGATCTGGATGGTACAATAACTTCGCCGCCAGGCCACAGTGGCGAAGGACCAAACCTCTGGGTGAACCTTGCGGCAAGGAGCCGAACGCCGATGCCCGTCAACCGTCGTCAATTCCTCGCCTCGTCGTCACTGGCCGCGGCCGCGTCCGCGATCGACCTGCGCGCGCTCTTCGCGATGGCGCCGCAGGCCGCACAGGCGCCTCCGCAGACCGCGTTTGTCGCCGTGCGCGGATCCATCGGGTATTTCACGGGCCAGGGCGGCACGATCGGATGGCACGTTGACAAGAAGAGCGTGGTCGTGATCGATTCGCAGTTTCCGGCCACTGCGAAGATCTGCCTCGACGGGATCAACGAGCGCTCCCTCTCGCACCCGCTCGACTACCTGGTCAACACGCACCACCACGGCGATCACACCGCGGGCAACGTGGTGTTCAAGCCGGTGGCGAAGAAGATCCTGGCGCACGTGAACGTGCCGAAGCTCCAGCTGGAAGCAGCAGCAGCAGCGGCGGCGGCCAGGAATGCGAAGCCCGGCGCCCCACCCCCGCCCCCGCCCGAGCAGGTCGTGGCCAATACGACCTACGAGAAGACGTGGCGCGAAGACGTGGGCAGCGAGGTGATGGCGCTGAAGTACTACGGCCCCGCGCACACGAGCGGCGACAGCGTCGTCACGTTCGAGAAGGCCAACGTGGTCCACATGGGCGACCTGGTCTTCAACCGGAGGCACCCGTTCATCGATCGCCCGGGCGGTGCGTCAATCGCCAACTGGATCAAGGCGCTCGAGGCCACCGTCGCGGACCATAGGAAGGACACGATCTACATCTTTGGCCATGCCAACACGCCGTCTCAGGTCACCGGCGCCGGCGCGGACCTGCTCTACCAGCGCGACTACCTGAGCGCGCTTCTCGATTTCGTACGGGGCGAGATGAAGGCCGGGAAGACGCGTGACGTGGTCGGCAAGATCACCGACCCGCTGAAGGGATTCCCCGACCACGGGCCGCTCATCGAACGCGTGCTCACCGCGGCGTACGACGAACTGAGTGCCTGACGTGAGCAGTAGGCAGCTTGCCCTGAGCGAGCGAAGCGAGTCGAAGGGTAGGCGGTAGGCGGTAGGCGGTAGGCAGCTTGCCCTGAGCGAGCACAGCGAGTCGAAGGGTATGCAGGCAACTGACAGCCGATCGGCCGAAACCCGGGAGCCAATAGCCGGCGGCCGGCAAGGCCGGAAGCCGGGCGCCGAGAGCCGGAAGCCGCGCGGGCTTGCGGCCGCCGTCGTCTGCTGGGCGCTGCTCGTCGCCGGCTGCGGCACAGCCGAACACAAATCGCCGCAAGCCGCAGGGACACCGGCCGTCCGGCCGTCGATTCTTCTCGTCACCCTCGACACGACGCGCGCCGACTCGGTCGGCCCGGAGGCCATTGGCATCCAGACGCCGTCGTTCAACGCCCTCGCCGCCAGGGGCGTGCGTTTCCGCCAGGCCTACGCGGCCGTTCCCGAAACGCTGCCATCACATGTGTCGATGATGACCGGCGTCTACCCCGCCAGCCACGCGGTCCACGAGAACGCCCGCCACCTGTCCACCACCCAGGTGGTCGTCGCCGACCGCCTACGCCAGGCGGGCTATCGCACGGCGGCCTTCGTGTCGTCGTTCACGCTGGCGCGTCGATTCGGCCTGGCCCGCGGCTTCGATACCTACGACGACGCCCTGCCGGCGGGAGCGGCCGAACGGGCTTCGCGTGACACGACGGACGCGGCGCTGGCCTACCTGGGTCAGCCGTCCGCCCAACCGCTGTTTCTCTGGGTCCACTACTTCGACCCCCACTACCCCTACACACCGCCAGAACCGTTCAGAAGCCAGTTCGCCAACAAGCCGTACCTCGGCGAAGTGGCCGCGATGGACGCGCAGCTGGCCCGTCTCGTCGCTGCGTTCGAGCAACGGGCGCAGGGGCCGGTGGCGATGGTGATCGTCGGCGACCACGGAGAGGGACTGGGCGAGCATGGCGAGGCGCAGCACGGGAATCTGCTCTACCAGTCCACGATGCACGTGCCGCTCATCGTCCTCGGCCCTGGCGTGATGCCGGGTGTCAGCGACGCCCCGGTGAGCACGCGGCGCGTGTTCCACACGCTGCTCGACTGGGCCGGCGTGCAAGCCCCCCTCAGCCTTCGCCGGGCGGAAACAGAAGTGGTGGTCGGTGAAGCGATGAAACCATTTCTCGAGTACGGGTGGCAGCCGCAGGTGATGGCGGTGGATGGCCGCCACAAGTCGATCCTCGCGGGACGAGTGGAGATCTACGATGTGTCGGCCGATCCTGCCGAGGCGCGCGACCTGAGCGCGAACGACAGCCTGCGGCCGGCAGTGCCTCGTGCGTTGCGCGACTACCCGGTGCCGTCGCCCGCGACTTCGCGGCCGCCTGAGAACCTGGACGAGCACGCGCGGCGGTCGCTCGCCAGCCTCGGGTATGTCAACGCCACGGCGACGCCGGAGGTGAGGAAGGGCGCGCCCCGCCCCGCCGACATGGTGGCTCTCTTCGACGTGATCGAGAAAGCGTCGGGCCTGTTTGTCGCCGAGGAGTACGCGAGAGCGATCCCATTGCTCGGGAGGATCCTCGCCGCCGATCCGTTCAACCTCGATGCCGCCCTGAGGCTGGCGACCGCGCACTCGTCTCTCGGCCACGAGGCGAAGGCGCTCGAGATGTTCAAGAAGGCGGCCGCGATCTCGCCAACCTCGCCTGATGTCCGCACCTATCTGGCGCTCCACTACGCGCGCGGAACGCAGTGGGAACTGGCGGTGCCGTTGCTGGAGAAGGTCGTGGCCGACGCGCCGGAGCGGCTGCCGGCCCTCGAAGCGCTGGCGATGGTCCGGGAGCGGCAGGGGCGGATGGAGGAGGCGGTGGGCCTTCGCCAGAAGATTTATGCGCTCCGCACACCCACCCGCCATGAGCTCGTGGAATTGGGCGAGCTCGAGATGGGTGTCGGCCAGACGGCGCCGGCGATCGAGTCGTTCGAGCGGGCACGCGCTCTCGACCCGGGCCAATTCACTCATGACTTCGAGCTGGGGTTGCTCTACCTGGACGCGCGGCGGTTCGCGGATGCCCGGGACGCGCTCGACCGAGTTCCGACCTCGCACCCGGAATATGCGATGGTGCTATACAAGCGGGCACAAGTGAGCGTGCTGCTGAACGAGCCCGACCGCGAGGCCCGGATTCAGCGCGCGCGGCAGCGATCCGACGCGACCACGCGCGCGCTGATTGAGAAGGAGCGGCTGTTCCAGAACGGGCGAACGCGGTAGCCGGCAGCAGGCAGCCACCGGGCCCTCTCTTACTTCCCGAACGCTCTCGTGCCCGCTAGAACTGGAACCTGGCGGCTATCTGGACACGGCGCGGGTCATACCAGGACCGGGGCTGGCCGAAGAGTGAGCTGTGGAAGCCTGGGTCGTAGTTGTAGCCCGTCTGCTTGTTGAACACGTTGAACAGGTCCGCCGCAATCTGGAACTTGAATCGCTGGGTCAGCTTGAAGTCCTGCGTGTAGTTCAGGTCCAGCTGGTAGTGCGTGGGCGTACGGCGCGAGCCTGCCGTCTCGGCGTAGCGCGACGCGTCGTTTGTGTTGGTCGTGAGCGCGATGTACGGCTCGTAGCTCCACATCTCCCACGGCTGACCGGACTGCAGGATCCCGTACGCCCCGATGGTCGCGCGCCAGGGCAGCTGGTAGTAGCCGTACAACTTCAGCATGTGCGGCCGGTCGCCGCGCAGCGTGCCGTCCCTGAAGTTCCACAACTGGCGCCCCGCCCCGTCGCCGATGAACGACGATCCGATGAAGGTGTTCATGTCGTTCCCGGTGGTCGTATTGTCCTGGTCGAAGTTGCCGCGGTAGCGGCTCCAGGTATACGACCCGCGGATGAACGCCTTTCTGGTCCGCCATTCAGCTTCCAGCGTGGCCTCGTAGTACTTCGTGTACGCGCCGTCCAGTTCCGTAATCACATACGTCGACCCGCTGCCGATCTGGGCGAGCCTCGCGGTGAGATCCGCGATGTACAGGTCCCGCGGGATACCGGCCGGCGGATTGAAGAGAACCCGGGCATTGTTGTTCGTGTCTTCCCAGAAGTGGCTGCCCTTGCGGTAGCGGAAGTAGGCCCGGCCCGTCAGACTGGGAGAGAACTGCTTGGCCGTTCCCAGCAGGAACTCGTCGGTCGTCCGCGGCGTCATGTCCTGCACGAACAGCTTGCCGGACGAGCCCGCCACCGGGGCCGTGCCGTACAACACGCCGTTCGCGTCGAAGTACGCGTTGATCGTCGTCGCGAGGTTGCGTGCCCAGGACGCGGCGCGCGGCAGCGAACTGGCGGCCGGCACGTACCGGGCGTAGCTGGCGTAGATCGTGTCGCGGCCGTTATAGGACCACGTCGCGCCGATGCGCGGCTGCAGCGTCTTGCTGAACGGGACCGTGTACATGTTGTACATGTTCCCCGTGGCCTGCACGTAGCCGGACAGCACCGAGGAATCCTCCCGCAATCCCTGCCCGTAGAGCTTGTCGCGGCTCATGATCAGCCCGAGGTTGATCGACAGGTTCTTGAAGTTGAT
>JADGOB010000173.1 GCA_017883185.1 Acidobacteriota bacterium
TGTCAGTCGGCCGGTGAGAAAGTGGCGCGCCCTGCAGGACTCGAACCTGCGACCTCCTGGTTCGTAGCCAGGCGCTCTATCCAACTGGGCTAAGGGCGCAACCTGCTGACTCTAAAGTACTTATTGGCTTTCTGCTGTCGTTATCGGCTTCCTGTTTCACAGACATTTACACAGGAAACCAAACCGCGACAACGTCTGAGTAGAATAGCCGAATCCTCCCGAACACGCAACCACCAGGATGAGGCTTCACAGGATTGCCGCGACACATTCCCCCATCTTCACACAGCGCCTAACCCTGACGCCAAACCCGCCAGGAGCGTCACCAGCGGGTTTCTCCCTGCGTGCGCCACGCGATCTTGATCACTCGTTCCACGCCATCCTGATTACCCATTCCACGGCATCGTGATCACCCGTTGCACGGGTCGTGATCACCGATTCCACGCCATCGTGATCACCGGCGCGGCGGCGCGCGGCGGCGTTCTACCATCGTTAGAGTTGTGACCGACCGAAGCCGCGTAGTCCGGACTACGCCGACGCCTTCTTCGTGCTCGACGATTTCGTCTTCTGCGTCTTGCTCTGCTCGCGCTTGAACAATCCTCAGGCGTCCTCGTGACCATTCAGCACGACGAATAGAGTTTCTGGAGACGAGTTCTGCCCCGCCCGATCTCTATTTCTTCCGTTTCTCAAATGCCAACGTCCACTCTTGCGCCCGCTTCTGTGCCTCTGCGATCTGAGCAGGGGTCATCTTCTTGGCGAGTCTGTCCGCAAACACCTTCTGCGTGTCACCCGACGCGCGAACAGCAGCCAGATTCGTCCACTTGAGCGCTTCGATGTAGTCCTGCGGGACGCCTACCCCATCGGCGTACATGACGCCCAGGTTTGACTGCGCGTCCGCGTAACCCTGCTCGGCTGCCTTGCGATACCACGCCACCGCTTGCACATCGTCCTGAGAAACGCCTTGTCCTTTGGCGTACGCGTAGCCCAGGGCGATCTGCGCCATCGCGTCTCCATGCTCGGCAGCCTTGAGAAACCACGCCGCCGCTTGCGCGTAATCCTGCCAGACACCGTACCCGTTGGTGTACATGACGCCCAGGTTGAACTGCGCCTCCGCGTCTCCCTGCTCTGCCTTCTGCTGAAGCGTCTTGAACTGTTGTTCTGGCGTCGGCGTCGGCTTCTGCTCCTGCACTGACTGTTGACTTTGCGTTCTTGGTCCGCCGTACGCAGCACCGACAAAGAGCGCCAGGATACAGACCGTCGCAAGGAGAACAGGAAGCCTTGGGCCTGCCTGACAGGAAGCGCTACCGACCGTCGCTGGAGCATCACGCATTGCTGAACCTCCCGACTACAGGCACCCGATGTGAGGTCCCAGAAAGGGGCTGCCTAGCTCCAAATGGTAGGAACTCCACCGCGGCGTGTCTGTGCTCTTCTGCACAAGGTCGCCAAGCCGAGAACGGCCGAACAATCGACTGTGTTCGTGCCTGTGGCTCCACAAACGGATGGTGGTCGAGCGACGACCCTCACGAGTAGGTCGCCGCAGGTGCCTCGGATTAGAAGACTGGTTTGGCGTGCGGAAGGGAGAATCCGAAGGCACGCGCCTGTGGGTTGAACAGGCGGCACGGTCACGCCCCCCGCTACCTGAGCGTGAACGTCATCTCGAGCTCGACGACGACCGGAACCGGCTTGCCGTCCTTCGTGCCCGGCGAAAAGCGCCACTGCTTCAACGCCTTCACGGCCTCGTCATCGAGACCGTGCTGTGTATCCAACGACCTCACGACGCGCGTCTCGCCCACCGCGCCGTCCGCCTGCACAACGCACTCGAGCAACACGGTCCCCTCGATCTTCGCCTCCATGGCCTCACGCGTGTAGCGCGGCTTGGATTCCCGGATAACCTTGGGCATCACGACGCCCGGAGCCTTCGACCTGGCCACGCCTGGCGCAAACCCCGAAGGCACCTGGACCGGCGCCGCCGGCACCGGGTTCGTCGCGGCGCGCGTCAGGCCGTGGCCGAACGGATACATCCCCGGCAGCGTGATCGGCAGCTTCCCGCCAATCGCAACCTCCCCGGCCAGAGCCCGCACGGCCGCCGTCTCCATCGCGTCGGTGAACTCGTAGGTGAGCAACTGCGCCGGCAGCTTCTGCAGCGCCATGGCGGTGTATGGGTTGCCGAAGATCACGGTGACGAACGGCTTCTGCTGATCGTTCGCCACCGACTCGAGCAGCGACACCGCCTGCGGCGACAGGTCCATCCGCCCGCTGTAGGACGCGATGCGCACGAACACCGACGCCACCACCGCGTCCGCCCGCCGTGTCAGCACCTTCACCATGTCCAGCTCGCTCGGCGTCGTCTTGTCCGAGATCTCCAGCGCCGTCACGTTCGGCCAGCGTTTCTTCAGCGCGGGGATGAACGTCCGGCTCGGCACGCCCTCGCGCCAGCCGCTCGGGTAGTCGATCACCGACAGGTAGAGGATGTTCGCGTCCTTCCCCACCTTCAGCGGCACCTGGTTGCGGTCGTCCTTGAGCAGCGTCAGCGCCCGCTCGCAGATCTCCGCGTTCACCGCCTCGTGCGCCCGCCCGCCGATCTTCGTCTCGACTTCGTTCACGTCCACGATCCGCGACCTGTGCAGGCCGAGCCGTGCCTTCACCCTCAGGATCCGCTCCACCGACTGGTCCACCTGATCGCGGCTGATTTCTCCCGACTCCACCGCTGCCTTGATCGCCTTGAACGCCGCGTCATCGTCGGGCGAGTGCAGGACGAAGTCGACCCCGGCCTTCACCGCCATCACCGCGGCCTTGTCGTTGCCGAAGTTCTTCGAGATGGCATACATCGACATCGAGTCGGTGAAGATCAGGCCGTTGAACTTCATCTCGCCGCGCAGCAGGCCGGTGAGGATCGGGCGGCTGAGCGTGGCGGGAATGCCAGGCGCCGGGTCGAGCGCCGGCAGGATGATGTGCGTGGACATGAAGGCGTCGATGCCCGCGTCAACCGCGGCCCGGAACGGCGGGAGTTCCACCTTGTCGAGGCGCTCGCGCGGGTGCTCGATCACCGCGAGGCCGAGGTGCGTGTCCACGTTCGTGTCGCCGTGGCCCGGGAAGTGTTTTGCCGTCGCGAGCGCGCCCCCGGCCTGGATGCCGCGCATATACGCGGTCGCCATCTCGGAGACGAGGCCCACGTCCTCGCCGAACGATCGGATGTTGATGATCGGGTTGCGCGGGTTGTTGTTGACGTCGAAGATCGGGTAGAAGTCCACCGTCACGCCGACGGCCCTCGCCTCGATCGCCGAGACCTGGCCCGCCTTGAACGCCAGCTGCGGGTCGCGCGTCGCGGCGATCGCCATCGCGCGCGGCAGCCGCGTGGTCCCGTTCAGGATGTAGCCGGCCCCGCCCTCGAAGTCGGCCGTCGTCAGGAGCGGGATGGCCGAGGCCTGCTGCAACCGGTTCAGGAAGGTGGCCGCCGCGAGCGGATCGCCCTTACGCCCCACGCTGCCGCCTGACGGGTAGTTCGGGTTGAGAAGCGCCGCCGGCATTGGCTCGGACCCGCCGAACACGTGAATAGCGCCCACCTTCAGGTCGCGCACCAGGTGCAGCTTCTTCTCCCAAGTATCGCTGTCGGTGCTGGTGACCATCGCGTCGATCGACGGCGCCAGCAACTGCCCGACCTTTTCGTCGAGCGTCATTTTCTTCAGCGTGTCCTGCACCCACTTCTCGGCCACCTTGTCGAGCGCGGGTTTCGCGGGCGAGGCAGCTACCAGCAGCGCGGCCAGCGAGAGCACGGCCAGGCAGAACGACACGGAGAACACCACGGCAGGAGGATGGCGGGTGGTCATAGGTGGAAGGATCGTAATCCCGAAACGGGAAACGGAAAACGGAAAACTGGAAATGGAGGACCAAACACGGAGAACGGACGACGGAGAACCCAGAAGACCGTATGAACGATTCCGCCGGCCTCCGGCTACCGGGTGGTGATCCGGGTGCCGTCGGCCACGGCGTCCGGCGGATAGATGACGACGCTGGTGCCGGCGGAGATTCCGGACAGGATTTCGGCAGATGTTCCGTTGCGGTGGCCGATCTTGACCGCCCGCTCGCGAGCGATGCCGCCCTCCTCGACGTACACCGCCCAGCCATCGCCGCGCCGGAACAGGCTGCTCACCGGCGCCATCACGACGTCATGCCCCTCCCATGTCACGACGCGAGCCTCGACGCGGTAGCCATCACCCAGTGCGCGGCCCGCCGAGGCCGGGTCCTTGACGTCGAGGACGACCCACACCCGCTGCTCCTCGACGCCGAGCGCCGAGACCTTCAGGAATCCCGCGGGCTCCACGCGGCGGACCAGCGCGTCGAGCGGCTGGCTTCCGCCCCATTGATCGATCAGCGCCCGCATGCCCGGCTGGATCTTCACGGCGTCGGTGGAGAGGAAGTCCGCGATCACCTCGAGTGACCCGGTGTCGGCGACGGTCACCAGCGGCTCGCCCTGGGGAACCACCGCCTCGCTCTCCCGAAGGCGCTCGAGGACGACGCCGTCGATCGGCGCTCGAAGCGTCAGCGTCGCGCTCCCGGGCGTTGGCCGGGCCGCCCGCGAGCCGGGCTCGAGCAGCGCGGCGCGCACGGTTTCCACGTCGTGCGTCGCAACCCGCACGGCCGCTTCGGCCGCGTCTACGGCACGCTGGCGCGCTGCTGCCTCGGTGTCCGCAGCCTGCCGGGCCTCCACGGTCATCAACCCGAACTGGGTCAGGTTCCTCGCCCGATCTCGCTCCTCGACCGCGTGGCGGCTCTGCACCAGGGCCTGCTCGCGCTGCGCCCTGGCCTGTTCCACCGTGGCCTCGGCCGCGCTGACACGCGACTGCCCTTCGGCCCGGCTCCGGGCATCGAGCAGCGGCGACGCCCCCGGCGCGAATGTCGCAATCACGGTCTGGTTCGCGACGACGCGGTCGCCCGGCCGCAGCTCGATCCGCAGCACGCGCCCGGCGAGGGGGGCCGACACGACGTAACGCTCGCGCACCCGCGTCTTCCCCTCATGGTCGAGGGTCACCGCGAGGGGGCCGCGCGTCACGACCGCCATGTCCACAGCAATCGCCCTTGGCATCATCGCCGCGACGAGCGCGCCCACGATCACGATGCCGATGACGCCCCAGAAGGCGATCCGCCGCTTCGTCGTTCTTGTCATGACGATCATCCAGTCATTCGTGGCAACTACTCTTCTACTCCCTCGTCTTCAACACCTCAACCAGGTCGAGCCGAACCAGTTGCCGCCGCACCACGAGCGCCGACAGGACGGTGGCTGCGACGATGACCAGCCCGGACTCGGCGTACGAGTTCATGCCGATCACGAGCGGGAGCCGGAACATCTCCGTGCTCGCCAGCCTGACCATCGCCGCGGCAACGCCATAGCCGAGCGCCAGCCCAATCGGCACGGCCACGGTTGTCACCAGGGCCAGCTCGCCGAGCAAGATGTACGAGATCTCACCGCGCGTGAACCCGATGACCCGCAGCGTCGCAAGCTCGCGGCTCCGCTCGGAGAGCGAGATCCTGGCGTTGTTGTAGACGACTCCGAACGCGATGATGCTGGCGAAGATCGCATAGACAACCTGGACGCGCCGAAGCATGTCGGCCACCGTGTCTTCGAGGCTCGCGATGGCCGCGCGGCGCGGAAGGACGCCGGCCACTCGCGGCGTCGCCTTGAGCTGGCGATAGAGCCCCTCCTCCCCCGCCGGATCAATCTGGAGGTAGGCGCCCGAGAGTGTCTGGCCTTCGGCCATCAGGCGGTGAAGCGCCTCCAGATCCATGTACGCGTTCGTTCCCAGGTAGTCCGATACGGTGGCCGCGATCGTCAGCTGACGGGTGGTTTTCGTGCCTTCGAGCAGTTCGACCCAGACACGCTGCCCCTCGCCCGTCCCGAGCAATTCGGCCAGCTTTTGCGACAGCACGAGGCCGTCGGGGGGCAGGCTCACAACCAATCGGGTGCCGTCGATCACGCGGTTCATCCGCGCGCCGGCAGCCACGCCCGTGATGGCGACGGTGCGGGAGCGCGGTCCGGCGCTCAGCCTCGCCGCCACCACGCGCATCGGCTCGACGTCGATCACCGCGGGCAGCCGGCGCAGGTCATCGAGCCCCTGGGCCGACGCCGGCTGCGCAAACGTCACCATGACGTCGTACCGCTGGGCGACGTTGAACAACGTGTCGCTCAGCGCGTCGAGCGCGTCCCTCGTGTAGTTGCCGAGGACGAGCAGCGCGGCCCCGAGGGCGATGCCCAGCACCGACAGCAGCACGCGCTCCGGGTGCCGCTGAAGCGTCCGTACGATGATCCGGGCCGGCTGCGAGAACGCGCGTCTCGGCAGAGTCCGCTCGATCCAGCTCTCCGAGAAGCTCACCGGCGTCTCGGGCCGCATCGCCTCGGCTGGCGGCAGGCTGACGGCCCGTCGGACCGCGCCGAAGGCTCCGGCGAGCGCCGCGATGGCACCAATGACGACGGCCGCGGCTGCGACGCGGACGTTCAACCGGTACACCAGGATCGGAAAGTGGAAGAACCCGGCGTAGATCCGCGTGAGCGTGGCCCCCAGCCACGCCCCGGCCGCGACGCCGATGGCCGCACCCGTGAGGGCGACGATCAGGCTCCACTTCACGTAGTGGGCGGCGATGGCGCCGTTGCTGTAGCCGAGCGCCTTCACGGCGGCAATCTGCGGGCGCTGCACCAGCACGATTCGGGACAGGACGACATTCAGCAGGAACGCCGCCACGCCGAGGAAGATCGCCGGGATGAAGCGCCCCGCGCCCTGCAAGTTCTGGAGCTTGCTGTTCAGGTACCAGTGCGACGGCTGGAGCGCGCGTGGCAGCGAACCGAAGCCGCCGTAGTCCGGCTCGAGCAGGGCATCGAGCTGCTTCGTCACTTCCCTGTCAGAGGCAGCGTGCATGAGCCTGATCACGACATTGTTGAACGCGCCGTCCATCTGGAAGGCGGCCGCCAGCGCGCGCTGCTCCATCCAGAACACGCCGAACCGCGCCTCGTCCGGCAGCAGCTCGCCGTGCCTCACCGAGTAGATGTACTCCGGCGACAGGGCGAGACCGACGATCTGCAGGCTGCGACGACGGCCGTTGATCACCGCGCCGACCGAATCGCCTGGCCGGAGGCCGTGCGCGCGGGCGAACGACTCACTCGCCAGAACCTCGTCCGGGCGCCCGGGCTCGATGTAGCGCCCGTCGCGCAGGAAAACGTCACAGAGCGCCGGATGGCGATCCGCCGGTATGGAGATCAGGCGACCCGACGCTGGGTCAGCCATGCCGTCGACGTCGATGGTCACGTCCACGACGACCCGGGGCTCCACCGTCGCCACCCCGGGGATCGCCTCGATCTTCGGCACGAGCGACAACGGCGCCCGCGTCAGCGACGCGAACACGTCTCCGAACCGGTAGCGGTCGTAGTAGGTCCGGAGCGACAGGTCGAGCGAATCGAACGTCGAAATCATCGCGACGAACACGGCGATGCCCGCCGCCATCACGAAGGCGATGGCGATGGCCTGACCCCTGATGGCCCAGAGGTCGCGAAGGAGCTTGCGGTCCAGGGCTGAGAGCCCCCTCCGCGCGCGCGACGACCGCGAGGTGCCCGCGTTCACCACCTGATTTCCCTCGCATCCATCCGCGTATCGTTCGTCCGGTCGCTCACGATGCGCCCGTCAGCCAGCGTGACCACGCGATCGCCCATGCCCGCAATCGCGGCGTTGTGGGTAATCACCGCCACGGTCGTGCCCAGTTCCTGGTTGACCCGTGCCAGCGCGTCGAGGACGATGACGCCGGTGGTGATGTCGAGCGCGCCGGTCGGCTCGTCGCACAGCAGGACGTCGGGCCGTTTTGCGATGGCGCGCGCGATGGCCACGCGCTGCTGTTCGCCGCCGGACATCTGCGCCGGGAAATGGTCGGCCCGGTCGGCAAGACCCATCAGGGCGAGAGCTTCTTCGGACGGGAGCGGGTTGTCGGATATTTCGGTGACGAGATCGACATTCTCGCGGGCGGTCAGGCTGGGAATCAGGTTGTAGAACTGGAAGACGAAGCCGACCCGGTGGCGTCGGAACGCGGTGAGCGCCCGCTCGTCAGCCGCGGTCAGGTCCTGTCCCCGGTAGCGGACGCGCCCCGCAGTCGGGACGTCGAGGCCGCCCAGGATATTGAGCAGCGTGGACTTGCCGCTGCCCGAGTGGCCGAGAATGACGACAACGC
>JADGOB010000174.1 GCA_017883185.1 Acidobacteriota bacterium
AGGACCGAGGAAATCCGACAGCGATGTGAAAGGGCCAAGACCAGGCGGGTAATGCGGGCAAGTTGAACGGCGTCAAAAATCGCAACCGTGTCAATTTGCCGCGCGGCACCGGGCAGTTCAAAGACGCCGCTCACCCACACCGCAGCCTTGGCCAGCGGCCAAGGACTGTCGGGCGGTACGAGACGGATTTCGGTGACGGCCGCGACGAAATCAGCGCTGCTGCCGATCAGACCCACGGGAAGACGAAAGTCGGACCGACGTGCCTGGCGCAATCGGGTCTCGACGCATCGGCTGCGCTGGGCTCGCGCATGGGCCGTCATGCCCGCCCTCGGGTCGAGGTCTTGGCTGCGGACTTCTTCGCGGTGACCGCCGTGCCGCGGGTGCCGTCCTCGACGCCGCTCCCAGGCTTGCGTTTGGCCAGACTCTTCGCTAGCAAGTCGGTGAGATCGACGACATTGCTCGCTCCGGTCTGCGAAGGCGGACCTTCGAGCGTCGTCACCGTGGCGGTTTCGCCGGCTTCGACCTTCTTGCTCACGAGCGCCAGAATGGCGTCGCTGAACTTGTCGGAGTAGTCGTCTGACTTCCAGGGGCCGGTCATGTCTGCGATGAGCTGCGCGGCCATCTTCAGTTCGCCCGGCTTCAGACCGGCTGCGGTCTTGCCTTCTGCAGGCAGCTTCAACTCCGCCAAGGGGCGGATCTCGCCGGCCCAGCGCAGGGTGTTGAGCACCAATGCAGCACCGGAAGGGACCAACGCAGCCAGGCGCTCCTTGGTGTGCATCACCACCCGCGCGATGCCGATGACGCCGGCCTCGAACATCGACTCCCGAAGCAGGGCGTAGACCTTCTCGCCCTTGCCCAACGGCTCCAGGTAGTAGGGAGTTTCGAGCAGCGTGAACGCAATCTCGCTGGCTTTGACGAATGACTCGATTTCTATGGTTTGCGTCGACTTCGGATACGCCGCTTTGATCTGTGCCTCGCTCAAGATCACGTAGTCGCCATCGCCCTGCTTGATGCCCTTTACGATGTCGTCGGCCTGGATTTCCTTGCCGGTGCGTTTGTTCACGCGCTTGTAGCCCACAGGGTCCATCGATCGCTTGTCGAGCCAGTCGAAGTCGATGCCGACCTCCTGCGAGGCCGGATACAAGGCCACGGGCACATGCACGAGGCCGAAAGTGATGGCGCCTTTCCAGATTACGCGTGGCATGGGAACTCCTTGTTCGGCACAGGGCCGAAAGTTAGTGGGTGGGAGGGGTGGCTCAAGGGCGACTCATGCAACAGGAGGCGCATAGCCCAGGGTTGACATCGCAGAGGTGAGGCCGCGTGCGGCCCTGGCGTAACCGATCCAGGGTTCATTGCCAATGTCCAGGCGTTCGTGAACCGTCTTCACGGACCAGTGGTCGCCCCCGTGCAGCGATGGCAGTTCTCCCCAGGCCACCGGGACGGAGATGCCCAGGCCCGGCCGTGCCCGCGCCGACCATGCGCACACCGTGGTGGCCCCGAGCGCGTTGCGAAGGTAATCGATGAAGATCCTGCCAACGCGGTTCTTCGGGCCGCTGCGGGCGGCGAAGCGCTGCGGAATCGTCTTGACCATGTGCGCCACGACGGCATGAGAGAACCCCTTGACGGTGCCCCAGTCGTGCATGCGCTTCACGGGTACCACAATGTGCAGCCCCTTGCCGCCGCTGGTCTTCAGGAAGGACTGCAGACCGAGCTGAGCCAAGAATGAATGCATGAGTTGCGCCGCCTCCTGCACCTGGGACCAGGGAACACCTTCCCCGGGGTCCAGGTCGAACACCATGCGGTCCGGGTGTTCGAAAGTCACCGTGCCGGCGTTCAGCGTGTGGAACTCGACGACGTTCCATTGCGCAGCGGACAGTAGGCCCTGCTTGCTGGCCACCTCGATCATTGGCGGGTGGTCGATGTCAAGGCCTGGATCGAGCTGCCGGATGCCGGGAAGCTTCTCGGTCTGCGCGTGCTTCTGGAAGAATAGCGGGCCCTCGACGCCGTCAGGTGCGCGTACCAGCGACACCGGTCGGCCCTTCAAGTGCTTCATCATCAGATCGCCGACCAGGCCGTAGAAGCGAACCAGTTCGAGCTTCGTCGTGCCCGTGCGAGCGTCGATCACCCTCTGCGGGTTCGACACATGAAGTGGGTCGGACAGGCCATTGTCCTGGGGCGAAAGGACGGCGTTCGACGCCTGGGCGAAAGGCAGGCGCAGCGCCCTTTCACGCACGATCATGCTGGCGTTTTTGTCGGCCCGCAGTCCCCGAAAGACAGCATGGCGTATCCGGCTGGCGCGTGTCCATTCACCGAAGCTCACCTCGGCGACCAGCGTCGGGTCGACCCATTTAGGTCTGCCTTGCATCTTCGTGCCGACAGCGAAAGGGCTCGTGCTTCGCACTCTCGCGTCTAGGGCCTTCTTGAGGTCCTTCAATGCCATCTCGCTGAAGCCCGTTCCGACATTGCCTGCGTACTGCAGCACGCCCAGCGCATCGTTCACGCCCAGCAGCAGGGCGCCCAAGCCGGTGCGAGCACCGCGCGGGCCGGTGTAGCCGCCGATCACGAATTCCTGCCGCTGGCTGCACTTCAGCTTGACCCAGTCTGCCGACCGGGAAGACCGGTAGGTGCTGCTGCGGCGTTTGGCGATCACACCCTCCAGGCCCAGCTTGCAGGCGGAGGCGAGCACGCTTTCCGGGGCGCCATCGAACGCCTCGCTGTAGCGGACCTGGTCGGAGCTCGAAGCCGCGAGCAGTTCCTTCAGGAACGAGCGCCGCGCCTGCAAGGGCGCGCCGCGCAGGTCGTGCCCCGCGACATAGGGCACATCGAACAGGTACAGGACCACATCGTCCGTCCGCTGTGTGTCGAACGCCTGCTGCAGCGCGCCGAAGTCAGGGATGCCCGCAACGTTGGGCACAACGATCTCACCGTCGTACCAGCCCGGCGGGAGCTTCAAGCGAGCGAACTCGCTCTGCAGCGGCCGCAGTTTCGCTGTCCAGTCATGGCCATTGCGGGTCAACAGGCGCGCGCCCGAAACGTCGTTGCGCACCAGCATGCGATAGCCATCGAACTTGATCTCGTAGAGCCACTCGGCGGCGTCCGGCGGCGGGCCGGCCACCAAGGTGGCCAGCTGGGGCGCAAGCGTTTGCGGCAAGGCAGACGGCACCGCCTCGACGGGCAGTCCTTGATGGGACGCGGGCCGATGCCGCTCCCCGGTGGACGTGGCGCCGCGTGACGCAGGGCCCAGGGACTTCACGCTCGCCGGCAGCTCATCGACCACGCTGTACGCGGCGGATGATCTGGCGTACGAGTCCTTCTCCTTGATCAGCAGCCAGGCCGGCTGCTTCTCGCCTTTGCCCTTCATGCGCACCAGCACCCATCGGCCGTGCAGCTTGTGGCCATGCAGCTCGAACTTCAGGTTGCCGTCTCGAAACCCGTGCTGCGGGTCCTGCACGGGGATCCACGTTCCGGCGTCCCACACGATGACCTTGCCAGCGCCGTATTGCTTGGCGGGGACAGTTCCTTCGAAGTCCGCATAGGCCAGCGGGTGGTCCTCGACCTGCACGGCCATGCGTTTGACGTTCGGGTCCAAACTCGGCCCCTTGGGCACCGCCCAGCTCTTCATCGTGCCGTCGAGTTCCAGCCTGAAGTCATAGTGCAGGCTGCTGGCCCAATGCTTCTGAACGACGAACCTCAACTCATGGGCAGCGGACTGTCCACCCGCTGCGGGCTCCGGAGTCAACGCGAAGTCGCGCTTCGATTGGTAGGCGTGAAGTGGATCGAGCGCCGGCTCAAGCGAGGGCTTTGGATGCCGGTTCATGCTGCGGCCCTGGGCTCGTCGTTGCGGATCAGGCTCATCTCGCCGTCCGCTTCGAGGTACCTGCGCTTGACGGTGGCGACGTCCTCGACACCCTCGTGTCGGATCTTCGCGTTCAACTCCTGGTCGGTGATGAACTCCCGGCGCATGTTTCTGCGCAGCAACTTTCCATCGCGCACCAGGCAAAGCCGCGGCGCGGAGGTGAAGCGTTGTATGACCGGGAACCGGAAGCTCATGAAGTCGAGCATGTAGCTCCAGAAGACGAGCGTGCCGATCAGCACCATCCCGTCGGCGGCAGAGGTGGGGCTGCCGATCATGCTGTTCTGCGCAGCATCGCCGAGGATCACAACGAACAGGAAGTCGCTGGCGCCCAACGATCCCACGTCGCGCCGCAGGACGAAGCGCAGGACGATGAAGAGGAACCAGTACATCAGGGTGCCGCGCAGCATCAACTCTAGCGGTGACACCGTGAAGGAGAAGATGCCCGCCAGGTCGATGTCGAAGATGTTTACTGGATATGCATCGCTCATCGCACCAGCGCGTCAGCTCCCGTTCGGGATGACGGTGTCTGCCCAGCGCCCGGCGGGGGAGCCTCCCGCCGCGGGTTGTCTGTGCTCTTGGACTTGGTTGTTGTCTTCATTGGGGACCCCGGAATGTCGAAGTTAAAAAAACTCGATTGAACTGTCACCTGTTGCAGGGATCAGCCGCCCGACGGTGGCGACTTGCCGCCGGGGCCGGGAACCAGGCGCTCGCGGAGCTCCGCGTCCTGGCCAGGGGTCGCATGCATGTCGGTGTCGACCAGGCCGGCGGCGATGTCACGACTGGCCTGGACCATCATGGGATCGGGCGCCTCGGCAGTGGTGTCGGTCGATTCGTCGCGTTCGTGAGGCAGCGCCAGACCTGGGTTTGAGAGGGGCGCTTTCGCGCCACGCGGCGGTGTGGCCTGCTGGCGTCCGCCGGGTCCGGTTGCCGCACCTGCCGCCGCGCCGCCGACGACGGCGCCGATGCCGGTGCCCACTGGGTGTGCGCCGGGTGCGCCGGTAAGCGGGTCGCGGTTCGCGTCGAGGCTGCGATTGTCATTGTTCATGGTCATCCCCTGGTTGTGTGTGACTCTGGATAGAGTCGGGTGGGCTTCAGCGCGTGATGCCACGCCTGAAGAGGTTCACGAGGGTGGCAATTGTGTGCGTCGGCATCGGTTGCGTCTGTGCGGTACCGCACGTCGCCGCGACCGGCATAGCCCAGCACGTTCTGATCGACATCCTCATAGCTGCGTGCCCAGCATGGAGGCCAGCGTTTCGCTCAAACGCTCGTGGATGGGACGCCCAAGCCACTGCGCGTGGGTCACACGATGCGACTTCGCGAGGTCGGCCTCGAAGGTAGCGGTCTGCTCGCTCGCGAAGGCCTTGTCGACGACATTCAGCGTCGCTTCGTCGTTGAGCCTGAAGGAGCGGTTGTCGAAGTTCGTCGAACCCACCGAGACAAGCATGCCGTCGACGATCATCACTTTGCAGTGATACATGGTGGGCCCGTATTCCGCGATAACGGCGCCGGCAGCGAGCAGCGGCCCCCAGGTGGCGCGCGACGCTCTGCGCACGGTCTCGCTGTCGATGTGCTCGCCCGGCACGACGATGCGCAGCTTGACGCCCCGCTGCATCGCCTCCACCAGGGCCTGCAGCGTCAGCGCGTCCGGCACGAAGTACGCGGCGGACAGGTCGATCGAACGCGATGCCGCCGTCACGGCCAGCAGATACATCAACTGCATGCTCTCGCTGCCACCGCTGGGTGAACTGCTAAACATCTGCGCCGCCCCCGGGGCCCGCGGGCGCCCCCGCAGGAAAGTAGTCCGGGCCATGCAGGACGTCGCCCGTGACCTTGATCCAGTTGTCGATGAAGACGGACTGCATCTGTGCGACAACGGGGCCTTCGACCTCGAAGTGCGTGTCACGCCAGTGCGCGGGTTCTTGGGCGTGGCCCGTCCAGGGCGAACGCCACGCCGACGCCGCCGGTGAACCCGACGCGGCCGTCGACGACCAGCAGCTTGCGGTGGGTGCGGTTGTTCAGGCGACCCAGGTGCGACCAGTGCGGTGGATGAAATCGCCTGATCTGGACACCGGCTTTGACCATCATGGCAACCAGGCTGTCGTCCATCTTCGCGCTGCCCACCCAATCGAGCAGCACATGGACCTTCACACCTTGGCGCGCCCGCTCGACCAGCGCGTCGGCAAACGCGCGACCGATGTCACCCGACCAGTAGATGTAGGTCTCGAAGGTGATCGAGACCTTGGCGCCGCGGATCGCCGCCAGCATCGACGGAAAAATCTCATCCCCGTTAAGCAGTGCGCGCGCTTTCGTTCCCTCCATGAAGGGCGGCCCGAGCAGCACGCCGAGCTCGTGCATGAAACGGGGGTCATCGAGCGCGTAGAGACGTTCGATGCGGCGCTCGATCTTCGTTTCGCCGCCGACAAAATTAGAGACCAGCAACCCGGCAAACAGGCAGAGGCTGGCCACGACACCTGCAACCAGCAACCAAGGGGACGCGTCACGCATCTGTTCGCGGTCGATCAGCGGGTCAGCGCTTGCGTCTGGGTTTGGCCTTTGGCGCAGGCGGTGAGATCGCTTCGGCGATCGCCGTCTTCACCTGTCGCTTGGCCTGTACTGTGGCCTTACCGCGCAAGCTGCCTGCGACACGGTTCGCCGTGCTCAGCCACATGCCCATGAACGGGTTCTTCTTCAACCAGGGATTAGCCATCTCGCTCCTTCGGTGTTTTCAGTTGCACGGGGGTCAGATCTCAAAGTGCATCCCCTCGCCCGCCACCGGTGCGGCCTTCTCGCGTCCGGCAACATCAGGCGGCTTGGGCCAGCAGCTCATCCTTGCGGGCGGCCATGCGTGCACCGAGGGCAATCATGTCGACCGAAGTAGCCTTGGCCTTCGGGAACATCTCGGTCTGCTCTTCCTTGACGTGATGTTTGACGTACTCCGACAGGACTTTGACCTTGGCGTCGTACATCTCGCCGTCGGGCTCGACGCCCTTGAGTTGGGCGATCAGGTCCTTCACGCCGGCGTGTTCTACAGTCGCCTCGGACACCAGCAGCTTGTCCTTCAATGCCGCCCTCACGGCCGGGCAGAAGATTTCTTCCTCGATCTGCGCGTGCACACTGAGCGCCGTGCAGATCTCGGCGACCAGTGCCTTCTTGTTGGGCACCGAACGGGTATTCTCGTACTCGGCAAAAAGCTGGCTGACGGACTCGTGGTCGGCCTTCAGCAGGGCGATGGCGTCCTTTGGTGCGGGCTTGGCCTTGTCGGGGGCGGCGGTCTTGGTGGTGGTCTTGGTGGTGGTCATGGGGAGTCCTTGGATAGGTTGGGGGGAGGGATGTGCAGTCAATGCACGAACAGCGCGATCAAAATGATGATCGGGATGGGATGCCGAGAAGCAGAAGAAGCAGTGAACGCACCTGCGCTGCGGTCAAGACCATCAGTATGGTCAGGGGTGTCCTGCGCAAGGCTCGACGAGCCTTGCGGCACCTCCTGGAAAGCTCCCCCACGCAGAGTGGGTGGGGACGGTAGAAGGTCGGATGTCTCTACGGCAGAATTATCGACGTGAGATCAACATGCCCAACAATATGCCAATGCCGGCGGCGACTGCCACCGACTGTAGCGGGCGCTCTTTCACATAGTCGGTCGTCACACCAACACCATGGTTGATTTGCTGAGTTACATCCGCGGCAATGCCCTTGGCCGCCACTTGAGTGGATTCAATTTTCGCCAGAAGTTTTTCTTTGGCTGCAAATAATTCAGTCTCAGACAAACTAGAGAGACGTGAAGTCAAGTCATCAAGGTCAGCTCGTAAACTGGTCATTTCTTCTTTGGCAACGGCGCCGATTTGCTTGCCCGCCGCTTTGGTAGCGTCGAGCACATGCACCGCGGAGGTACCGATGTGTCCTGCAATATCTCCGGCAGCACCGGCGGTAGTAGCATTTTTGTTGGGAAAAGTAGGTGTATCCATGAATGTCTCCTATGACGTGTGAAAGTAAATATCTGCGGTTGAGTGAGTGACGCTTAAGCGTGACCCGTGCTAAACACAATAGGCCAAGCGGCAATCGACGCGGCGCTGTATTGAATGCAGTTGGTCTATTAGAAATCGCATGGTCATTGTTGCGGAAAAATAAATACGAGTCTGTGCGATACCGCACAAATCAGCCTAGCTTTCGTCCTTACATTAGGAGCCTCGCGCATGCTCTGACGCGGGCATTTCCCGTCTTTTATCCACCTCGCAGGACTGACTTGGCGGCTGCCACCAAGTCCCCGAAGTGCAAGGCCTCTTCGCTGCAGCGGGTCGAGCGCGACGCC
>JADGOB010000060.1 GCA_017883185.1 Acidobacteriota bacterium
GATGTAGGGCGCATCCCAGTTGGCGCGATCGCTACCCGCAGCCGCTCCGCCTCCGGCTCCCCCGCGCTGGCCCTGGCCGCCCTGCGCACCCGGCGCCTGCGCACCGGCGGCACCTTGAGCACCCGGCGCCGCGCCGGCCGGCGCTCCGCCCAGCGCTCCGCCCAGCGAATCGTCGCCCCCGGCGCCGCGCATCTGACGCGACATCGGCGGCCGGATCGACCGCGACAGCCCCGTCTTCAGATCCAGGCGCGATACGTTGCCGTCCTGGGATGACGCGTAGACGATCGTGGGATCGTTGGGATCGTTCCTCGTCTGGAAGCCGTCGCCGCCGCCGACGATGAACCAGTCGCTCGTCCGCACGCCCCATCGATTGAGCGACCGCGACGGGCCGCAGTGCGACCAGTTGTCCTGCGCGCCGCCGCACACGTTGTAGAACGGCTTCGCGTTGTCCACCGACACCCGGTAGTACTGCGTGACCGGGATGGACGCGAAGAACCGCCACGTCGCCCCTTCGTCGTACGATTCGTAGAGGCCGCCGTCGTTGCCGAGCAGGATGTGGTTCTTGTCCGTGGGATCCCAGACGATGGCGTGATGATCGACGTGCACGCCGGTGTTCTCCCAGTTGACCCGCGCCCACGTCTTGCCGCCGTCGGTGCTCCGTTCGACGTTGGTGTTCATCGACCAGATCGTGTCGGGCTTGTTCGGGTCCACGAAGATCTCGTGGTAGTAGGCCGCGCCGCCGCCGCGATACCAATCGTCGGCCGCGCCGCCGCGTGCGCCCGCCCGGGGAGCGCCTGCCTGGGCGCCACCAGCCTGGGCCTGCGGTGCACCAGCCTGGGCCTGCGGTGAGGGCGCCGCCTGGGCGCCGGCTGCACCCGCGCCGCCGAATCCACGCAGCCCAGAGGCTGCTGCCATCTTCCCGATGCGCGCCCACGTCGCGCCCCCGTCGTCTGACCGGTAGAAGCCCGACTCGTCGCGCTTCGCGTCGATGATCGCGAGCACGGTGGCCGGCGTCTTGCGGCCGTCGATCGCCAGCCCCGCACGCCCCATGTCACCCTTCGGCAGCCCCCTGGCCAGCTTCTTCCAGGTCTTGCCGCCGTCGGTCGTCTTGAAGATGCCGCCTTCGGGTCCGCCGCCGATCATCTGGCCCACGGCGCGCCGGCGCTGGTAGGCCGAGGCGTAGAGGACGAGCGGGTTCTTCGGGTCCATCACGACGTCGCTCACCCCGGTGTCGTCGCTGATCCTGAGCACCTGCGCCCAGGTCGCGCCGCCGTCGGTCGTCTTGTAGAGGCCACGATCGCCGCCCGCCGACCACAGCGGTCCCTGCGAGGCTACGTACACGGTGCTCGTGTTCCGCAGGTCGATCACGATCTTGCCGATGTGCTCCGACGCGGCAAGCCCCATCCGCTTCCAGGTCTTGCCGGCGTCGATCGACTTGTAGACGCCGTCGCCGAAATGCGCGCTGCGCTGGCTGGCGTTTTCGCCTGTGCCCAGCCAGACGACATTCGAGTCCTTCGGGTCGATAACAACGCAGCACAACGTGAACGACGTGTAGTCATCGAAGATCGGCGCGAACGAGATGCCGCGGTTCACCGACTTCCACAAGCCGCCGAACGCTGTGGCGACGTACCAGACGCTCGGGTTCTTCGGGTCGATCGCGATGTCGGCGACGCGCCCGGTGGCCAGGGCTGGGCCGATGCTCCGAAGTTCCAGGCTCTTCAAAACGTCGGCCGTCAATGCGCCGCCGCCCCCCTGCCCCTGGCCGCCCGCCACCAGGGCGGTGACAGCCAGGCCGGTTACGATTGCCGTCAGCAGAATCCTCTTCATCCTCATCACCCCGCGAGAAACCATATGGTCGAGAAGGCACGCCAGCCGGGCAGTTGCGCGCCTCGGGCGGCTGGGTTGGGGGGATTGTATCGATGGCGGGCATCTTGCTGCAAATGCGGGCGGTGCGGGAATCCTGGCGCGCTCGACCATCGGCCGCGAGCCCCGAGCCTCGAACCTCCATCGCGCTCGCCTCCGGGTGTAGAATCCGCAGGGTCACACGATGCACATCGACCAGACGCTGCAACCGTCGTCGCTTTCTCCGAAGATCGATCGTCTGTGGGAACTCTCCGCCGCCAAGATCCGGGCCATCGAACGCCGGCACGACACGCCGCACGACGCCCTGGTCTACACGGTGGACGGCCGCTACACCTCGCGCGGCTGGACCGAATGGACGCTGGGTTTCCGGTATGGGTCGGCGCTCCTGCAGTTCGACGCCACCCTCGACCGCCGCTTCCTCGAGCTCGGGCGGCGCCGCACTGTGGAGGCGATGGGACCTCATCTCACCGACACCGGGGTGCACGATCACGGCTTCACCATTGTCAGCACTTACGGCAACCTGCTCCGGCTCATGCGCGAGGGACGGTTCGAACAGAACCCTGGGAGCAGCGCTGCTACGAGACCGCGCTGAAGTGCTCGGCTGCGGTCCAGGCGCACCGGTGGACGAGGCTGGAGGGGAACGAGGGGTTCATCCACTCGTTCAACGGCCCGCAGTCGCTCTTCGTCGATACCATTCGCACGCTGCGCGCGCTGGCCATCGGCCATCGCCTGGGCCACGTCCTGCTCGAGGAGGGGGGACGCCCCGTTCCGCTCGTCGATCGGCTGGTGATGCACGCGCGCGCCACCGCGAAGCACCTGGTGTCGGACGGCGGCGGGCGTGACGTGTACGCGGTGCCAGGTCGCGTGACCCACGAGGCGATCTTCAGCGTGGCCGACCGCAGCTTCCGGTGTCTCAGCACCCAGCAGGGCTACTCGCCGTTCAGCACGTGGATGCGCGGCCTCGCCTGGGCGATGTGCGGCTTCGCCGAGCAGCTCGAGTTCATCGAAACCGTGGCCGACGAGGACCTTGCTGCGACGGGCGGACGACGATCGACGGAGTCGATGATGCGGATGGCGGCGTGCGACGCGTGCGACTTCTACATCGAGCACACGGCGGCGGACGGGATCCCGTACTGGGACGCGGGCGCGCCGCACCTGCATCGGCTGGGAGACTACCAGGCGAAGCCGGCCGATCCCTTCAACCCGTTCGAGCCGGTGGACAGTTCGGCTGCGGCAATCGCCGCGCAGGGGCTGTTGCGTCTCGCGCAGTACCTGCGGCGGAAGGACGCCCGTCGGTCCCGGCGCTACGCTGGCGCGGGCCTGACGGTGCTCGGCACCCTGCTCGGCGAACCGTATCTCTCGGTGAGCCGGCGGCACGAAGGGCTCCTGCTCCACTCGGTCTATCATCGGCCCAACGGATGGGACTCGGTGCCGCAGGGGCGGACGGTGCCGTGCGGCGAGTCGAGCATGTGGGGCGACTATCATCTTCGCGAGGCGGCGCTCTACGTCCAGCGCCTGGCTCGGCGTGAGCCTTACCTCACGTTCTGGGGGCCGGCATGATCACGCTCGATCTGAACACCACCGAGGGACGCCGGTACCCGGCGGGTCGGCGAACACAGAACGTGACAGGCGGGCTGTCCGCGATCCAGTGCCGCCACTTCTCGCTGGGCATGGTGACGTTGGATCCCGATGGCGGCCAGGTTCCGTGGCACAACCAGGAACAGGAAGAAGTGTACCTGGTGATCGAGGGCGCGGGCGAGATGTGCCTCGGGGAAGAGCGGTCGGTGCTGTCGGCAGGACAGGCGGTCGCGATCCCGTCGGGCGTGTTCCACCAGATCACCAACATCGGGCCGACGCCGTTGCGCCTGATCTACTGCTACGGCCCGGCCGGGGACGTGGCGCACTGGCGGCAGGAACTAGACGGGACGCTGCCGCGGGCCGGCGTTGGCGCACCGCCGCTCCCGGCCGGCGCTCGCCCACAACGGGTGTAGCGCGAGCCTTTAGGTGTGGCGCGGGCCTTTAGGTCCGCGATCGAGGAGAGGGTCTATTCGTGACGACTCGTCGCATCGGCATCATCATGAACGGCGTCACCGGGCGCATGGGGACGAACCAGCACCTGCTGCGCTCGATTGCCGCGATTCGCGCCGAAGGAGGCATCAGGCTGCCCGACGGCACGGCCATCGTCCCAGACCCGATGCTCGTTGGCCGCGATCCCGCCAGGCTCGAGGTGCTGGCCGCTCGCGCGGGCGGCGTGCCCTGGACGACCGATCTGGAAAGCGCGCTCGGCGACCAGGCCTATAGCGTGTACTTCGACGCGCAAACTACCGCGCGACGCGCGCCCGCCGTGCGCCTGGCGATCGCCGCCGGGAAGCATGTCTACTGCGAGAAGCCGTCGGCCGCGACCGCCGCCGAGGCCATGGAGCTGTACCAACTCGCAAAGAACGCCGGCATCAGGCACGGCGTCGTGCAGGACAAGCTATGGCTGCCCGGCGTCGTCGCGTTGAAGGGCCTGATGGCCCGCGGCTTCTTCGGCCGCGTGCTCTCGGTCCGCGGCGAGTTCGGCTACTGGGTATTCGAGGGGGACACCGTCCCCGCGCAGCGTCCTTCGTGGAACTATCGCGCCGAAGACGGCGGCGGCATCATCGCGGACATGTTTGCGCACTGGCGATACGTGCTCGACGATCTGTTCGGACGGGTCACGGCGGTGTCGTGCCTTGGCGCGCGCCACATCGATCAGCGCTGGGACGAAGCGGGGCGCGCGTACGCATCGACAGCCGACGACGCGGCGTATGCGACGTTCGAGCTGGAAGGCGGAATCGTCGCGCAGTTCAACTCGTCGTGGTGCGTTCGGGTGCGTCGGGACGACCTGCTGACGATCCAGGTGGACGGGACAAGAGGGTCCGCCGTGGCTGGGTTGCGCGACTGCTGGATCCAGCCTGCAGCCGCCACGCCGCGGCCAGTGTGGAATCCGGACGTGGCCACTGCCGCCGATTACCGCGCCGACTGGGAACGGGTGCCCGACCCGGCAGCCCACAAGAACGCGTTCAGGGCCGAGTGGGAACTCTTCCTGCGTCACGTGGTGTGTGACGAGCCGTTCCGGTGGGACCTTCTTGCCGGCGCGAAGGGCGTACAACTGGCTGAGCTTGGGGTGGAGTCGTGGCGGACGAGGACCTGGGTGGCGGTGCCGTCGCTCGAGGCGTGAGGACCGGAATGAAGAATCGACGTGTGGCGCTGGTCACGGGCGGGGCGAGGGGGATCGGGCTGGCGATAGCCAGCCACCTGGCACGCGACGGGTTCGACCTGGCGATTTGCGGAACCAGGAGTGCCGAGACCGCGGGCGATGCACTGGCGGCGCTGGGCGAGCACGGCAGCAAGGTCTTCTACCACGCGTGCGATGTCGCCGACCGTGCCGCGCGCGCGGCGTTGGTGGAGGCGGTCCGCGAACGCTTCGGGCGCCTGCACGTGCTGGTGAACAATGCGGGGATCGCGCCGACCGAACGGCGCGACCTGCTGGATGCCAGCGAGGAGAGCTTCGAGCGGGTGCTGCGCGTCAACCTGCAGGGGCCGTACTTCCTGACCCAGGCGGTGGCCCGCTGGTTGATCGAGCAGCGCCGAGCGGACCGGGCGTTCCGCGGGTGCGTCGTCAACATCTCGTCGATCTCGGCCAGTACGACGTCGATCGACCGCGGCGAGTACTGCGTGGCGAAGGCCGGCCTGAGCATGGCCACGCAGCTCTGGGCGGCGCGCCTCGGGGAGTGGGACATTCCGGTGTACGAGGTGCGACCGGGCATTGTCCACACCGACATGACGGCGGCCGTGAAGGCCAAGTACGACCGGCTGATCGCGGAAGGGCTTCTCGTGCAGTCACGCTGGGGCGAGCCCGAGGATGTGGGACGGGCGGTCGCGATGCTGGCGCGCGGTGAACTGCCGTACTCCACGGGCCAGGTGCTGGCGGTCGACGGCGGCCTCGCCGTCCAGCGCCTCTGACCCAATTCAGCAGAGGGAATCTCGCCATGCTCCATCATCGAGTCAGCCGGTTCGTGATTGCCCTGTTCGCCGCAGTTCTTCTCGGAGCCGCCGCGCTCGCCCAGCAACAGGATCCGGCGGCCAAACCGGAAGGATTGCGCTTCCGCTTCCTCGGTCCCGCGGTTGGAAACAGGATCGCGGCCGTCGCCGGCGTGCCCGGAGACCCCAGCATCTACTACGTCGGCGCCTCGTCCGGAGGGGTGTGGAAGACCACTGACGGCGGGATCCGTTGGACGCCCGTTTTCGATAGCCAGCCCGTCGCGGCCATCGGCGCGCTCGCGGTGGCGCCGTCGGATCCGTCCACGGTATGGGCGGGCACGGGCGAGGCGTGGGCGATCCGCGACATCGATGTGATGGGCGACGGCGTCTACAAGTCTGTTGACGCAGGCCAGACCTGGTCGCACATGGGGCTCGACGAGACCGGCCGGATCGCCAGAGTGCTGGTCCACCCCAGGAACCCGGAGATCGTCTTCGTCTGCGCGGTCGGACGCACCACCGGGCCGCAGCAGGAACGCGGCGTCTTCCGGACGACGGACGGCGGCCAGCACTGGGAGCGCGTCCTGTTCGTGGACGAGAACACCGGCTGCTCCGGCCTCGCGATGGATCCCAACAACCCCCGCACGCTGTTCGCCGGCACCTGGCAGGTGGAGATGCACACGTGGGCGATGTTCAGCGGCGGGCCGGGCAGCGGGGTGTTCGTCTCGCGCGACGGCGGATCGAAGTGGACGCGCATCGAGGGGCACGGCCTGCCGAAGTCTCCCCTCGGCAAGATCGACGTCGCCGTCGCTCCCTCCAATTCGAATCGCGTCTACGCGCTCATCCAGACCAAGGACCAGGGCTCGCTCTGGCGCTCGGACGACGGCGGCGAGTCGTGGCGCGTCGTCAACTGGCAGCGCGGGTTGATCGGGCGGGCCGGCTACTACATCCGCCTGGCGGTCTCTCCGACGAACGAGAACGAAGTGCTGGTCGCCGACAGCGCGTTCTGGCAGTCCACCGACGGCGGCGAGACGTTCCGCGAGACCCCGTGGGGCGGAGACACGCACGACATCTGGATCGATCCGCGCAACCCGGATCGTTTCGCGATTACCGACGATGGCGGCGTGCTGATCACCACGCAGCACGGACGCAGCTTCCTGCGGCCCCTGCTGCCGATCGGCCAGATGTACCACGTGGCCGTGGACAACCGGGTCCCGTATTGGGTCTACACCAACATGCAGGACGACGGGACGATGCGGGGACCAGTCACCCAGCCGGAGCTGCTGCCCGGCGCCTACTTCACCGGGGCCCCGTGGGAACACCACCTCGGCGGGTGCGAATCCGGGTTCACGATTCCCCATCCGGCCGACCCGAATATCGTCTGGGCCACCTGCTACGGCAACAAGGTCACCAGGTACGACGCGCGCACGAAGGTCGCGCGCTCGGTGCAGCCCTGGAAGATCACGCTCGACTCGCCGCCGAACGACACCAAGTACCGTTGCCACTGGACGGCGCCGATCGCCATCGATCCGTTCGATCACAACAGCGTGTATTACGGCTGCCAGGTCATCTTCAAGACGACGAACGGCGGCCAGAGCTGGGACGTCATCAGCCCGGATCTCTCCACGAACGATCCGAGCCGGATCGTCTCCTCCGGCGGCATCGTCGGCGACAACCTCGGCCAGTTCTACGGCGAGGTCGTGTTCGCCATCGCGCCTTCCGAGGTGCAGAAGGGGCTGATCTGGGCGGGCACCAACGACGGCCAGGTCTCTCTGACGAAGAACGGCGGCGGCGAGTGGACGAACGTCACGAAGAAGATCGTCGGCCTCCCGGCCTGGGGCACCGTCACCCGCATCGAGCCGTCGCACTTCGACGCCGGCACGGCCTACATCGCGGTCGATCTCCACCTGATGGACAACCGCGACCCGTTCATCTACAAGACGACGGACTTCGGGCAGACGTGGAAGAAGATCAGCGACGGCCTCCCGGCCAAACACCCGCTCGCCTACGTCCGTACGGTTGCCGAGTCGCCCAACCGCAAGGGGCTGCTCTTCGCGGGCACGGGGCACGGCTTCTACTACTCGCTCGACGACGGCGCGCACTGGACGGAACTGCAGACAGGGTTGCCGCGGGCGCCGGTCACCTGGATCGCCACGCAGAAGGCGTTTCACGACGTCGTGGTCTCGACTTATGGGCGCGGGATCTACGTGCTCGACGATGTGACGCCGCTCGAGCAGATGGCTGCGGAGAGAGCGGACGCCCCGATCCGGCTGTTCACGCCGCGGCCGACCTATCGGTTCACCGAAGGTGGTCACGCCTCCATCAACTTCTCGCTCGCTGCCGCCCCGAAGGACCGGGTGACGCTCGAGATCCTGGACGCGAGCGGAGCGGTTGTCCGCACCGTGCGCGCGACGGCACAGTCGGGGCTGAACCGGGTTCGGTGGGACCTCCGCCACGAGGGACCGCGCCTGGTTGCGCTGAGGGCGACGCCGCCCGAGAACGCCTACCTCTTCGACGAGCCGCGATTCCGCGGAAAGGACACACGGCCGGTGACGCACTGGGGGCTGGAGGAAGCGGGCGCCGGACCGACCGTCATCCCGGGGAGGTACTCGGTTCGCCTCACGGTTGACGGGCGCTCGTCCACCGAACCGCTCGAGATCCTGAAGGACCCCGCCATTCCGGGCAGCGACGCGGACCTCGCCGCGTCGCTCACGCTGCAATTGCGCATCCGCGAGGACATCAGCGCGACCTCGGACATGATCAACGAGATCGAGATCGTGCGCCGCGAGCTCGAAGAAGTGCAGCGTGGGTGGCGGGCCCGGAAGGGGCAGGACGACGCGTTGAAGACGGTGGCCGCGATGATGGAGAAACTGATCGCGGTGGAGGACCGGCTGATTGAGCCGGCCGCGCGACTGAGCGACGACAAGTACTTCGTCCAGGCGTACCGCATCTACATGAGCCTGCTGTGGCTCAATGGCGAGGTCGGCCCTGGCGCCGGGGACGTCGCCGGCGGACAGAATTTCCGCCCGACCGATTCGTCGGTGGCCACGCTGGAGACGATCGAGAAAGACCTGGACGCGGCGCGCGCGGCCTACCGGGGCTTGATGGACAAAGAGGTGCCAGCCTTCCGGCGCGCGATGGCAGATCGGAAATAATCACCGGCCACTATTTCTTCACAGGTGCCGGCGCCGCCGGCGCACTGATCGGCGCCGATTTGCCGCTCACAACCGACGACGAGCCGCCGCGGTGCGAGACGATCCCCAGGACGACCGCGCCCACGATGAACAAGACCGCGGTCACCGTGGTGATGCGGGTGAGGAGCGTCGCCCCGGCCCGCGCCCCAAACGCCGTCTGGCTGCCGCTGCCGCCGAATGCGGCCGCGATATCGCCGCCGCGCCCCTGCTGGAGCAGGATCGCCATCAGCAACAAAAAGCACACCAGCACGTAGAAAATCGTCACGATGTATTGAAGAACCACGGCTGCTCACTTCGCCGGTCTGAAAACCCGGCACGGCAGGCCTGAAGGCCCGCCCGACAAACACCCGAACGTCGCTCGCGGGCCAGCAGATCCGCGCGGCACTGCCGAAAGCCTGAAGAGGAAAGCTGGCACCTTGGGTCGCCGAAGCGCGGAGCGCTCAGGCGACAGAACCTATAATTATATCCTGCCGGGCCGGCTCGCCGCCACGATTTCCGCAAACGCCTTCGCGTCCAGGCTGGCTCCGCCCACCAGCGCACCGTCCACGTCCGCCTGGCTCACCAGTTCCCTGGTGTTCGCCGGCTTCACGCTCCCGCCATAGAGTACCCGGCACGAGTCGCCGGCTTCCGCGCCAAACCACTCACGGAGGCGGTCGCGGATGTGCGCGTGCGCTTCCTGCGCCTGGGCGGAGGTTGCGTTCCGCCCCGTGCCAATCGCCCAGACCGGTTCGTACGCCACGGCGAGCGCCGCGACCGTGTCGGCCGACAGCCCGTCGAGGCCCAGCCTCAACTGCCGGTCGAGCACCGACAGCGTCTGCTCCCGCTCGCGCTCCTCGAGCGTTTCGCCGACGCACACGATCGGCGTCAGCCCGGCGCCAACGGCCGCCTTCACCTTCCGGTTCACGTGCTCGTCGGTCTCGCCGAACTTCGTGCGCCGCTCGGAGTGGCCGATGATGACGTAGCGCGCGCCGGCCTCTTTCAGCATGCCCGCGCTGATCTCTCCCGTGAACGCGCCCTCGCGTTCCCAGTGGAGATCCTGGCCGGCAATCCCGACCCGGGTGTCGCGCACCGCCTCGGCCGCCGCGTGCACGCCGACAAAGGGCGGAGCTACCACGATTTCGACGTCGTCCACCGCGGAGACCAGCGTGCCAAAGTCGCGCAGGTAGGCCACGGTCTCGGCGACCGTCTTGTACATCTTCCAGTTCGCCGCGACGAAGGGTGTGCGCATGGGACAGTTGCCAGTGGCCAGGAGTCAGGAGTCAGAAGTCAGAAGTCAGGAGCCAGGAGCTAGCAGTCTGTCCCGATGACTGACTGAACACTGACCACTGGTCACTGGTCACTGACAACTGACCGTTACTTGTTCGCCAGCGCCGCGACGCCGGGCAGCACCCGTCCTCCCAAGAACTCCAGCGACGCCCCGCCGCCCGTCGAGATGTGGGTGATCCGGTCTGCCACGCCGGCCTTCGATACGGCCGACACCGTGTCGCCGCCGCCGACAATCGTCGTGCCCTTCACGTTCGCGACCGCGCGCGCCAGGGCGTTCGTCCCCGCATCGAACGGCGGCATCTCGAACACGCCCATCGGCCCGTTCCAGACCACCGTCCGCGCGCCGGCCACCAACTGGGTGTAGGCCGCGATGGTCTCCGGCCCGATGTCCACGCCAATCCGGTCGCCGATCGCCGCGTCGTCCACGGCCAGCGTGGCGTGTGGAGCGCCCGCCTCGAGCCTGTCGGCCACCACGTGATCCGACGGCAGCGCCAGCTTCACGCCCCGCTCGTGCGCGTGGGCCATGATGCGGCGCGCCGCCTCGAGCTTGTCGTCCTCGACGAGGGACTTGCCAATCGGCAGCCCCCGCGCCTTCAGGAACGTGTAGGCCATCGCGCCCCCAATGGCCAGCGCATCCACCTTGCCCAGCAGGTTCTCGATGATCTCGATCTTGTCCGACACCTTCGCGCCCCCGAGGATCGCGACAAACGGCCGGTCCGGCGACTCCAACGCGTGGCCGAGGTACTGCACTTCCTTCTCCATCAGCAAGCCGGCGGCCGGCTGCGGAAGGATCTTCGTGATCGCCTCGACCGATGCGTGCGCGCGGTGGCTCGACCCGAACGCGTCGTTCACGTACGCGTTGGCTGGCGCCGCCAGCTGCGCCGCGAACGCGGGGTCGTTCTTCTCTTCCTCCGGGTGGAACCGCAGGTTCTCGAGCAGCACTACCTTGCCGCCCTGCGCCGCGCGGTCGACGGCGGCCTGCGCGGACGGGCCGACGCAATCGTCGGCGAATTCCACCGGCCGGCCAAGCAGCTCGGACAGGCGGGCCGCGACCCTCTTCAGCGTGTAGTCCGGGTTTACCGTGCCCTTGGGCCGCCCGAGATGAGACGCGAGGATCACCGTGGCGCCATGGTCGAGCGCATACGCGATCGACGGCAGCGACGCCTGGATCCTCGTGTCGTCCTTGATCTGGCCGCCCTTGATGGGCACGTTGAAGTCCACGCGCATGAACACGCGCTTGCCGGCCAGCTCGAGATCCCTGATGGAGAGCTTCGCCACGGGAACCTCCTCTACAGACCCTTCTTCTCGATCAGCCGCAGCAGGTCCACGCAGCGGCACGAGTAGCCCCACTCGTTGTCGTACCACGACAGGGCCTTCACGAAGTCGCCGTCCATCACCTTGGTGTAGGCCGAATCGAGGATCGAGGAGTGCGGGTTGCCGCGAAAGTCGATCGACACGAGCGGCGCCGTCACGTACTCGAGGATGCCCTTGAGCGCGCCGTCCGCCGCCTCCTTGAACGCCGCGTTCACCTCTTCGGCCGTCGTCTTCTTCGAGACGAGAACGGAGAGGTCCACGACCGACACGTTCGGTGTCGGCACCCGGATCGCGATGCCGTCGAGCTTGCCCTTGAGCGCCGGGATGACCTCGCCGAGCGCCGAGGCCGCACCGGTGGTCGTCGGAATCATCGACAACGCGGCCGCGCGGGCGCGCCGCAGGTCCTTGTGCGGCAGGTCGAGCAGGTTCTGATCGTTGGTATACGAATGGATCGTCGTCATCCACGCCTTGACGATGCCAAAGTTCTCGTGCAGGACCTTCGCCACCGGCGCCAGGCAGTTCGTCGTGCATGACGCGTTGGAGATGATGTGATGCCTGGCCGGATCGTAAACTCCTTCGTTGACGCCGAGCACCAGGGACACGTCCGGGCCCTTCGCCGGCGCCGTGATGATGACCTTTTTCGCGCCCGCCGCCAGGTGCTTGGCCGCATCGTCGCGCTTGGTGAACTTGCCCGTGCACTCGAAGACAACGTCCACGCCGAGGTCCTTCCACGGCAGCTCGGCCGGGTCCTTCACCGAGAGGACCTTGAACTCGTCGCCGTCCACGCTGATGGCGTCCGCTCTGGCCTCGACGCTGGCCTTCAGGTTCCCGAGCACCGAGTCGTACTTCAGCAGGTGCGCGAGTGTCTCGGCGCTGGCGATGTCGTTGACCGCGACGAAATCGATGTCGTCATGACCGAGCGCCGCACGAAGGATGTTCCGACCGATGCGCCCGAAGCCGTTGATCCCGACTTTGATGGCCATTCAGTGCCCTCCAGCAGGAAGAAACGAACGCGGTGACTACGCTGCCTGTGCCCGAATCTTTCTCATTATAGCCAATGATAGGCTTGCCCGCGCCGCAAACCGCGGGCTATACTGCGCTGTTTCCAGGCCGCCATCGGCGTCCCAGCCAGCCAATCGAAGCTCGGCCCGATGTATCTCCTATACACCTGCGTCGTCCTCGTCCTGTTCGTCGTCCTCGCGCCCTACTTCGTGTACCAGGCGCTGCGATACCGGAAGTACGTCATCAGCCTGCGGCAGCGGCTGGGCTACCTGCCAGTGTCGTTCAACTTCGACGGCGAGGAGTCGATCTGGATTCACGCCGTGTCGGTGGGCGAGGCATTGACGGCCCGGGCCATCGTCGGGGAGCTGAAGAAGCGGTACCCGGGGCTACGGCTGTTCGTGTCCACGACGACGATCGCCGGCCAGCAGGTGGCGTCGCGGGAAATCAAGGACGCCGACGCGCTGTTCTACTTCCCGATCGATTTTCCGTTCATCGTGAACCGCACGCTCCGGCTGGTGAAGCCGCGGCTGTTCATCATGATGGAGACCGAGATCTGGCCGTGCCTCCTGCGGGCCTGCCGCCGCGAGGGAGTGCGGACGGCGATCGCGAACGGCCGCATCTCGAGCCGTTCGTACCCGCGATACCGGCTGGTCCGGCCGCTGTTCCGGCGCGTGCTGGCGGACGTGGACCGCTTCTGCATGCAGTCGCGCGAATCGGCGGACCGGCTGATCGACCTGGGCGCCGACCCGGCGCGCGTGATCGTCACCGGGAACCTGAAGTTCGATGCGCTGCCGGCTGCGACGACGCTGGGGCCGGACCGCGGGATGCACCGGGTGCTGCGGTTCTTCCGGGTGCCCGAGAACCGGCCGGTCGTGATTGCCGGGTCTACCATGCGCGGCGAGGAAATCGTGGTGCTGCGGGCGTTCGAGCGCGTGCGGGCGCACGCGCCGCGCGCGCTGCTCGTCATCGCGCCGCGCCATCCCGAGCGGTTCGACGAGGTGGAACGCCTGGCGCGCGACGAAGGGTTCAGGACGGTTCGGCGGTCGCAGTTGACCATCGACGAGGACCCGCCCGCCGACGTCGTCGTGCTCGACACGATCGGAGAACTGGCGCATCTTTACCGGGTGGGGACGATCGTGTTCGTCGGCGGCAGCCTCGTGCCGACGGGCGGGCACAACATCCTGGAGCCTGCGGCGTTCGGGCGGCCGATCCTGTTTGGGCCGCACATGCAGAACTTCGCGGAGATTGCCGCGACGTTCCTGGAAGCGAACGCGGCGATGCAGGTCCGGGACGAGTGGGAGCTGGAAGCGGCGTTCCGCGAGCTGCTGGGCGACCCGGCGCGCAGGAATGCGCTCGGCCGCGCGGCACAGGCGATCGTCGATGCGAACCACGGCGCGCGCGAACGGACGCTGGAGGCGATCGCGGCGCTGCTGCCCCCCGGCGGCGCCTCGAAGCTGCGCCCGTTCCGGATAGTAAGGTAGGGCAAGGCTCTTCTAGCCTTGCCTTGAGCCCTGAGCCTGCGATGTCCCTGCCGAGCTTCCTTTACGCTGCCGTGGCGCGCGAACGTCGCCGGTGGTACGCTCGCCGTCCGGTGTGGCGCCGGACACTCGGCCGCCCCGTCATCAGCATCGGCAACGTGGCGGTCGGCGGGAGCGGCAAGACACCGGCCGTGGCCCACGTCGCGCGGATCTTGATCGAGGCGGGAGAGCGCCCCGCGATTCTGACGCGCGGCTACGCGCGCGCCCGGTCCTCGGACGGCGTCACCGTGGTCAGCGACGGCCACCGGATCCTGGCAGACCTGGACCGCGCCGGCGACGAACCGTTGATGCTGGCGCGCCAGCTGCCGAGCGTCCCGGTGCTCGTCTCGAGCGACCGGTACCTGGCGGGCGTACTCGCCGAGCGCCATTTCGGCTGCACGGTTCACCTGCTCGACGATGGGTTTCAGCACTTTCAGCTGGAGCGCGACGTGGACCTGGTGCTCCTGTCGCCCGACGAGATTGAGCGGCCGGTCACGCTGCCGTCCGGGCGTCTTCGCGAGCCGCTCGACGCGGTGCGCCGCGCGTCGGCGGTCATCGTGTCCGACGCGGATCACGCCCAGGCCGCGGCGGCAGGCGCGGCCGTCGGCGTCGAGACGGTGTTTCGGCTGCGGCGTCATCCCGATCGGCCGCGGCTCATCGAGCCGGCTGGTCGTGTCGTGTCGCCAGCGGCCGGCACCCGTGTGCTGGCGGTGGCTGGTCTTGCCAGGCCGGAGCGCTTCTTTTCGTCGCTCGCCGATGAAGGCTGGACGGTAGCCGGGGAGTTGGCGTTTGCCGACCATCACCGCTACACGCGGGCGGACGTCGATCGGGTCGTGGCCGAGATGCGCGCGGCGAGGGCGGTCATGGTCCTGACGACGGAGAAGGACTTGATGAGGCTGCTGCCGCTGCGCCCGCTGCCCGTGCCCGTGGCGTGGGTGCCGCTGCAGATCAGCATTCAGCCCGCGGAGGAGTTCGTCGCGTGGTTGACGTCGCGACTTCGCGCGTAGGCGGGGAGGCGGACAGGCGGGAATGCGGTTCTGTTGTGGGGCGAATGGGTCCGGTGGGCATGGGCAGGCGTTCCCGCCTTTCCGCCCTCCGCCTTCCGCCTGTTTCGACGGAGTGAGCAGCGCCGGATGTGCAGGGGGTGGACCCGCCTTTCCGCCCTTCGCCTGTCCGCCTGCGTTGAGTGCACCGAGTGCGTCACCGACTTGAATACCTGCTCGTGGCCTTCGTGGCCTTCTTCATTCGGCTGCTGCCGTGGACCATCATCAGCGTCGCGGGCGAAGCTCTGGGCCTCGCTTTCTACGGATTCGATGTGCCGCGGCGGCGGGTGGCCCTGAGCAACCTCGCGCACGCGTTCCCGACGCGGACCGTCGCCGAGAGGCGTACGATCGCCCGGCGCGTGTTCCGGCACTTCGGGCGGATGCTGTTCGAGTTGCTGAAGTTCAGCACGCTCGCCGCGGACGAGATGCTGGCGCGCGTGGAGTTCGAGGGGGTGGACCGTGCGCGGCAGGCGTACGCGGCCGGCCACGGAGCCTTCTTCCTGACGGCGCATTTCGGGTGCTGGGAAACCAACGGCCTGGTGCACGGGCTCTACCTTGCGCCGATTGGCGTGATGGCGCGGCCGCTCGACAACCCGATGCTGCACGAGATGCTCGAGCGGGTGCGCCAGTGCACGGGGAACTGGGTGATCTACCGGCGTGGCGGGATCCGGCGGACGCTGCGCGCGCTCGAGTCGGGCCAGGGCGTGGCGATGCTGATCGACCAGCACATCCATGGCTCCGACGCGACGCTCGTCGACTTCTTCAATCGACCCGCGGCGACGACAACCGCGCTGGCCGCGCTGGCGCTGCGAACAGGGGCGCCCGTGATCCCGGTGTTTGCGATCCCGACCGCGCGCGGTCGCTACCGGATGATTTACGAGCACGCGGTGGAGCCCCCGACGCCTGGGTCGCCCGATCCGATTCGCGAGTACACCCAGCGCTGCACCGACGTGCTGGAGATGTACGTGCGCCGTTACCCGGAATTGTGGTTGTGGATGCACCGCAGGTGGCGCGAGCCGGACACCTCATCGGTGCACATGAAGGGCATGTTCCCGGCGGCCAGCCCGGAACCGGAAACCGACGACAACCACGGAGCACACTGAGAACACGGATGTCAGCCCTCCGTGCTCGTCGTGGCCTGTGTGGTCGATCGTGATCGTCTTCGAGGTGCGGGACTGATGCCAGAGAAGATCGTGGTGATCTCGCCGAACTGGCTGGGTGACGCCGTCATGGCGCTGCCGGCCCTTCGCGCGATCCGGCAGCACTGGCCGGCGGCCACGCTCATCGTCGCTGCGCGCCCGTCCGTCGCGCCGCTGTTCCCAATGGTGCCCGGCGTGGACGAGGTCGTGTCCCTCGGCGCGGCCGGCGGCTGGCGCAGCGCGGGAGCGTGGGCCGCCGATGCGCGGGCGCTGGCCGGTGCGCGCGCGGAGGTGGCGATCCTCTTGCCGAATTCGTTTCGCAGCGCATTGATCGCGCGGCAGGCCGGCATCCCCGAGCGCTGGGGGTTTGCGACCGATCTGCGCGGGCGGTTGCTGACGACACGGGTGCCCCGGCCGCGCGGCCGCATGCACCAGTCCGAGTATTACGGTGCGCTGGTTGCAGGACTTGCAGAAGGGGCCTGGCCCCTGTTCGCCAAATCGGCAACCCTCCTTGATCCGCCGGTCGTCGCGAGGCAACAGGCCGAGGCGTTGCTGGCGCGCGCGGGCGTGGCACCCGATGCCCCCCTCGTCGGCATGGCGCCCGGCGCGGCCTACGGCCGTGCGAAGCAGTGGCCGCCGGAGCGCTTCGCTCGCCTGGCGGAACTGCTGCATGAGCGGCACGGCGCTACCGCGGTGCTCGTGGGTGCCCGGGCGGACCGCGCCGCGGGCGAGCTGATCGAGCGCGAGATGGCCTCCGGCAAGGGGCGGGCCCCATCCGGCCTCCTCAATCTCATCGGACACACCGATCTTCCGACCCTCGTCGCCCTGATGTCGCGGTGCCGCGCGTTTGTCTCCAACGACTCCGGCGCGATGCACTTGGCGGCGGCCGTTGGTGTCGCCGTCACCGCGATCTTCGGCTCGACGGACGAGCAGGGCACCGCGCCGCTCGCCGGCGCATCCGCGACGGTCGCGCCTCATGAGATACTCACGTGCGAGGTATGGTGCCGCCCCTGTATGCTGCGCGAGTGCCCGATCGACCACCGGTGCATGACCGGCATCGATCCTGTGCGGGTGAGCGAGGCGGTCTGGCGCCAACTGGCCTTGCGCTCCGGCCCTGACACCGGCGCCGACACCGCGACACCGATCGACCCGGGTATTGAACCGTGAAGCGAGCGGCTTTTCTCGACCGTGACGGCACCGTGATCGAAGAGGTCGGGTACCTCAACCGCCTCGATCGCGTGGCCTTCTTCCCGTGGACGGTGGACGCGATCCGCGTGCTGAACCAGGCCGGGTTGCTGGTGGTGATCGTCACCAACCAGGCGGGCGTGGCGCGCGGGTATTTCGACGAGGCGCTCGTCCGCGAGACCCACGAACTGATGGACCGCCGTCTCAGGGCTGGAGGCGCCCGGATCGACGCGTATTACTATTGCCCACATCATCCCGACGGCGTGGTCGAGGCGCTCCGGCAGACGTGCGAGTGCCGGAAGCCGCGGCTCGGGATGATTCACCAGGCGGCGCGCGACCTCGACATCGACGTAGCCGGATCGTTCGTCGTTGGCGACCGCTGGCTCGACGTGGACATGGGGCGAGCCGCCGGTGCGAGGACCGTGCTGGTCCGGACGGGCTACGGCCTCGAGGAGGAAGCCCGGCCTCCGGGCTCCGGGACCGCCGACGCGGTTGCCGACAACCTGATGGACGCCGCGGCGTGGATACTGAGAGGGCTCGAGGCTCGGGGCCCAGGGCTCAGGACCTGATCGCGGCGAGAGCCACGAGCCGAAAGCCGTTTCTATGCAAATAGCCCGTTCCGTTCACCCTGTGCCCGGCGAGCACGAGCGGCAGGCACGCCTGCTTGGTCTCGTGGACGGCTTCGCCAAGCACCGCATCGCCGTCGTCGGCGACATCGTGGCCGACGAGTTCCTGACCGGCCAGATCTCGCGCGTATCGCGCGAGGCGCCGGTGCTGATCCTCCGCTACGATGCCACGCGCATCGTCCCCGGCGGGGGCGGGAATGCGGCCAACAACGTGGCCGCGCTGGGCGGCTGCGTGGAGCTGTTCGGCCTCGTCGGCCAGGACGAGGCGGGCCGCGCGCTCGTCAAGTCATTCCCCGGCACCGTGCGGAAGGGCGGCGTGATGCGGCCGGCGGGGTTCCACACGCCGACGAAGACCCGCGTGCTGGCCGGCGGCATCCACTCGGCCAAGCAGCAGATCGTGCGGATCGATCGCGAGCCGACCGACCCGCCGCCCGCGCCCGTCCTCCAGGCCTTCACCGAGAAGGTGCTGGCGACGATCGAACGGGCGGACGCGGTGCTGCTGTCCGACTACGGGTACGGCGTGGTCACGCCGTTGCTGGCCGAAGCCATCCTCCATCGGCTCAAGGCGTCGCCGCGTCGCCGCCAGGTGCCGGTGCTCGTCGATTCGCGCTACAACCTGGGCGCGTTTTGCGACGTCACGGCCTGCACGCCCAACCAGCCCGAGGTCGAGCAGTTGCTCGGGGTTCGCATCAACGACGACCTCGACGCGCTCGAGCGCGCCGGCCGCACGCTGCTGCGGCGGTTGCGGATGAACGCGGTGCTCGTCACCCGCGGCAGCCACGGCATGGCGCTGTTCGAGCCGAAGATGCCGACCGCGCACATCCCGATCTTCGGCAGCGACGAGATTGCGGACGTCACCGGCGCGGGCGACACCGTGATGGCGACGCTGGCGCTGGCGCTGGCGGCGGGGGCGTCGTTCTACGAGGCGGCGCGGCTGGCGAACTACGCGGGTGGGATCGTCGTGATGAAGCGCGGCACCGCGACGGTGTCGGCCGACGAGCTGCGGCAGGCGATCCTGTCGGACCATGCCACCGACACGGAGCACTGGTCCCGGGAAGCCCCCGAGCAGGGAAGACGCAGGGCCTATGTCGGTTGTCACTGAGGGCCAGCTCGAGGCGCTTGTGGCGGCCGACCGTGCCGCGGGCCGCACGATCGCTTTTGCCAACGGCTGCTTCGACGTGCTGCACGTCGGGCATGTCCGCTACCTGGCCGGCGCGGCCGCCGAAGCGGACCGGCTGATCGTGGCCATCAACGACGACCGGGCCGTGGCTGACTTGAAGGGCTCCAACCGGCCGGTGCTCGAGGCGAGCGCGCGCGCGGAGTTGGTGGCGGCGCTGCGCGGCGTGGACTATGTCGTCGTGTTCCCAGATCGCACGGTGGCGCGGTTGCTCGAGAGGTTCCGGCCCGACGTCCACTGCAAGGGAACCGACTACACGGTGGACTCGGTGCCCGAGCGCGAGACGGTGCGCGCCTACGGCGGCCGGATCGCCATCGTCGGCGACTCGAAGGGCCACTCGACGACCGACCTGCTCGGCCGGATCAGGAACGAGTGATGTCACCGCAATGAAGCTCCTCCTGGTCCGCCTTGGCGCCCTGGGCGATATCGTGCACGCGCTGCCCGTGGCGGCCGCGCTCCGCGACCGGTTTCCCGACGCGCAGATCGACTGGCTGGTGGACGCGCGCTACGCGGCGATTCTGAATTTCGTGCCGAGCCTCGTCCACCGGGTCGTCATCGGCAGCGCCCGCGCGGGGGGGGAAGGCATGGGCGGGGCCACCCGGCCGGGCGCCCCCACCTGGCGTGACATGCTGGCCGCTGTGGCCGCCACGCGCCGGGAACACTACGACGTCGCGCTCGACCTCCAGGGACTGATCAGGTCGGCCGCCTTCGCGCGGTTGTCCGGCGCGCGGCGAGTGATCGGGTTCCACCGCCGGCATGTGCGCGAGGCGCCAGCCTCGTGGTTCTACACAGAGACGTGCGAGCCGGGCGGCGTGGCGCACGTGGTGGACAAGAACCTCGCGGCGCTGTCGGCCTTCGGGATCGATCGGCGGCCTCGTCGGTTTCCAATCGACGTGCCGTCTTCGACCGCGTTGGCCGCGGTGCGCGAGTGGGTGGCGACCGGCGGCCGGGCCGGCTACGCGCTGATCAATCCCGGCGCCGCCTGGCCGAACAAGCGGTGGCCGCCGGAGCGATTCGGCGAGATCGCGTTGTCGATTGCCGGGCGGCATGCCCTGCTGCCCGTGGTCTTGTGGGGGCCGGGCGAAGAAGCGACCGCGGGCCGCATTGTCGAGTCGTCGGGCGGGGCAGCGAGGCTCGCGCCGCAGACCGGCATCGGCGACGTGCTCGCGCTCTCGCGCGATGCGCGGTTGATGCTGTCTGGCGACACGGGTCCCCTGCACCTGGCCGGCGCCGTCGGCACGCCGATCGTCGCGCTGTTCGGCCCCACGGACCCGGCGCGCAACGGTCCGTGGGACCCGGCCGACATCTCGCTCTCGCGTTTTGGCGACTGCGTGTGTCACTATCAGAGGCGCTGCCGTCGCAGCCGAGCCTGCATCGAGGACATCTCCGTCGAGGACGTGCGTGGAGCGATCGACCGGCGCCTTGCCGCCACCAAGCATCATGCCTGACTTGGCTGCCCGCGTGGCGCGCCTCCGCGTCCCTCTTGGGTTCATCGCCAGCGTCGCGGCGCTGTGGCTGGCCCATCCCACGTGGAGCTCGATCGTGCTTGGGGCTGGCCTGGCCGCGGTCGGCGAAGCGGTCCGCGTGTGGGCGGCCGGGCATCTCGAGAAGGGACGCGAGGTCACCATGTCCGGCCCGTATCGGTTTACGGCGCACCCCTTGTACCTCGGCTCGACGCTGATCGGGATCGGCTTCGCGATCACGTCCAACAGCCTGATCGTCGGCGTGATTGCCGTCCTCTATCTCGGGTTGACGCTGGGCGCGGCCATCCGGAGCGAGGAGGCGGGGTTGCGGGCGAAGTTCGGCCGCGAGTACGCGGACTACAGGGCTGGCCGCGTGAGCGATGGGTCTCGTCGGTTCAGCCCGACGCGGGCAATTCGCAACCGAGAGCACCGTGCGGTGGCCGGCCTGGCGGGCGTGGTGATTCTGCTCGCGCTGAAGGCTTGGCTGCTGCTATAATTCGTGGCTCTGCCGGCAGCGGGCGGTTAGCTCAGTGGTAGAGCACCGGCTTTACACGCCGGCTGTCGCAGGTTCGAATCCTGCACCGCCCACCATGGGCCGTGCAGGGCGTCCGTCGGCGGGGTGCGGCGTGGACAGACGCTGCGCGACAAACCGTGCGGCGGGCGGCACAACCAGATGCGGGGTCGTAGTTCAGTTGGCTAGAACGCCGGCCTGTCACGCCGGAGGTCGCGGGTTCGAGTCCCGTCGACCCCGCCACTCTCCATAAACAACTGGAATAGCTTGACTTACAGGTCTTGATGCATCCTCATTCTCTGCCCGAGGGCCATCTCGGGCTGTTTCAAGCTCCCATTTAGAATCAGTGGTTTGCGCGGAATCGCGACCGCCGGCCGAAATCGCCGGCGGCTTGGAGCGAGAATCGAGTCAGTCCGTCAGTATCTCCTGCTGAATCAATGGCTTGGACATGTGACGAGCCGAGGGCTGACCTCCGGCGACGCAGCACGCGACCTTGACGTCGCCTCCAGCGCTGGCAGCCTCCTGCAAGTCAAGGACCCGCCACGGCCTGGCGACGCCATCAGTCGATGCGCCGCGACTCGCATCCCCTCAGATTCGCCCGGCCC
>JADGOB010000175.1 GCA_017883185.1 Acidobacteriota bacterium
CGCAGGTCGCGGTCGGCGTTCACCAGCGTCCACGTGCCGCCCCCATCGTCAGAGCGGAACAGGCCGCCGTCCTCCGCTTCGACGAGCGCGTAGACACGCGACGACGAGGCGGGCGAGACGGCGACCGCGATCTTGCCGAGGATGCCTTTGGGCAGGCCCGGGTGTCGCGTCAGGTCGGTCCAGGTGTCGCCGCCGTCGGTGGTCTTGAAGAGCCCCGAGCCGGGCCCGCCGCTCGACAGCATCCACGGAGTTCGGTACACCTCCCATGTGGATGCGAAGAGCACCCGCGGGTTCGAGGGATCAAGACAGAGATCCACGGCACCCGCGCGCTCGCTGCGGAACAAGATCTTCTTCCAGGTCGTGCCGCCGTCGGTCGTCCTGAACACCCCGCGCTCCGCATTCGGACCGAACGGGTGGCCGAGCGCGGCGACGTAGACGATGTCCGGATTGGTCGGGTGGATGCGGATGCGGCCGATGGCCTGCGTGTCGGCAAGGCCGACTTGGCGCCAGGTCTTACCGGCGTCGGCCGACTTGTAGACGCCGTCGCCCTGCATGACGTTGCCCCGGAGCTGCACCTCGCCCATGCCGAGATACACGATGTCGGGGTTCGACTCGGCGACGGCGACGGCGCCGACCGAGGAACTCGCGATCTTGCCGTCGGTCACCGGCGCCCAAGCCTGGCCGCCGTCGGTGGTCTTCCAGAGGCCGCCGCCGGTGGCGCCGAAGTAGTATTCCAGAGGCCGCGTGGCGCTGCCGGCGACGGCGATCGAGCGGCCGCCGCGGTTCGGGCCGATGTTGCGCCACTTCAGCGCCTGGAAGCACTCGGGACCGAATCGCGGCGGGAGCGGGGCGCCGCGAGGCGAATCGGCCGACGAGAGAGCGACGAGCGCCGCGAGGGCGAGCGCGCCAGTGAGACGTGTGAACGGCATAGTGGACCTCCCGTGTGGCACCGGCCTGTGGGACCGGCGCCCCGCCGTCCGCATTCAACCTTGTTGCGGCGCGGCGTTGCTGAGGATATACTATATTCACTCTGGCGCCAAGGGGCGCCGCGGGAACCCGGACGCTGGTGAGGAGGTCGCACGATGTCGAGCGCTGATGAACGAGGGGTGTTTCCGCCCGGACTCATGGAAGAAATCCGAAGCCAGTTCCTGTACGTGGACTGGGACCCCTATTCCGGCAAGCGCCTCTTCTTCGAGGCCGCGTCGGGCTCGTGCCGGCCGAAACGGGTGATCGAGGCGATGGCCATGGAAACCTGCCTGCCCGACCAGCAGGGCCGCGCCAACCCGGGGTCGCAGCACGCCATGGACGTCACGGCGAAGGGCATCGACGACCTCATGCTCTTCTTCGGCGCGCGGTCCGGCCAGATGATTCCCGGCTGGAGCAGCAGCCACGTCATCTACCGGATTACCGAGGCGGTGCTGCACGGCGTCCCGGGTACCAACGTCGTCACAACGGGGCTGGACCACGCCTCGGTCCGCAGCGCGCTGACGCAGTTTGCGACGATCTACGGCAAGGAAGAACGGATCGCCGAGCCGAACCGCGAGACCGGATCGGTGCCGCTCGGGGCGATCTTCGAGAAGATCGACCGGAACACCTGCTTTCTCGCCGTGACGCACACCTCCAACGTCACCGGGGAGGTGTACGACGTCGCCACCATCATCCGCGAAGCGCGGCGCATCAAGCCCGACCTCTACGTCATGGTGGACGGCGTGCAGTATTCGCCGTCCGACGTGGTGGACGTCGAGGCGATCGGCGCCGACGCCTACGTCATCGCGCCCTACAAGAACTACGGCGTCAAGGGGTGCGGGTACGCCCATGCCTCGGACAGGCTCGCCACCCTGCCGCACTGGAAGTACACCTTCAAGCCGGCGACGAGCTGGGACCTGGGCGGCGTCGAGCACCAGTCCTACGCCGCCTGGTCGGCGGTGGTGGACTATCTCTGCTGGCTCGGCGGCCACTTCACCGAGTCACGCGACCGCCGCACCCTCATCGTTGCGGCGATGCATGCGGTCAAGGCCCACACCACGGGGCTGCTGTCCATCCTCCTCCACGGCACCAAGCACGTGCCCGGCCTCGAGGACATGGAGCACGTGACGGTGTATGGAATGGGCCAGGACCTGTCGCGACAGTCGCTGCTGGTCGGCTTCAACCTGGCTGGGATCGAATCGGCGGACGGATGCGCGCGCTACGGGGCGGAGCAGCTCAGGCTCCATGCGCCGGGCCACGACCCGTTCTTCGCGGCCATGCTGAAACAGCTCGGCATCTCGAGCTTCATCCGGCTGTCCGGGAGTCATTACAATACGCCGGACGAAATCGAGCGGTTCCTGAAGGTCACGGCGAGCTTCGCGACGTCGGGCGCGGCGTCGAATGTCCTCATCGCAACCCACTGACGGAGCCACGAACCATGACCTGCTGCCGCCGCTCGTCCCGAACCCGGCGACGTTCCTCCTGCGTGCGTCTCGCCCTCGTCAGCTTCCTCGCCGCGAGCCTCCTCGTCGCGGCGCGTGACGCCTCGGCCCAGACCCCGCCCCCGATCGGCTCGGTCTTCACCGTGCCCTTCACCTTCCACGCTGGCAAGGAACTCCTCACGGCTGAGGAAGGCCTGCTCTTCGTGCCCGAGAACCGCGCCAAGCCCGGCAGCCGCACGATCGGCCTGCACTTCCTGAGGATTCCCGGCCGCGATCGCAGCCGCCCGCCCATCTTCTATCTCCCGGGCGGCCCCGGCAGCTTCGTGGCGCGGAGCAGTCTGGAAGGCCCCCGCACCCAGCGCGAACTCGAACTGCTGCGCGCCAGCGGACGCGATATCTTCTTCGTCAATCAGCGCGGCAATCCGTCCGTGCCGCTGGCGTCCAACCTGCTGTGGCCCGCTTCGCCGCAACCGCTCGACAAGCCGTCCACCTCGGAGGCCGCACGAACAGCGCTGCGCCGGGCCATCACCGACGGCCAGGCCGCGTGGACGAGCCGCGGCGTCGATCTGACGGGTTACGACATCCTCAACGTGGTCGAGGACGTCAACGATCTGCGCAAGGCGTTCCGTTACGATCGGATCATCCTGCGGGGCGGCAGCTTCGGCTCGCAGACAAGCTTCGCATATCTGAAGAAGTACCCCCAGTTCGTGGACCGGGCGCTGCTGCGCGGCATCGAACCGCTCGACTACACCTACGATGGCCCGGCCTCATTGTGGAATGCGGTGCAGCGCATCGCGAAGGTTGCGGAAGCCGACCCGCGCCTCGCGCCGCTCGTTCCGCCGGGCGGCCTCGTGGGCATCATCAAGACGGTAATGGCCCGCCTGGCCGCGCAGCCGCAGACGGTGACGATCACCAATCCGCGCGACGGTACGCCGGTGTCGGTGACGGTGGGCGCACGCGATCTGCAGGAGGTCCTCCTCTACCCGGCGTCGCAGGTGTCCTATCGCGACAACCTCACGAAGTGGCCGCGTTTCCTCCTCGAACTCGCCAACGGGGACTATCGGTATCTGGCTGCCCGAGCCTGGCAGGCGCGCACGTCCGCCGGCGGCGGAGCGATGATCGTACTGCTCATCGACAACAGCCTCGGCATCACGCGCGAGCGGGAAGCCAGGCTGAAGGCCGAGACGGAGCAGCAGTGGGTTGGCACGCTGGCGCCCGACTATCTCGACTCGCGCGATCTCACCGTCACACCCGACGCTGGTGACGCGGTCCGAGCGGACTTCCCTATCGACGTGCCGACCGTGTTCCTCCAGGGCGACCTGGACTGCTCGACGCCGATGGAGAACGCGCTGCACGCGTCGAAGTTCCTGAAGCGCGGCCGGGTGGTCATCGTGGAAGGCGCCACCCACTCGGCCGACGACGAGACGATCGAGTTCCTGCCCGACCTGAAGGCCGCCCTGCAACGGTTCCTCGCGGCGGACTTCGGCAGCTCGTCCGTCGCGGACGTCCTGGCCACCTTGCCCGAACGCGCCCGCCTGCCGCAGCCGGTCTTCGAGACGCTGACCGGACCGTCGCTGTACGACCGGTGGCTGGAACGAGCGCGAGCCGGAGTGCGGTGAGCGTGACGGCCGCATCCGGGTGCGGCACGCCTGGCTTCCCGGCTCATTTCCGCTCGGCATGGGAGAGTGCAGTCTTGACATCTGTAGTTCTAGAAATATAGAATTAACAACGATGTCGAGCAGGCGCGCCCACAACAACGTCGCCCTCTACGCGGACATGATGGCAGCCATGGGCACCGAGCCGCGGTTGCGGATCATGCGGCTTCTGCTGTCCGCCCACCCCGACGGTCTGGTGGTCGGCGAAATCCAGGAGGCCCTGAGGATGGCCGGCTCCACGCTGTCGCACCATCTGGAGAAGCTGCGCCACGAAAAACTGGTCACGGTTCGGCGCGAAGGCACGTTCCTCCGCTACGCAGCGAACACCGATACGCTGAGCGCGCTGTTGTCGTTCCTCTATGCCGAGTGCTGCACGCGCAACAAAGTTGTCGAGCCGCGGTCGGTCGTCAAGAGATGCGCGGCGTGCGGGGTGTAGTCGGAACGGCCCGCGACGCCGAAGTCGAGGCGCGACCAATGCGGGACGCAGCAGGGTCGGAATGCCGGTGGCGGCGACACCGTAGGGGCGACCGGCGGGTCGCCCGGACATCTGACGATGAGGAGCCGGGGGATCATCTGGAGAAGGAGCAGTCATATGTCTGATATCAAGGACGTCGTGAGGGAGAAGTACGGGAAGGCGGCGCTTCGTGTTGTGCAGGGGAAGGCCTCCTGCGGGTGCGGATGCGGATGCGGCGGAGGCGGGGCGGCGACGCCGATCGGATCGGTGGATCCGATCACCGCGAACCTGTACGACGAGAAGCAGACCGCGGGCGTGCCAGCGGAGGCCGTGCTCGCCTCGCTCGGCTGCGGCAACCCGACGGCGCTCGCACGCCTCGAGCCCGGGCAGGTCGTGCTCGATCTCGGATCGGGCGGCGGCATCGACGTCCTGCTGTCGGCCAAGCGCGTGGGGCCGACCGGAAAGGCGTACGGCCTCGACATGACCGACGAGATGCTCGCCCTGGCGCGCGAGAACCAGCGCAAGGCGGGTGTCACGAACGTCGAGTTCCTCAAGGGCGAGATCGAGAACATCCCGCTGCCCGACCACTCGGTGGACGTGATCATCTCCAACTGCGTCATCAATCTGTCGGCCGACAAGCGACGCGTCCTGGCCGAAGCGTTCCGCGTCCTCAAGCCCGGTGGCCGGTTCGCCGTGTCGGACGTGGTGGTGCGGGGCGAAATCCCGGTCGAGATCCGGCGGAACGTCGAGCTGTGGATCGGGTGCCTGGCTGGTGCGCTCGACGAGAACGACTACAAGGCGACGCTGGCCGAGGCGGGCTTCACGGACATCGAAATCGAGCCGACGCGCGTCTACAAGGTCGACGACGCCCGCGGCTTCCTGGACGGCCACGGGATTGACGTGGACACGATTGCGCCGCTCGTGGACGGCCGCTTCTACAGCGGCTTCATCCGCGCCCGCAAGCCGTAGGGCCGCAGAGCCAGGGCCGCCGGCGGCCCTGGCTCTGCGGCCCGCTCTACCGTCCGAACCGCACGCGGAATCCGAGGAACAGCTCGCGCGTCGGCCCGGGCTGATACGAGTTGCCGTCTGGGTCCGGCTCGCTGAACGCGATGTACTCGGCGGCGAACAGGTTCCGCACCTGGAGCGTCAACTCGGCCTCGTAGGGCCCGTTGCCGAAGCGGTACGACACCCGCGGGTTGACCAGCGCATACCCGTCGACTGTCGGTACGTTGGTCTGGTCGACGTAGGACATGCCCTGCGCGAAGATCCCGAGCCCGATCGCCAGGCGTCTGTTGATCAGGTACTCACCATCGAACGACAACTGGTGTCTCGGTGCGTTCGGCATCACCTTGTCGGTGAAGCTGCCGAACAGGCTCTGGATGTCGGTGTAGAGAAAGTCGTTGAACGTGTACGCCGCCCGCAGACCCAGTTCCGGTACCGGATAGTAGGTCAGCGCCGTCTCGAGGCCGTACCGTCGGCTCGTCCCGAGGTTCCCGTAGAACGTCTCGAGCGGCCGGTCCTTCACCCGGTACCGGCCGAAGTCGTTCTTCGTCTTCAGGTGGAAGAACGCGACGTCGTACGCCAGGCCGTTCACGCTGCCCCGCACGCCGAGTTCCTCGCCGTAGGAGGTTGCCGGCACCAGGTCGAGGTTGAACCCGCCCTGCGCGTGCGGGTTGTTGGCCAACTCCTCGGTCGCTGGCGGGAGGAAGCCCTGGCCCCACGACGCGTAGAGGCCGAGGTCCGGCCGGGGATTGAAGGCCGCTCCAATCCTGCCGGTGACCTTCGAGAACGAGGCGCCCCCCGACAGATCCACGCCGCCGGCCAGGAGATGATCGGTCAGCTCGTTGTGAATCTGGTCGAAGCGGAGTCCGACCGTGCCGCTCCACTTCGGGGAGAACTCGACGCGATCGATGGCGTACAGGCCGATGCCGCGCTGCATGATGGACTGGTCCGACAGCAGGGTCGATCCCTCGATCGCGTGCCCGAGGTTCGGCTTCCGGTATTCACCGATCGACTGGAAGTCCGCGTCGACGCCAACGCTCAGGTGATTGGTCCACGGATCGATGTCGCCGTCCATCGTGAACTGGATGTTGCCGCCCGGCGAGTCGTACGTGCGGTGCTGCACGGAGGACGGCACCGACTCCCACCATCCTGTACGCCGGTAGTACACGGCGTACGACAACTCCCGGTCGATCGCCAGCCGCGTTCGACCCGACATGCCGGTCGTGAACCGGTTCGTCCGCTGCCCTTCGTTGTAGGTCAGCGCGTCCGGGTTGGCCATCCTCCGATCCTCGGCCAGCCAGTCGAGGTTCAACCCTTCGGCGTTGTCGTTGTAGAAGTGCGTTCCCGCAACGACGAACGTCAGGCGCGTGGCGTCGTTCGCCTCGTAGCGGAACTTGGAGTAGAGGTTGAAAGCGTTGAACGTGGTGTGGTCGCGGTACCCGTCGCCAGCATTCCCGGATGCGGTCACGTGATAGTTCAAGCGGCCCGCCGTCCCGCCCGCTTCTGCAAACGGCTTGTAGAACGCGTACGACCCGGCTTCGATCGAGGCACGCCCCGTCACCGATCCCGGGGCGCCGTCGCGCGTCGAAATATTGATGACGCCGCCGGACGATCCGCCGCCGTACAACGCAGACGCGGAGCCGCGCAACACCTCAATGCGCTGGACGGCCGTCCAGTCCACGTCGAACAGGTCGGGCGCAAACCCTGTGGGATCGTTGAGCGGCAGCCCGTCGAGGAGCACCTTGACGCCCCGGATCCCGCGCTCGGTCAGCAGTCCCTGGCCGCGAATCGAGAGGTGAACGCGTTCGCCGTCGGCCTGGTTGTCCACCTTGACGCCGGGCACCAGGCGCAATGCCTCCTCGACGCCAATCCCCTTCGGCATCGACTGCAGGACTTCTCGCCCCACGACGGTCGTCGCCGCGGGGTTCTCCTTGATTGGGATTTCCACGCGCGGCGCCGTCACGAGCACTTCGATGTCGAGACGCGGCGCCTGCGCTTCGGTCTTCGGCTGGTCCGTTTTCTGCTGGTCCGTCTGCTTCGAGGGATCCGTCGCCGCCGGCTTCTGGGCGACGGTACCCTGAAGAGAGCTTGACGCCGATCCACCCTGGTCTGGCGCGGGCGCCGCCGTCTGGGCGACGGCGACCGACGCGATGATGACACAGCCCGAGGCGAGAACGAGGCGCCTCACGAAGGCTGCCAGTCCTGTCCGCTGTTGACGCATGACTTCACGACCTCCAATAACCGATATGAATCCGAACGAGACAGCTGCAGTACATCCTGCAACGAGGACGCAGCTACTACCAGTGCTCGTAGGTCGGGACGGGAACGGCGGTCAGGACAGAGACGACAATCGAGGCAGGAACCGGACGAGGCCTTCCGTGGCGGCATGGGCGTGCAGATGCCGGAAATGGACGGTTACGAGGCGACGCGCGCCATCCGACAGGAGACGACATCCACGAATCAGGGTCAGACGCGATGCACTAGAATGCGTATGCCGAATGGCTTCGCGTGGCGACGGGCCGATCTGTTGGGCGCTGAGCGCTTCGGTGCGCGGAGGTTGTATGAACACAGTGCTCGCGGGTGCCACAGAGGCCGGGTTGCGCGTCCAGGGAGAGCGGGGGACATTCTA
>JADGOB010000176.1 GCA_017883185.1 Acidobacteriota bacterium
ATGGTGACGTCGAGCAGCAGGAGGTCCAGTGGATGGAGTGTGCAGCACCATTCGGGAGCCTCCGCGTCGCGACCCGAATTGTAGCTGGTTCGGGCCGGTCTTGGCCGAAAAGATTGTGTGCAACGTGACTAAGGTTGCGCTGGTGCCGGTCCGATGAATGACTCATGATGGACCAAACCGGCCGTCAGTGAGCCGCCGAACCGCACACATGACTTCGTCCGACCTGGCCACCGTCGTCCTGCTCGCGACAGAGAACGCGGACGATCGCGTCCTGATTTCGGCACTGCTCTCCCAACTCGGAAACAGCGGCTTCCGTCTCGCCGACGCGCCTCCCGACGGCGAGGCCCTGCCTGGCGGGCTGACAGGACGCGAGGACGACGTGTACCTGATCGACGGTCGCCTGGCCGGCGATGACGGCCCGCTCCGGCAGATCGTCGGCGCGGGCTGCCCGGTCCTCGTGCTGACCGACGTCGAGGACCCCGCCGTCGAGCAGCGGGTGCTCGAGGCCGGGGCGTGGGACTGCCTGGCGCGAAGCACGCTCACGACCTCGCTGCTGGTGAAGTCGATCCGGAGGGCGGTGGATCACCACCGGCAGATGCGGGCCATCATCGGGACGCAGGCCGCGCTTGCCGCGTCCGAACTCCGGTTCCGTTCCCTCGTTCGCAACGCGGCACACGGCATCCTGCGCACCATGCGCGACGGAACGATCGTCGAGGCCAACCCTGCATTCGCCGCGATGCTGGGCTTCGCGTCGGAAACCGAGCTCCTGAATCGAAACGTGCTGGAGTTCTACCAGGACCCGTCCGACCGTGAGCAGCTGGGCGCACAGGTGGGCGACGGCAAGCACATTCCGCCCGTCGAGGTCCAGTGGCGCCGCCGCGACGGCACGGTGTTCTGGGTGCGATTGAGCGGGCGAGCCTTCGAGCCTGACGACGGGGCGATCACCGGGTCCGAGATGCTGGCGGAGGACGTCACCGAGCACCGCCTGCTCGAGAGCCAGTTCCGCCAGTCGCAGAAGATGGAAGCGGTTGGCAGGCTGGCTGGAGGGGTGGCGCACGACTTCAACAACCTGCTCACCGCGATGATCGGGTATGCCGAGATTCTGCGCGACCAGGTGGAGACCGGCGACCCGCGACGGAGCTATGTCGAGGAGATCTGCAAGGCGGCCGAACGCGGCAGCACGCTGACGCGGCAGTTGCTCACGTTCAGCCGGAAGCCGGTTGGCCAACCGCAGACGCTCGACCTCAGCGCCGTCGTCCGCAACTTCGACGGGATGCTCCGCCGACTGATCGGCGAGCATATCGAGCTGCGAACCTGGTCGGGCGTGGACCTGGGCTACGTCCACGCCAACGCCTCCCAGGTCGAGCAGGTGTTGATGAACCTGGCGATCAACGGGCGAGATGCGATGTCGGGCGGCGGACAGTTGACGATCGAAACCGCGAACGTGGACCTGAGCAAGACCTACACGCGCACGCACGCCTCGGTCTCCCCGGGGGCCTACGTGATGCTGGCCGTCAGCGACACCGGCTGCGGCATGGACTCTGAGGTCAAGTCACACCTGTTCGAGCCGTTCTTCACGACGAAGGAGTCCGGAAAGGGGACCGGGCTCGGGCTCGCCACGGTCTACGGCATCGTGCAGCAGTGCCGCGGGCACATCTTCGTCTACAGCGAACCCGGGCAGGGCAGCACCTTCAAGATCTACCTGCCGCGGGTGGGCGCAGAAGACGGGATGGACGGCGTCCAGCCCGCGCGCGCCGCGACAGCCGGCGGGAGCGAGACCCTTCTCCTGGTCGAAGACGATCCGGCCGTGCGAGCGCTTGCCCAGGACCTGCTCGAGCAGTGGGGATACCATGTGCTGGTCGCCAACCATGGACGGGAAGGACTCGCGGTGTCGCACGCCTACGACGGTGTCATCGACCTCGTCGTGAGCGACGTCGTCATGCCGGAAGTGAGTGGCCCTGACATGGTCCGGCACCTGTGGTGGACCAGGCCAAAGGCCCGGGTGCTCTACATGTCTGGTTACACCGACCAGACGGCCTTCCGGATGGGGCTCCAGGAGCCTTGGACGTCGTTCCTGCAGAAACCATTCACGCCAGACGCCCTCGCCACCGCCGTCCGGCGAGCCCTCGACGGCCCCGACGCCAGCGCGTGACGCTGGCCAAGCCGGAGGCCGGCACCCGCAAGCCGCGGCGGGATGCATCGCCGGCCTCATGCAGCCGTATGTGTGAGATGGGCCACTCGGCCCCTCTTCAAGATCAGGCAGGACAGCGGCGGCAGCACCAGCTCGACGCGGTGCGGGTGCCCGTGTGCGGGGATCGGCTGAGAGTGCACGGCGCCGCCATTCCCCTGGTTCGATCCCCCGTAGCACTCGCTGTCGGTGTTGATCGCTTCCAAGTAGAGCCCCGGCTCCGGAACCCCGACGACATAGCTGTGGCGGACGACAGGAGTGAAGTTGAGGACGATCACGAGGACGTCGCGCGGGTCGCGTGCGCGGCGCATGAACGAGATCACGCTGTTCTCGTTGTCGTTGCAGTCGATCCACTGGAACCCGGCCGGATCGAAATCGAGCTCGTAGAGCGCGGGCTCGTGTCGATACAGGCGGTTCAGGTCCGTGACGAGCTGCCGAATCCCGCGGTGAGGCGCATCGTCGATGAACGCCCACTCGAGGCCCCGGTCGTGGTTCCACTCCGGCCACTGGCCGAACTCGCAGCCCATGAAGAGCAGCTTCTTGCCGGGATGACCGTAGAGGAAGCCGTAGAGGGCGCGGAGGTTGGCCGCCTTCTGCCAGCTGTCGCCCGCCATCTTCCCGATCATCGAGCCCTTCCCGTGCACGACCTCGTCGTGCGAGAACGGCAGGATGAAGTTCTCGTGGTAGGCATAGAGCATCGAGAACGTCAGCTGATTGTGCGCCCAGCGGCGATAGATCGCGTTCTGGCGCATGTACGACAGGATGTCGTGCATCCAGCCCATGTTCCACTTGAACGTGAAGCCGAGGCCGCCAAGGTGCACCGGGCGGCTGACTCCCGGCCAGGACGTTGATTCCTCCGCCGCGGTGATCGACCCGGGCTGCTCGCTGTGCGTCAGCGTGTTGAGCGTGCGGAGGAAGTCGACCGCCTCGAGGTTCTCGCGGCCGCCGTGCTTGTTCGGCACCCACTGGCCGGGGCCGCGCGAGTAGTCGAGGTACAGCATCGAGGCGACCGCGTCGACTCTCAGGCCATCCACGTGGTACTGCTCGAGCCAGAACAGGGCGCTGCTCAGCAAGAAGCTCCGGACCTCATTTCGCCCGTAGTTGAAGATCAGCGTGCCCCACTCCTGGTGCTCGCCCTTGCGCGGGTCCTCGTGCTCGTAGAGCGCGGTGCCGTCGAACCTTGCCAGGCCGTGCGCGTCCTTGGGAAAGTGCCCCGGCACCCAGTCGAGCAGCACGCCGATCCCCGCGCGGTGGCACGCGTCCACGAACGCCTTGAACTCGTCGGGCTCACCCATCCGGCTGGTGGGCGCAAAGAATCCGACAACCTGGTAGCCCCAGGAGCCGGCAAACGGATGCTCCATCACCGGCAGCAGCTCGATATGGGTGAACCCCAGGTCCCGCACGTAAGGGACGAGCCGGTCTGCCAGCTCACGGAATGACAGGAACCGCTCGCCGTCGGCGCCGCGCGCCCAGGATCCGAGGTGGACTTCGTAGATCGACATCGGCCGATCCAGCCAGCCGTTCTCTTGGACGCGCGCCGCCATCCAGGCCTGGTCGTCCCACGCGTACTGGCCGACGCCCCAGACCACCGAGGCGGACCGCGGCGGCAGCTCGAAGTACATCGCGTACGGGTCGGCCTTCGTGAACGCCTCGCCGGATCTCGACCGCAGCTCGAACTTGTATTTCTCTCCGCGCCCGATGCCGGGGATGAAGATCTCCCACACGCCGTGCGGCGACAGCAGGCGCATCGGGTGCGCCCGGCCGTCCCATCGGTTGAAGTCGCCCACAACGCTCACGCGCCTGGCGTTGGGTGCCCAGACCGCGAAGTGCACGCCGGCAATCGGGCCGAACTGCATCTGGTGCGCGCCCAGCTTCTCGTACGCGCGCAGTTGCGTCCCCTCGCCGAGCAGGTGCAGGTCGAAATCGCTGAGGATGCAGCCGAATCGATACGCATCATCGACGTCCCCGACGCGGCCGTCCTTCCAGGTCACCCGGAGCCGGTAGTCGAACGTAAGCGGATCGCCGAGCCACCCGGGCACGACCGCTTCGAACAGGTCGGTCCCGGATCGCCGCGTCATCGGCACGGGCGCGCCAGCCTCGGCCGCCTGCAGGTCGACGGCCTCGGCGTCCGGGTGAAAGAACCGGACGACCAGCGCCGGCTCGCCGTTCACCGTTGTCTGGTGAGGCCCGAGGACGGCGAACGGATCGGCGTTGGTGCCGCGTTCCAGGGCGACGATCGGGTCGATGGGGCGCATGGAGTAGTATTCTATGCCCGTTCTACCTGTTGAGGCGGGCCGGAGCGGCAGCCAGGCGCCCCCGGCCGGCCGCACACCGCCTTCTCACGAGAACTCGGCCGCCAGAAAGATGGCAGGCCGCACAATCGGCCGGAGGGTCATCGATGAACGAACGCCAGTCTTCCCCACGCGGCAGGCGCATCGGGCGCAGAACGTTCCTCGGCACGGTTCCCGCCGCAGTGGCCGCGGGTATCGCGGCGCCGGCGCTGGCGGGCCAGGTCTCCACCCCGCCGGCCGCTCCTGCCCCCGCCGCCGCCCAGCAGGCTGACACGCCTCTTCACTTCGGCGTCGAGACGCTAAAGAGCGCCGAGAATGTGATCGGCGTCCGCTTCAAGGAGTCGGAAGAGGAGATGCTGCTGCGGGGCGCCAACCGTAACCTCGAGAGTTACCAGGCGCTTCGCACGCTCGAGATCCCGCTCGACACCGAGCCGGCGATCACATTCCGGCCGTATCTCCCCGGGAAGCGCCCGCCGGCCGCCGGGCCGCGCATGAAGACGCTCCGCGTGTCCGCCCCGGTCGTGCGCGTCACGTCCAGCCTCGAGGATCTCGCGTTCCAGCCGGTGACGGCGCTAGCGCCGCTCGTGCGCGATCGCAAGGTATCGTCCACCAACCTCACGAAGATGTATCTCGCCCGACTGAAGAAACACGGCGAGACGCTGAAGTGCGTGGTCACGCTGACCGAGGAACTCGCCCTCGCGCAGGCGGCCCAGGCCGACAAGGACATTGCCGCGGGGAAGTACCGCGGACAACTGCACGGCATCCCGTGGGGCGCCAAGGACCTCCTGGCGACCAAGGGAATCCGCACGACGTGGGGCGCGAAGCCTTACGAGACCCAGGTGATCGACCTCGACGCGACCGTCGTCGAACGGCTCCGCGACGCGGGAGCGGTGCTGGTCGCCAAGCTGTCGATGGGCTCGCTGGCGCAGGGCGGCGTGTGGTTCGGCGGCAGCACGCACAACCCGTGGAACATCGAACGCAGCTCCAGTGGATCGTCTGCCGGCCCGGCGGCTGCCACCGCGGCCGGCCTCGTCGGCTTCTCGATCGGCACCGAGACGCTCGGCTCGATCATCTCCCCCTGCAGTGCGTGCGGCGTCATTGGCCTGCGCCCGACGTACGGCCGCGTGAGCCGCTACGGCGCCATGGCGCTCAGCTGGACCATGGACAAGATTGGCACGATTTGCCGCTCGGTCGAAGACTGTGCGCTGGCGTTCAATGCGATCTACGGCACGGACGGACACGACGAGACGGTGGTGGACGCGCCGTTCGCGTGGAACCCTGACGTGCCGCTCGGGAAGCTGAAGATCGGATACGTGAAAGCCGACTTCGAGAACCAGACGCCGCCGGCCAACATGAACGAGGAGGCGAAGAAGCGGTTCGAGGCGCGGATGGCGATCATGAAGGACGCGCTGGACGTGTTCCGCAAGGCCGGCGCATCGCTCGTCCCGATTGAACTGCCGGACTTCCCCGCCCAGGCCATCCGCTTCATCCTGAGCACGGAAGCGGCCGCGGCCTTCGACGATCTCACCCGGTCGCGCGGCATCGATCAGCTGACGGCCCAGGCGCCGGGCGACTGGCCCAACCAGTTCCGAATGCACCGCTTCGTGCCGGCGGTGGAGTTCATCCGCGCCCAGCGAGCCCGCACGCTGCTAATGCGGAAGTACGACGAGCTGATGTCGACCGTCGACGTGTTCCTGTCCGCCACCGGCGGCGCCAGCCTGGTCGCCACGAACCTGACCGGCCACCCGGCGCTGTGCATGAAGGCAGGGTTCGTGGACAAGATGCCGACCGCGCTGATGATCACGGGGCGCCTCTACGACGAGGCCACGCTGCTGCGTGTCGCCCTGGCGTACGAGAAGGGAACCAAGTGGGGCTCGATGAACCCGACGATCTAGTCGGGAACTGACGCAGAAGGGTCGGAACTGACGCAGACGAGTCGGTGCGGACGATGTCAGTCGGGGACTGACGCCCATCAGTCGGGGCTGGTGCTCGCCAGTCGGAGTCGGTACTCGTCAGTCGGAGCGTCATCGACTGACGGGTATCTCCGACTGACAAGCATCATCGACTGACAGAAGTCGTCGACTGACAGAAGTCACGGACTGACAGAACCCATCGACTGCCTACTGTTCGATCGTCGCCTTCTTCACGAAGTCCAGCTTCGGGAAGTCCTTCTCGAGGTACGCGTTCCCCTGCGACTGGATCAGGTTCTGCGCCGGGCCCTTGCCGCTCGGCGGGCCGTCACCGTAGCCGGCGTAGAGCTTCTCCACCACGTTCATCCCGGTGATCACCTTGCCGAACGGCGCGAACCCCTGCGAGTCGAGGCTGGCGTTGTCCCCGTAGTTGATGAACACCTGCGTCGTGCGGGTGTTCGGGCCGCCCGTGGCGAAGGTGATGTAGCCCTTCTTGTTGCCCTCCTTCACCGGGTCGTCGGTGATGCGGGCGTCGCGCCACGCGGCCTGGACGGCCGGGTCGCCGTTGATCCCGAACTGCGCCATGAAGCCAGACAGCACGCGGAAGAAACGGCCGTTGTCGAAGAAGCCGTTCTTCACCAGGTTGTAGAACCGGTCGGCCCCCTTCGGCGCCCAGTCGCGATGGACTTCGATCACGAACGCGCCCGCGCTCGTCTCGAAACTCGCCTTGAACACGGCAGGCGCCTGTTCCTTCAGGCTGGCAGGACTCTTCAGGCTCGGCTTGGCGGCCGGCTGCGCGCTGGCCACCGACACCGCCAGCGCCGCGACGACGCTGAACAGGAACACGCTACGGAACATCTTCATGATCATGACCTCCTCAACCCGGCAAACTGTTCGGAAAACAACTCCCTATTTTACCCGAAATGCCGGACCCGCGACCGGTGGGCGCTCCCGCCCGGCCCTGGCAATCGCGCCCCCGGCGCGAGATTCCCACATTCCCACAAGCCCATCATCATCAACCTGAGGAAAGGGACATCTTTATCGATGGCGCGTCTTGACGGCTGGGCCGTCAAGACGAGATACTCGCGAGTCGCGGCACGTCCGCCGCGCGGCGGGGAATCCTATAGCATGCGCCAATCGTTCATCCACCTTGCATTGACCGCGGTCCTGTGCACGGGACTCCTGTCCGGGTTCGCCGCCGCCCGGGTGCACGCGCTCGGTCAACCACGGGGCGACACCCGCGCAACAGGGCCGCCGCAGGCCTTGCCGCGCGGCGTTGCCCGAGAGCCGAACCCTGCAACCCCGAAGGAACAGACATTGACACCTGGAACCTACGCGCGTTTTGTGACCAGCGAAGGCAATTTCACCGTGCGGTTGTTCGAGGACAGGGCGCCGAAGACCGCCGCCAACTTCATGGACCTTGCCGAGGGCACGAAGGACCCGTCCACCGGCAAGCCCCGCCAGGGGAAGCCGTTCTACGATGGGCTGATCTTCCACCGGATCATCGGCGGCTTCATGATCCAGGGCGGCGACCCGCAGGGCACGGGCCGGGGCGGGCCGAGTTACACGTTTGCCGACGAGTTCGACCGGAAGCTGACATTCGACCGCCCTGGCCTGCTGGCAATGGCGAACAGGGGTCCCAACACGAACGGCAGCCAGTTCTTCATCACCCTCGCGCCGACCGAGTGGCTGAACGGCAAGCACACGATCTTCGGCGAGGTCGTCGAGGGCATGGAGATC
>JADGOB010000177.1 GCA_017883185.1 Acidobacteriota bacterium
TTCGTCATCCGCTCGGCATTGGGGAATGAGAACCCCCGGATCATGGCGGCGTTGACGACGGCGAACATCGTGGTCACAGCGCAGATGCCGAGCGCCAGCACAAAGACGGCCAGCGCGCAGAAACCCCTGTCCTTAGTTCGATGGCGATGAGGCGGGGCAGCGTCATCGAGGGCGGTGGACGGGATGCCAGGCCGGCTACTTTCGCGGGCGGCGGCGCACCTGGTCGCTGACGAGCGCCAGCTCCTTCCGGAGCAGGGGGTTCTCAGGGAACTCCAGCACGAGACCATTGAGGAGCGACTGTGCGTCCTCCAGCTTCTTCTCGCGCAACGAGGCCACGACGAGCAGAATGCGGGCGAAGGGGCCCAGGTAGCGGCCGTAACGCGCCGTCAGCTTCAACTCCTCGATCCCCCGACGCTTGTTCCCCTCGATGCCGTCGTAGTGCGCGAACCATCGGATGAAGAACGGCAGGTCGCCGACGATGTACTCGAGCGCGCCAAAGCTGAGGTAGGCGTCGTGGAACGGCGGCGTACGCGCCAGGAGCTTCTTGGCGTACACGAGGGTCGCGGGCGCCAGCTTCATGCTGCGCCAGGTGCGACGCTCCACGAGAGCCGTGTAGTCCGTCTCGACGCCGGCCGCCAGGCACATGGCGAACAGGGCGTCCACCTCATCGGGGTGGGCCGCCAGGCGCGAGGTTGCGCGGCGCCTGGTGTCATCGAGCGCGGCCATGAAGCGGGTCCTCACCTGAGGGTCTGGCACGAGCTTCGCGCTTCCGTCCACCAGATTGTTGTCGTGCAGGAAGAACCGCATCTCGAGAATCTTGAGGCGGTCCATTTCCATGAACAGGTACGTGCTCGCACGCACCGCGGGGATCAGCGGGTTGTCCGGATCCTCCCGCGCCGCCTCGTCCAGGATGGCCAGGCTACCGGGAAAGTCGAAAGCGTACATCCGCCGGAACGCGCGGTCGATCGCAGTCGGTGATGGTGGGGCCAAGGCTGCGGGCGGTACGGCCTGCACAGCGCCGGCCGCGCCGAGGAGCACGAACCCCGCGAGGCCGATCACGCTTCTCTCCAGTGGGCGTAGACCTCGTGAGCCTCGCTCCGCCGGTACAGCACCAGATACCAGTCACGGTAGGACAGGCCGTGCACGATCGATCCGGAGAGGAAGCCGTGGGCGAGGGCCGCCTGCACGTCGCAACAGTACAGGCAGACCATCAGCCCAAGGCAGTAGAGCCAGTGGTGGACGTGGACGTAGTAGCCGCCCACCGGGATCCTGAGGGATCGCTCCAGCCTGTCCCCTTCGAACCGTCCCGCAATCCCGTTCCAGAAGAGAATGCCCACGAGGGCAGAAGTCACGAAGGCCATTAGTGTCATCGGAAACTGGCCGCCCGGGAGAAATCGCACAACACCGAGTTCGCCGGGACGCGGCGTCGTCCCGAGCGGGAAGACCGGCCGTCACCGACAGCACGAGCAACGAGGGCGCGTGGCGAATCGACGAGGTCGGATCGTCCGCTGGCGACACGCGCCCTGCCGTCCCCAAGTATGACAGGAGCCAGCCCTTGTCAAGCAACAACGTGGTAATACTGGGCTGCAGGCGACACTTGGCCAAACGCGGCGTGCGCATGCCGCTGCCGGGACGCCCGGAACTGCGCAGCCGCGACAAGGATCGCCTGCCGGCGCTGTGCGCCCAGGCTGGCGTGGCGACGCCCCGCGTACGCCAGGTCAGCGATGCGCGTTTCTTCGAACGCTGCACGAGCGAGGAAGAAGGCGGCTGGAACCCGAAGCGGCCGTCCAGGTCGGTGGTCACGGCGCGGGTCTCGCTCCCGGTCTTCCGGCATGAGCTCAGCCCCTGGCCGCCAGCGTCCGCTCGAGCAGGTCGTTGAGCCGCTTGAGCATCGTGCGCGGGTCGTCCAGCAGGCCGGCGGCCACGAGGGCGTTGTCGAACACCTGCTCGCCCACCATCGTGGCCAGCCCTTCGTCCACGTGCCGCACCGCTTCCAGGCGGGTGATGACCACGTGCCTCGGGTTGATCTCGAGGTCCGGCTTCGCCCCGGCCGGGCCGTCTCCCTCTCGCTTCACCGCCTGGAGGATCTTCCTCATGCTGGAGGTCAGCACCTGGTCGGACTCCAGGATCACGGCTGGGCTGTCCACCAGTCGCTTCGATACGCGCACGTCGTTCACCCGGTCGCCGATCTTCTCCTTCAACCACCTGGTGAGGCCGCTGGCGTCGTCGTCTGACAGCCCGCCCTCCTGGCTCGTCTTGTCGCCCAGATCCAGGTTCGTCTTCTCGGCCGGACGCAGGTTCTTGCCGGCGAAGGCGTGCAGGTGCTCCATGACGAACTCATCCCAGGGGTCGAAGAGGAAGAGCACCTCGAAGCCGCGCGCCTTGAAGACCTCGAAATAGGGGCTGGCCTCCGCCGCGTCGCGCGTCGGCGCCAGGAGGTAGTACACCTCCTTCTGGTCCGAGGGCATCCGCGCCACGTAGTCGGCGAGCGACGTCACCTTGCCTTTCTCCCGCACGGAGGACTCGAAGCGCAGCAGCGTTCCGAGCGACTCCCGGTGCTGGAAATCGGTGGCGACGCCTTCCTTCAGGAACCGCTGGTACTCGGCGTAGAACTTCTCGTAGGCGCCGGCGTCCTTCTCCGCGGTGTCCTCCAGGAACTTCAGGAAGCGGCCGGCCAGCGCCTTGTTGATCTTCTGCATCAGCGCGGAGTCCTGCATCGTCTCGCGCGAGATGTTGAGCGGAAGATCCTCACTGTCGACCACGCCCTTGAGGAAGCGCAGCCAGTCGGGCAGCAGGTTCTTGGCATGCGACTGGATGAGCACCTTGCGGCAGTAGAGGTTCACGCCCGGTTCAGTGCGGCCCAGGCCCAGGTTCTCCCAGTTGCTCTGCGGGACGAAGAGCAGCGCCTGGATCGAGAGCGGGGCGTCGACAGTAAAGTGGAGGCGCAGCAGGGGCACCTCGGCGTCGTGGCCGAGGTATCGGTAGAACTCGTGGTACTCGTCTTCTTTGACCTCGCCCTTCGGCCGGCTCCAGATGGCCTGCACCGAGTTCAGCCGGGAGCCATTCAGCTCGATGGGAAACTGCACGAAGCTCGAGTAGCGCTGGAGCACGCGCTTGACCGTGTCCCCCCTGGCAAACTCCCGGGCGTCGTCTTTCAGGTGGACGATGACCTGCGTGCCGCGCGGGAGGTCGTCGGCCGGCTCGATATCGTAGCCGCCGGCCCCTTCGCTGGTCCACCGCCAGCCCGGCTCGCCGGGCACGCCCGACCGGCTCAGCACCGTCACCTGTGACGCCACCATGAACGCCGAGTAGAAGCCCACACCGAACTGCCCGATCAGCTTCGCGTCCGGCCTCTTCTCCTCGGCGAGCTGTCGCAGGAAGGCCCTGGTTCCCGAGTGGGCGATCGTGCCGAGGTTCTCGACGAGTTCGGCGCGGGTCATGCCGATGCCCGTGTCGGCGACGGTGACCGTGTGCTCTTGCTCATCGGCCCTGACCGAGATGCACGGATCCACATCCGGCTGGAGAACAGCCTGCCCGGAGCTTTGGAGAAACCGCAGCCGTTCACAGGCGTCTGCGCCGTTGGACACGAGCTCGCGGATGAAGATCTCGCGGTCCGTGTAGAGGGAGTGGATGACGATGTCCAGCAGTTGCTGGATCTCTGCCTGGAAATGAAGTCGTTCGCTCATCGAGATAGTGAATACCCAAACAGGGCCCCGGCGTCAAGCTCGCTGAGGCCCTGCCCGCCGACCACGCATAATCAGGTCGAGCCGGAACCAAAGAGGCTCGACCGGATTATTAGCGGCCTTCGGCCGGCGAGGCATCCCGCTCGTTGCGCTCAGGGGCGAGCAGGACCGAATTGACCCACCTCGTGAAGAGATGCCGTTGCCGGCGGTCCGCGCGGGCTCTTAGCCCTTCCACAGGTCCGCCTGCTGCCCGATCGGATCCTGCCCCGGCCACAACAGCTCCGCCAGGCGCTGGCTGACGATGACGCGGTACGGCGTGCCCATCCTGTCCGGCCGATCGGGACCAAAGAAAAGGTGGCCAGCGGGCCGGCGATGGTGCGGAACGAGGACGGCCTGCTCACCGGATACGTCTTCGTGGACGTGGCGGGTCGCGACCTGAGCAGCTACGTCGATGAAGCCGACCGGCTGATTCGCCAGAAGGTGAAGATGCCGGCGGGCTACGTGGCGTTGTGGAGCGGTCAGTACGAGCGGTCTGGTACCTGTATCTGCTCGGGTACAATATGAGCATCGCCGTGTGGGTGGGCCTGATCGCCCCGCTCGGGGTCGATGCCGAGACCGGCGTGTTCATGCTGCTCTACCTCGAGCTATCGTATGAGCAGGCGAAGAAAGAAGGCCGGTTGAGGTCACTCGCCGAGTTGCAGGAGGCGATCGTCCACGGCGCGGCCAAGCGCCTGCGGCCGAAGTTCATGACGGTGGCGACCACGTTCCTCGGCTTCTTCCCGATCATGTGGGCGACGGGGACCGGGTCGGACATCTGGAAGCGGATTGCCGCGCCGATGATCGGGGGCATCTTCACGTCGTTCCTGCTCGAGTTGATCGTCTACCCGGCCGTCTTCGAGATCTGGAAGTGGCACTTCGAGGTGAAGCCGACAACCAGCGGCGGCCAGCCTCCAGAACACCGTGAAGCTGAAGGAGCCTGATATGCGCGCACTCTCTCGATGCCTGCTCGGCGCGGTCCTCACCGCGATCGTGGCGATGCCCGCCTCGGCCCAGTCGAAGGCGAAGGTCCTCGACAAGAACACGTTCTTCCAGATGGAATCCGTCTCGAACCCGCAGATCTCGCCCGCCGGGACCGAGGTCGTGTTCTCGCGGGGATTCGTGGACGTCATGAAGGATCAGAACTCGTCGAACCTGTGGGTGATCGACGTGAAGGGCGAGCGGCTGCGCCAGCTCACCGAGGGCACGTGGCGCGACTCGTCGCCGACCTGGTCGCCCGACGGCAGGCGCATCGCCTTCCTCTCGGATCGATCGGGCTCCACCCAGGTGCACGTGATGTGGGCCGATACGCGCGAGACGCTGCAGCTCACGCGAGTCGAGCGAGCGCCTGGCGGCCTCGACTGGTCGCCAGACGGCAAGTCGCTCCTCTTCACCTCGAGCCTCCCAGACGACACGCCCGTGCTCCCGGTGAAGCTCCCGCCGACACCCCGAGGCGCGCAACTCGCGAAAGGCGCGGTCATCGTGGACCGGCTGTCGTGGGGATCGGACGGCGTGGGGCCCACCACCACCAGCTTCACGCATGTCTTCGTCGTCGACGCACTGGTGGGAGGCACCCCCAGGCAGATCTCGTCCGGAAACTACAACCACGGTGCGCCCCGGTGGTCGGCCGACGGGAAGACGGTGTACGTGTCCGGCATCCGCAAGCCGGACGCCGAGCACCTGCGGGGCGACTCGGAGATCTACGCGATCGATGTGGACACGCTCGACGTGAAGACGCTCACCGACCGGGTCGGGCCGGATGGCAACCCGACGGTGTCGCCCGATGGCCGGTGGATCGCCTACACGGGCTACGACGACAAGAACGAGACGAGCACGCTCTCGAGCCTGTACCTGATGGACGCCACCGGCGGGAACAAGCGGCTGTGGGCCGGAAACATGCCCAGCTCGCCAGGTAACGCCGAGTGGGCCGCGGATGGCACGGGCATCTACTACTCGATGGAGGAGCGCGGCGAGGCGAACACGTACTTCCTCGCGCTCGCCACGGGCGGCTCGCCGAAGAAGGTCACGACCGGCGCGCACGTGCTGACGGGGGCGTCGATCGCGCCGACCGGGCAGGTCGCGGCGATCCGCTCGACCACCACGTCGCCCGGCGTGCTCGTCACCTTCGCGCTCGCCAAGCCGGCGCAGATGAAGACGCTGGTTGACGTCAACGCCGATGTGCTCGACGGCGTGACGCTCGCCGGCGCCGAGGAGATCTGGTACGCCTCGTCCGACGGCCTGAAGGTCCAGGGCTGGCTGATGAAGCCGGCCAACTTCGATCCCGGCAAGAAGTACCCGATGGTGCTGTGGATCCACGGCGGGCCGTGGAGCATGTACAACCTTGGCTGGAGTTGGCCCTTCCAGAACTGGGCTGCCAACGGCTACGCCGTGCTCTGGACCAATCCGCGCGGCTCGACCGGTTACGGGCAGGATTTCGTCAACGGCATCCAGTTCTCGTATCCCGGCAAGGACTACGACGACCTGATGGCGGGCGTGGACGCCGCGATCGCCAGGGGCTGGATCGACAAGGACAACCTGTTCGTGTGCGGCGGGTCGGGCGGGGGGCTGCTGACGGCGTGGATCGTGGGGCACACCACCCGCTTCCGCGCCGCGGTCTCGATGCGGCCGGTCATCGACTGGCAGTCGTTCGTGGGGAACACCGACGGCGCGAACTGGTACCGGCAGTTCCGGAAGTACCCGTGGGAAGACCCGATGGAATATGCGGTGCGCTCGCCGCTCCACCACGTGGCGAACGTCACAACACCCACGATGATCATGACGGGCGAGGCCGACCTGCGCACGCCGATTCCGCAGACCGAGGAGTTCTACCGCGCGCTCAAGATGCTGCGCAAGGCCGACACCCTGATGGTGCGCATGCCGGAGGAGTTCCACGGCTGGCGCCGCCCCTCGCACCAACTCCTGCAGCAGCTCTACCTGATGGCCTGGTTCGAGAAGTACCGGACGAAGGAGAGCAAGGCGGCCGTGACCGCGGGCGACCGCTGAGGCCGAGAGCGCCGGGCACCGGGGCGCGGTCAGAGGGAGGCGAGCCGGATCAGCTCGCTGAACTGCTCCCGAACCACGTTGACTGAACTCGCCCCGGTGGTGAGGGGAACGGTGAAGTGGACGAAGCGGACGTTCGGGCAGGCCGACTTCAACGTGGACATCTTCGACCGGTAGTCCGCGAACACTGCCGCGACGTCGGTCGAGCCCGTGAAGTCCGCGCCTGCACGACCAGGGAGCGACGGCTCCGTGTGTCCCGCCTCGGGCCCGGGATGGTGGCTGGCAAGGCCGGGGCGGGTGACGGCTACTTCAACAGCGTCCGGTAGAGCGGCTGCAGGCCGGCGAACACGCGCTCGATCGTCCTGACGAGCGCCACCGGGTTGGAGAGGATCGTCGCGTCTTCAGCCCGTTCCGGAGACAGCCACTTCCCGCAGAACACCCAGTCGGTGGCCTCAGGGCTGCACTGCGCGATGAACTCCGCCGCGCGCGCCGGCTCGGCCAGGTCGCGTCGCGGCCCTCCCTCGTGGACCTGGATCAGGCCGTCCTCGCGTCCCATGAACCCGGTGAACAGGTAGCGGTCGTCCGAGGTCAGGATCGTCTGGAACCGTCGGAGATACGTCCTGACGCGCTCCTGGCCTCTCCCCGTGTCGGGATCCTTGCCCCGGAGCGAAAGGTCGAACCCGAGGCCGATTCGGAACCAGTCGCCGCCACCCTGGTTCCCGCTCGACATCCCCAGATTGAACTGGGGTTCGAATCGACCACCAAGGTTGAACGCGCACCATTGGCGCGGGTACGGATGCACCTCGGCCCTCGCGATGCGAAAGAGATGCCGCTGCTCCGGATCGCGAATCGAGGCCCGCTCCACGCTCGACGGCAGCGCATTGATGCGCCGCAACAACTCAGCCACCCGCGGCGCAAATCGCGGCTGGACTTCGCGGTCCGGGCAGAAGCGGAGCTCCGCGAACTCCTCGCGGCGGAACCCGCTGAAGGACTGCGGAACCTGGTCTGGCTCGGCGTGTCGCTCGGTCGGATGCGGACGGGCCCGCTGAAGGGTCGCGCGCTTCGAAACAGCGGGCGCCACCGGTTCGGGCGGTTTCAGGGATTCCAGGCCGCCCGCCGCGATCTTGTTCTTCGGGTCGAACCGCAGGGCCTCCCGGTACTCCGCTTCCGCCTCCGCAAGGCGTCCCGCCTGCCGGTAGCACCGGGCGAGCCGCGTGCGGGACGCGATGTCACCTGGCTCTTCAGCCACGAGCCTGAGATTCAGGGTCAGGGCCTCAGGCCCGAAGTCACCCGCCACGGCCAGGGCCCTTGCGCGGTCACGGTCAGCGTTCACAGCCATCGTCGAAGCCTCTCGGCAAGTTGTCGTTCACCCGCAG
>JADGOB010000178.1 GCA_017883185.1 Acidobacteriota bacterium
GACGCAGGACTCCCCTCGGCTTCGCTCGGGGCAGAAAAGCCCCGCGCTACCGCCGACATCGTCGGGGCAGGGACGTCCCGCACCACACCAGAGACGCGTGCGACAACCAGCACGGATGACGCGCGCCCGGTGGTGACGTCAGTCCCCGACAGTCGTGGTCTCGAGATTGTGACGTCAGTGCGGAGGATCAGCCGTCCCCAGAATCTTCAGGGCTTGCCAGCCGGGACGCGCGCGGTGTCGGTATTCCTCGTCAACCGCCGCACGCCGAGCGAAGGGCGCGACGAACTCAAGGACGAGTGTTCCATCTTCCAGGCCACGCTCATCGTCGAAGCCGACCAGCCGCTTGTGCCGCGTCCAAACCCGCGCGGACGCGACGGCAACGATCCGGACGACCGGACGGCGGATCTCCAATACCGTGACGTCATGGAGCACGCCGTGGGGCACGGCACGTCGACGCACGCCATTGTCACCGGAGCGTCCTGCACTCGTGTGGAAACCACCTGGATTCCCGCCGCAGAAGTCGAGCGTGTTGAGCCGGCGAAGATGCCGGACGTCCAGCTCGGGATGGAGGCGCTGGCTGCGATGCCCGATGCGCCCGCCATCCGGGCGGCGCTGGCCCCGCTGACAGCGAACTACCGACTTTGGATTGACGGACAGCTCAACGCCGCACCGTCCACGGGACCTCAGGCTGATGTGGCGAAAGGCCTGCTCCAACGCGCACGCCTTGCCGCCGACCGCATCGATGCAGGCCTCCTGCTCCTGGACGAGAGGAACGTGCTGGACGGGTTCCGATTGATGAACCGCGCGATGGCCATGGCGGCACGGCAGAGGCGAGCACTCGAGAAAGGCATGGCGCCGGACAAGGTCGACACGCCAGCGTGGCGCCCCTTCCAGCTGGCGTTCGTGTTGATGAACCTGCGCGCGTTCGTTGACCCGAGACACACGGATCGCGAACTGGTGGACCTCCTGTTCTTCCCGACGGGCGGCGGCAAAACCGAGGCCTACCTCGGACTTGCAGCCTTCGTCATCCTGCTTCGGCGCTTGCGCGACCCGGGGCTGACGTCGGCCGGTGTTGCCGTCTTGATGCGCTATACGCTCCGCCTCCTGACGCTCGACCAACTGGGTCGCGCCACCACGCTGATCTGCGCGCTCGAACTGATTCGGCAGGAGCCAGGAATGGCCGGCCGTCTCGGCGCCTGGCCATTCGAGATCGGTCTGTGGGTCGGCAAGGCGGCCACGCCGAACCGGATGGGGGCGAAAGGCGAGAAAGACCAGACGACGGCCCGGGCCAAGACAGTCAGGTTCAAGAACAACAGCCGTCGCGCATCGCCAATCCCTGTGGAGACCTGTCCCTGGTGCGGCACGAGGTTCAAGCCCGATTCGTTCCAGCTTACGAAGACGCTGCCGGACGGCAGCTGGAAGACGGACGCCGACGAACCGGACCACCTCCGCGTGCTGTGTCTGAATTCGGCCTGTCGCTTCAAAGGTAAGAACCCCCTGCCCATCGTCGCGGTCGACGAACCGCTGTACCGCCGCGTGCCGTGTTTCGTGATCGCGACGGTGGACAAGTTCGCCAGCCTGCCGTGGACAGGGGCGAGCGGCGCGCTGCTCGGCCGCGCCGATCGATTTGACGCGGCAGGATTCTACGGCCCCTGGCAGCCCGAGGTCGGCCAGAAGCTCCCGAAGCCGCTGGCACCACCGGACCTCATCATCCAGGACGAGCTGCACCTCATCTCGGGCCCGCTCGGCACGATGGCCGGGTTGTACGAGACGGCCATTGATGCGCTGTGCACGGTCAACCGGGACGGCCATCAAATCCGGCCCAAGGTTGTGGCGTCGACCGCGACGGTGCGGCGGGCAAAGGACCAGATCCAGGCCCTCTTCACGCGGGACGGCGTCGAGGTGTTCCCGCCGCCCGGTCCCGACCGCCGGACATCGTTCTTTGCCAAGACAGTGCCGCTCTCGGAGCGGCCAGGACGCCAGTATCTGGGCGTGGCGGCGCAGGGACGATCGCTGAAGGTCGTTCTGTTGCGGACCTACCTCGCGCTACTCGGCGCGGCCCAACGCCACTGGCAAGAGGCCGGTGGAGACAAGAACCCAACCAACCCAGCCGACCCGTACATGACGTTGGTCGGCTACTTCAACAGCCTGCGCGAGCTGGGCGGATCGCGTCGGATCGTTGAAGACGAAGTGGCGTCTCGCGTGGCCGGGTACGGCGACCGGATGCGGGTTGAGGAGGCGCAGGGGAGCTTCGCGGACCGTCAGATTGCTCGAGACGTGTGCGAGCTGACGTCTCGTGAGAGTACCGATAAGGTGTCCGAGACGAAGACCCGACTGGCCATCGGCTTCTCGGAGAAGGCCAGAGCGAAAGACCGTCTTGACGTCGCGCTGGCCACGAACATGATCTCCGTGGGTCTCGACATTACCCGCCTTGGGCTCATGGTCGTGTTGGGTCAACCGAAAGCCACGGCAGAGTACATCCAGGCGACGAGCCGCGTTGGTCGCGACGAGGGGAAGCCAGGGCTCGTGGTCACGCTGTTGAACATCCACCGCCCGCGCGACCGATCGCACTACGAGCGGTTCGAAGCTTTCCACGCGTCGTTCTACAGGGCTGTCGAGGCCACCAGTGTGACGCCGTTTGCGCCGCGCGCTCTCGACCGCGCCATGCCGGCCCTGGTCGTGGCACTCGCCCGCCATCTACGGCCTGCGCTCACGCCGGCGCGAGGGGCGCTGGGCATGGTGGCTGAACGTTCGAACATGGCTGGCTTGCCTGAGATTCTCTCTCAACGTGCGAGGCGCCATCGGACGCTGACACCTGACGAAGAGGAGCGGATCAACGCCAACCTGCAGATGCGCGTGAAGGACCTGCTCGACTCGTGGTGGAAGGTGGCGAAGAAGCAGCAGGAGTTCGGCGCCCGGCTCGTGTATCAGCGGTACGAACAGAGCGAGGGAAAGGCGCTGCTGCGGATGCCGCTGGAGCCGGCGGACCCGGACCTCGGTCAGGACGCTCGCAGGTTCAAAGCGCCGCGTTCCCTTCGGGACGTCGAACCGTCAGTCAACCTGTTCGTCCAGCGGCTGGATGGTACGGCCGTGGAGATGCCGTCTGAAGGAGACGCGTCGTGAGCCCGCAGAAGCGGCGTGGAGAGGTGCAGCCGCAGGGCCAGATCCGGCAAAGCCAGATTGTCACCACGTTTGGGCCCGGCGCGATGGTGGATCTACCGGACCACGCCGTGATCATCAGCGGTCTCGACGCGTGGACCGGCTACCAGAACCAGCCCATCACCGAAGAGCGACTGGCGGCCAAAGTGAAGGCGTTGCTGGGTTTGAACTCGGTCCGATTCTATGCCCCACCCGCGGACATCGACGACCCGACGGCCCCGCTGACGGGCATCACGGCGTGGTTGTTCCCGGAGTGGTTTGTGGCCCAGTCCGAAGAGCGGAACTCGGCGACTGGGGTTCGGTCGCGCCCGCTCGTCCATCGGCTCGATCTGGAGAAGGGACTGAAGTACCGGCGCGAACGCCGCGAGAAGGCTGTCAAGGTGGTGCCCGTGCGTTTCGTGCAGGCCTGCACGCGGGGGCATGTGAGCGATATCGACTGGCGGGTGTTCGTGCACGGCAAAGAGAACCAGTGCAGCCGCTTCCTCTGGCTCGACGAGAAAGGCACCACCGGTGACCTCACCGACGTCTTCGTGCGCTGCGAATGCGGCCAGTCGAAGGCGCTGTCGGCGGCGACGAAGAAGGACGATGTGCCGCTGGGGTACTGCAATGGGCCGCGCCCGTGGCTCGGCAAATACGCCCGGGAGCGATGCGGAAAGGGAGAACAGACGCCGCAGCTGAACCGGTTGCTCGTCCGCGCAGCGTCCAACTCTTACTTCGCGCAGACGTTGTCGGTGATCTCCATCCCGGAGCCTGGGGGGAAGCTGCGGCAGGCGGTTGATGAGGTATGGGAGGACTTTCTCCAATACTGCGAATCGCAGACTGACGTGGGGAAGGAGCGCAAGAAGGCCAAGGTCAGCGTGGCGCTCGAGAGGTTACGTGACGCCGATGTGTGGTCCGAGATCCTGCGTCGCAAGGGAGGTGGGCCGCCTGCCGTGAAAGGAATCCGGGAGGCGGAACTCGAGACGTTGCTGCAGTCGCCGGACGAGGTCGGCGAGGACCAACCCGACGGCGAGTTCTACGCAAAGACCGTTGCTGTTCCCGGCGGGGAACCCACACTGACCGCTTCGATCGCGCGCCTGGTCAAGGTGCACAGGCTGCGTGAGGTCATTGCGCAGGTTGGGTTCACGCGGTTCGAGGCTGCGGTGCCTGACGTCAACGGCGAACTTGCGCTCGAAGTTGAACGTGCGGCTTTGTCGTTGACGCAGGAGTGGTTTCCGGCAATCGAAAACCGGGGCGAGGGCGTCTTCATCGGGTTCAAGACCGAAGCTGTCGATGCCTGGCGTAAGCGGTCGGCGGTTCAGGCGCGCGGCGTGCAGTTGCTTGGCGGGTTCAGCGCCTGGCAACAGGCGCATCAGGCCACGAAGGCCACCTTCCCCGGCCTGCCGTACATCATGCTGCACACCGTGTCGCACCTGCTGATCACCGCCGTGGCGCTCGACTGTGGCTACGCCGCCAGCTCGATTCGTGAGCGGATCTACGTCGGGGAGTCTGGCTACGGCATCTTGCTCTACACAGCGAGCCCGGATGCTGAGGGGACGCTCGGTGGACTGGTCGCCGCGGCCGACAAACTTGATCGCTATCTGAGGCAGGCCGTCGACCTCGGTGCGCTCTGCTCCAACGACCCTGTGTGCGCGCAACATCAGGCCGACAACAGGCAGGAAGATCGGCTGCTGCTTGGTGCCGCGTGTCACGGTTGTGTCCTTCTCGCCGAGAGTTCCTGCGAGCGCCGCAACGACTACCTGGACCGGGCGCTCGTTGTGCCAACCGTCGACAATACGGGGGCAGCGTTCTTCGATGACGTCGACGCCTAGCGGGTTGTTCGCGATTCACGGCGTGTCAGCCAACACGCTGCGCACGCTTGCCTCCGCGCTGCGGTCAGGGCAGCTCGCGCCGCCGTTCAGCAGCTTCTCGTTGGCCAGCGTGGTGGCTTGTCCAGCGAGCCTCGCGAGTGAACTCAATCGCCTGGCAGACGAGGGGATGGCGCCCACGCACCTGGCGTTGTTGATCGACGCTGCTGCTGATACCGCCGAAGCGCGTCTGATGGCCGAGTCCGCCACCGAGTTGGTGTGGACTGGACCCGAATCCGCGGTGGCCATGAGCCGTGATACCGCGGTGGTTGTGGAGGAGCTGTTCGCAAGCGCGCGGCGGTCAGTGCTCGTCAGCACATTTGCCATCCACCAGGCCGAGACCGTGTTCGCTACCCTCGCCGCGCGGCTGGACGGCGTGCCGGATCTGCAGGTGCGGCTGTTCGTCCATGTCGCGCGATCCTGGAAGGACACCCGCGTTGAGTCGGAGCTGCTCCGCGAGTTTGCCGACAACCTGAGGGCGCAATGGCCAGGCAATACGCTGCCAGAGGTCTACTACGATCCCCGGTCGCTCTCAATGGAGGCCGCCACACGCGCAGCCTGGCACGCCAAGTGCCTGCTCGTCGACGATGAGATGGCCTTCGTGACCTCGGCCAACTTCACGGAGTGGGCCCAGCAGCGGAACGTCGAGGCCGGTGTGCTCGTGCGCAGCCCCCACTTCACGCGCCAGCTTCGCGCTCAGTTCGACGGGCTCGTGCAGGCGAAGGCAGTGAGGCGGTTGCCGGGTTTCTGAGAATCAAGCGCTTGGCGGTTCTGTCCCTGCCACTGGCCGTCCTTCATCGCGTGCTACCTCCTGGCCGGGTTCTCGACCGGCGCGAGTCGTCGAGCGGCCAGGGCCGCGTTCAACGCCGGCAGCTCCACTTTCATGGCTGCCGCCAGTTTCGCCATCGCCGCCGCCAGTTCATCCGACAGCAGCGCGAACACGGTATAGGACTGGTCCGTGGGCCTCGCTTCGCTGCTCTCGACGACGCCCTGCAGCGCGGCAATCCGGTTGTTGAGCTTCACCGGATAGTTGAGCGGGTCTTTCGGGCTCCGGTTCCGCACCTGGTACAGCTCTTCCTCGACGGCCGAGATCGTCGCGACGAACGCTTCAGCCGCCTTCTCGATGCGCGCGTCCTTGACGCCAGACAGGCGCTCGGTCACTTGCGTCTTCATCGCGCGGATGTCGATCACGGCTTCGTGCGCCTCGCTCGTCTTGTTGCGGATCTTCATCGCCAGATCGAACTGGGCCTGGAGGTCGCCGGCGGTGACGCTCGTGAGCTGCGGATTCCAGATCACCGCGAAGGACCGAGTCTGGACCTGCCCGTCCACGGTCAGCCGCACCTGGTATGGGCCGGGCGCCGCCAGCGGGCCCTGCTCCGGCTGCGCGCTCCGCACGATCATCCCTTCGAACAACCTGGCGCCCGGGTAACGCAGATCCCAGGTCACCCGGTTCACGCCGGCCCTGTTGGGCGCCGACTTCCCGGCGATCCGCCGCACGACCACGCCTGCCGGGTCAACGACCTCGATCACGAGTGACGCCGCCGGCTGCCGGAGGTAGTAGTCGAAGACGGCCGGGTAGACACGGCGTACGCCGTCGCGCGGCTGGAACAGGTGGGCTGGGGCGGAGGTGACCTCGGGCGTCAGTTGCCGCAGCGCGTCGATGTCGTCCAGCACGTAGAACGACCGGCCGTGCGTCGCGATGACGAGATCGTGGGCCTCGACGACGAGGCCGGAGACCTGGACGTCGGGCAGGTTCAGCGAGAGCGACTGCCACCGTGCGCCCGCGTCGAACGACAGGTAGATGCCATGCTCGGTGCCGGCGAACAGCAGGCCGGGTCGCTTGCCGTCCTCGCGAACCGCGTGAACGAAGTCGTCGGGCCGGATGCCGTTGACGATCCGCGCCCACGTCTTTCCATAGTCCGTGGTCTTCCAGATGTAGGGCGCGCGGTCGTCGAGCCGGTGGCGCTTGCCCGCGACCAGCGCCGAGCCCGGATGGTGGGGGGATGCGTCGATCAGGCTCACCGTCGTGAACTCGGGCATGTCGGGCGGCGTAACGTCCGCCCACGACTTCCCGGCGTCGCGCGTCACGTGGACGCGGCCATCGTCCGAGCCGACCCAGAGGGTGTCGCGCTCGTGGCGGGACGGCGCGATCGCGAAGATCGTCGCGAAGAACTCCGGGCCGTTCTGATCCTTGGTGATCGGCCCGCCCGAGTCGCCCAGCGTCTTCGGGTCCGCGCGCGTCAGGTCCGGGCTGATCCGCTCCCAGCTCTGACCCTCGTTGACGGTCCGCCACAGGTGCTGGGACCCGACGTAGACGACCTTCGGATCGAGCGCCGGGACGGCAATCGGGAACGTCCACTGCCAGCGCTCGGGCACCGACCCCGCGGACTGGCCAGAGTAATACCGCGGGAACGGCTGGATGTCGCGCGCCTCGCCGGTCGTGCGGTCGAACCGCGTCAGGTAGGCCTCCTGGCCGCCGCCGTAGAAGATGTTCGGGTCGGCGGCGTGCGGCATGACCCACCCACTCTCATTGCCGCCGACGGGGTAGTAGTAGTCGCCGCCGGGATTGGTGTTCAGGGTGCGCAGCTGCGGGGCGCCGTCGCTCTCCACGCACGCCGTCGTGTTGTCCTGCTGCGCGCCGCAGACGTGATACGGGAAGTCGCGCGTGGTGGCCACCGTGTACATCTGGGCGGTGGGGTACCGCTGGCTGGTCCAGGTGCGGCCGCCGTTCACCGTCACGTTGCCGCCGCCGTCGTTCGCGTTGATCATCCGGAGCGGGTTCGCCGGGTCGATCCAGAGATCGTGGTGATCGACGTGCGGGGCGTCGATCGTGGTGATGGTCTTCCCGCCATCGATGGACTTGTGGAACAGGAAGTTCAGGACGTAGATCGTGTCGGCGCTCTTCGGGTCGGCATAGATGCGGGAGAAGTAGAACGCGCGCTGCCGCAGGTCGCGGGCGGCGTTCACCAGCGTCCACGTGCCGCCCCCATCGTCAGAGCGGAACAGGCCGCCGTCCTCCGCTTCGACGAGCGCGTAGACACGCAACGACGAGGCGG
>JADGOB010000179.1 GCA_017883185.1 Acidobacteriota bacterium
GACCCGCCAGGCTCTGCGGCGCTCTCGTCGGAGCGAACCTTGACGACCCTGAGCTCGTCGCCCCGTCCGACGAAGCGCGTCACCGTCCTATAGGCGCGGACACGGTCGGTGGTGTGCAGCTCCGCGAGCCAGTCCGGGGCCCTCTGCAGTCTCGACCCGCCCCCGGCGGAGGCGACCACCAGGAACGAGTTGGCGAGGTCTCCCACGAGTCCGTTGCGGTCGATGACTTCCCAGGCCGCATCCTCGGCGAAGACGCGGGGATGCGGCCATGCGTAGTCGCGCGTGCCGAGTCCGGCGGCCAGCCGTCCCGCGTGGAGCCGCGGCTCACGCAGGGCATCCTCGGTGAGGAGCAGCCGGGGCACTTTGTAGTCGGGGAAGGGGTAGTACCATGTAAGGTCCGTGTACCCCGCGCTCTTGAGCCTGCGCGTCAGTTCGCCGCGGCCGAAAGTCAGAGGGCCGACCGTCTCGCGATAGCGGTCTTCGATGCCGTAGAACGCCTGACCGCTGTGATCCTCCGTGCAGCCGGCGAAGTACTTGAGACCGAGTTGGTTCTCGATGGCCACAACAAGAGCAGCGTCCTCGGCCAGGCAGGTGCTCGCCTTGTGGAGCGCCGCATCGATAGGGTCCGGCCCCTCGAAGTACAGCGGTGCATACTCCAGAACTCCGACCATGAGCACGACATCGAACGCGCCGGGCGGGATGAAGTCGCGAAAGTCGTCGCAGACGACCTGCACGCCGTCGAGCCCGCGACAACGGGCAGCGGTGATCCGGGCGCGGTCCAGGGAGCCTTCGAGCGCCACGACACGGGCGCCCGACTCGCCAAGGTAGCGCGTCAGCGCGCCACAGCCGCAGCCCACCTCGAGCACGCTGAGGCCCTGGAGGTCGAACGGCGCGAGCAGCGTCGGGCGACTGGCCGAGAAGTGATACTCGGACGGCCAGTCGCGTATGCGCTGCACGAGCTCATCCGACCCCGACGAGACGTCACGACACGTCTGGATGGCGTCGAGGATGTACGCCTCGGCCGCCGTCCCGTCGGTGTAGTCGTGGGCCACCTGCCGACCGCCGCGCACGCGTATGCCGGTGGCCTCGTCAAGCGCATAGGCGGCGGGCCACTCCATCAGGCGATCACGTCGATCCTGAGGCCGAGATCGACCATGCCCACGAGGACCGCTGGATTGTGCAGGTTTAGAGAAGCCACCGCGTAGCGTCGGTCGATCGCCATGGCGCCACGCTTGTCGTCCATCTCGGCGATGCCCAGGGCGAGCATGTAGTCGCCGGCAGTGAGCCGCGGCGTGAACGAGAATCGCACGACGAGAACGTCCCCGGCCGATTGCGGCGGCACGTGCACGTCGGCGTAGTGCGTGTTGTCACCGCCGAGATCGATGCCGTCGACGGACTGCAGTGTGAAGCCGAAGACGGGCTCCTGAACGTCGGCGGCGAAGTAGGCCCTCACGTAGACGTCCACCTGCTTGTCGTGATCGCACGCGACCACGTCGGCCTTCCCGTCGGAGACGACCAGGTAGTCGATGAGGCGGGCTCGGTAGTCTCCGTAGCGGAACTCATGCGGGTTGTAGGAGAGCCGCGTGGCGAAGCGGTCGTCCTTGGATGTGTCGTCGACGAGGCGCTGCACTGCCTCGTCGGGCGTGAGCGCGATGTACGACGGTCCATCTCTCTCGTCACGAACGGTCTCCATCTGCTCGGCCGCCACCATCGCCTGCGAAGCGGCGGGCGCCTTACGACCTTCATTGGCCCCGTAGAGGAGGTTGAGATAGGCGTCGACACCTTCTTTGGCCCCTCCGAGGTACGCGATGCGGCCACCTTCAAACACCATGGCGTGGTCGCAGTGCTTGAGCACGAGGTCGGTGGAGTGCGTCACCAGGACGACCGTCTTGCCCGCCTCGCGGATCGAGCGGAACTTGCGGTAGCACTTGCTCTGAAAGAGCACGTCGCCCACGGCGAGCGCTTCGTCCACGATGAGGATCTCAGGATCGACGTTGATGGCGACTGCGAACGCCAGCCTCACGTACATGCCGCTCGAGTACGTCTTGACGGGCTGATCGACGAAGTCACCGATGTCGGCGAACGCGAGGATGTCGTCGAGACGCTCCTCGGTCTCCTTTCTCGTGAGCCCGAGGATCCCGGTGTTCATGAACACGTTCTCCCGCCCCGTGAACTCCGGGTTGAACCCCATACCGAGCTCCAGGAGGGCGCTGATCCGGCCGTTGGTCATATAGGTGCCGGCGGTCGGCTCCAGGATGCCGCAGAGGACCTGGAGCAGCGTGCTCTTTCCGCTGCCGTTACGGCCGAGGATGCCGAGAGAGGCCCCTCGAGGGAGCTCGAAGTCGACATCCTGAAGAGCCCAGAACTCGTGGTAGTAGGTCTTGGGGCTGAGGACGCCCCATCTGGCCAGCATGCCCCGGATGGGATGCTTGAGCCGATCCTTGGGGTCGTCCCACAACCGGAAGCACTTCCCCAAGCCACTGGCGCGTAGTGCGCAGTCGTCCGCGAGTGCCAACGGATCAGAGGACATCGGCGAAGGCCTTCCTCGTGCGCATGAACCAAGCGAATCCCAGCTGCATGAGGATGGCGCTGCAGATCGTCGCGATGGCCCAGGACCGCCAGTGGATGGGCTGGCCCCAGATGAGCGTGCGGCGCACGTTCTCGATGATCGTGACGAGTGGGTTCAGCAGCAGCACTTTCTGCAGGCCGGCCGACAGAGACGAGACCGCGAAAAAGACGCCCGACACGAACATGAGCACCTGCACGAGGATGCCGACCGGATGCGCGATGTCACGGATGAACACACCCAGGGACGCAATGAACCAGGCCAGACCGAGAGTGAGGAAGCAGAGGGGCAGCAGGGCGATGGGCAGAAGCCAGATGGTCCACGACACTGTGTGATGGACGACCGCCCAGGCCGGGATGAGGATCACGAGTCCGAACAGTGCATTGACGAGCGCCGTGCCCAGCGCCGCGACCGGGAGGATCTCGAGCGGGAACACGACCTTCTTCACATACGCCGGGTAGCCGGTGACGAGCGAGGGCGCACGCCCGACCACCTCCGCGAACACGTTGAACGCAAGCAGGCCGCAGAAGAGCGTGAGCGCAAAGTCGACCTTCGACTGGTCAGCGCTCGTTCCCCACTTCGCCTTGAACACCACGCTGAAGACGAAACCGTAGACAGTCAGCATGATCAGAGGGACCAAGAAAGACCAGAGGAGACCCAGGTACGACCCCCTGTACCGCGCCTCGAAATCGCGCCACGCGAACTGGCCGATCAAACGGCGATTCGCGTACAGGGTCCGGGTCAGGGTCAGCGGCGACCAGTAGCGGCGTGCGGCCCCGCCGGAAGACGACAAGTCATTCATAATGGTCCCATCTTCATGAGAGCGACCCGCCCGTGCCCACGGCAAGACGCAGGCCATGCGCAGGTCAGAGCGAGTCCGAGTCTGCCGATGATACGCTATTGCAGTATGCGCGCGCAGCCCGCTGCACCGACTCTGGGGAGGAGAGCGGCCACGCAAGCCACCGGGTCGATGCGTTCGGCGTCGATCTGAATGGTCAGTTCAACCTCATCACCGGCCTTGGTGAATCGTCGCGCGGCTATGCCCGTGCCCTCCAGACATTCGACGTACCGGTCCACCTCGTCTCACTGAGCTCGATGTATCCGGGCCTCGCGACCGTCGACTCCGGACTGACGAGCGACCCGCGAGGCTTTCCTCTCGTGATCGAACACGTCAACGTCAACTCCAACTCCACTGGCGCCAGATCCCCGGCTCGGCGACCGCCGATGTGAATGCCAAGCCGGCCGGGCTCCTTGCGGCCAAGAGAGCATTGGGCGAGCACGCCGCTCATCTCGATCAAGGCGCCGCGGTCGTCGAGGGCCTGCTCCCGGGCACCTTCCGTCTGCGGCGCTCTCTCGCTCACCAGCCTCCAGTCACGCTGGTCGTCCTCACTGCCGATCCGCTCGTCGAGGTCGAAGGCCGTGGGCGCCTCCGACTGCTGGCCCACTTCATGCGCAGCGTCGCCGAGAAGTCGACCTACCCCGCGTATCGGATCCTGGTCGTCGACGACGGTGAGATGTCCGACGACACGGCCGAGTCCCTTGAGGCGCTGCATGCCCGACGCGTCTCGTTCGTGGACCCTCGGCGCGCGGTGCACGGCTTCAACTTCGCCCGCAAGGTGAACTTCGCCCTCGGTGAGGTCGAGACGGACCTCATGATCCTCCTGAACGACGACCTCGAGGTCATCAGCTCCGGATGGATCGAGGCGCTGCTGGAACCGCTCATGGAGCCGGAGGTCGGTGTGGTGGGGGGTCGCCTGCTGTACCCGGACGGCCGTGTCCAGCACGCCGGCATGGTGCTCGGCGTGGGCGGCGGCGCCGGCCACGCGTTCTACGGACTCCCCGGTGATCAAGTGGGCTACTGCGCGTTCACGCACGTGATGCGCAACTACTCGGCGGTGACCGGGGCTGTCCTGGCGACGCGACGCTCCGTGATCGACGAGACAGGACCCTTCGACGAAGCTCTGGCGCGCGATTACAACGACGTCGATTTCTGTCTGCGTGCTCGTGGAGCAGGGTATCGCATCGTGTACACACCGTTCGCCGAGCTTCTCCACCTCGAGGGTGCGACGCTCCGCCGGAGCATCCAGGACCCCGCCGAGGTAGCCCTATTCACGGAGCGATGGGCCGGCGCGCTGGAGAACGATCCCTTCTACAACCCTAACCTGCCGAGGGACCGCGCCGACTACGCGGTGTGAGGCCGCGACACGCAGCTAGCGCGGCCGCAGGTGCCAGCGGGCGCGGGCGACTCCGTCGCGCGCCAGGGCACGCAGCTGGTCGAGGTCGCTGAGGAGCTTCGCGGCGTCGACCGGCTCTTCCAGCCGCGCCGCCTCCAGCGCCGGCCACCACGACTCCGCGGCGACGCGCTCGAGATCGCGCCGCTCCCGGACCGCACGTTGCTCGTCGACGAGCGCTTGCCAGCCGTCCTCGTACAGCTCCTCGAGCGCGGCCGTCCAGGCGGCATGATCGTTGTCGGCACGGCGTCCGCAGGCGATGTCCGTGTCCACATAGGGTGCCGCACGGCTGTAGACCGCCGGGTGGCCGTAGCCGCCGTACTCGACCATCTTGATGTCGGACTTCCCGCTCACGAACTCGTTGGTCTGAGCGTCGCCGTGAGTCTCCAGGGGCGCGACGCCCAGGACCACGGGCCCAGCGTCGAGGTCGGCATGATACTGCCGGTACGACCGCGGCGTGAGTGTCGCGAGCGCGGCGCCGGCGCTCGCCGCCGCGACGCGCAACGCCGGCGACTGCGCACCGAGACACCACAGCGGCAGCCGCCGCCGCGCGGCGAACTCGGCGATCGCCCCGAGCACGTCGCCCTCCGAGACGGTGAGGGCCAACCGGTGGCTCTGCGTCAGGAGGACCGCCACAGGCCGTTGCGGCCTGCGGAGCCCCTCGCCGCCGAAGGCGACCGCGTTGGGGCACGTCCGGGCCTTGCCAGCGAGCGAGACGCCTGCACGCTGTTCTAGCAGACCGGCGAGCCGCCAGGAGGGCATCGTCAGCACGCGACAGGCCGTCAGGGCGTCGGTGAGCGCCTCGGCATCCGGCAGGTCGTCCGGGGCGAGATACGCTGGGCGACACAGAAGGTGATCGTCGACGTCGAGGAGGAAGCGACCGGGGAGCCGCGCGGCGAGAAGCCGGGCCAGCGCGGCGTCGGCGCCGCGCTGCAGCCAGACGACGTCGAACAGGCCGCTGCGCGGCGCCCCACGCAAGGTCGCGTCTGTGACCACAAAGTCGTCGATCAGGCCGACGTGCCGGAGCGCCGTCAGCGGGGCGTGCAGGCGGCAGGCCGCCACGAGGCTGTCGCGGCCGTCCGCGAAGGCGAGGACGCGGGGGCCCGTCGCTGAGCGCTCGCGGTTCAAGACTTGCCGCCCCGGCGGGCTGGCCGGGCCTCCGCAGCCGCATCGGCCCGCTTCGCGAGCAGCGGGTCGACGCCGGAGCGAACGGCGTCGTCGAACAGCCGGCCCATGCGGCCGATCGCCGCCGCGGCCTCCGGCCGTCGTTCGGCCCGGGCGGCCACCACCCTCAGCTGCGACGCGCAAACGATGCCGGCGTGGTAGGCCCGCGCCGCCCGCTGCCCTCGCCACTTCCCGAAGAGCAGGTACGTCGAGTAGAGGCGCTGCGCCTCCATGCGGGTCTCATCGGCGCAGCTGGCGCCACCGATGTGTCGCGCCACGACGCGCGTGTGGAGGAGTACGCGGCGGCCGGCAACGCGGGCCTGGCGGCAGATGTCCTCGTCCTCCGCGAACAGAAAGAAGCGCTCGTCGAGCCCGCCCGCGGCGGCGAGGAAGGCGCGGTCCACGAGCATCGCCGCGCCGAACACGTAGTCGACATCGATTACTCGACCCGCTGTGAGCAGGTCCGGGAGCAGCCGATACTGTGGTCTGAAGTACGGCACCCGGCCGCCGAGCGGCAGGCACAGCCCCACCCTCCGGGTCAGCGTTGCGAAGCGGCCGGCGCCCGACTGCGTCACACCCTCGGGATCGCGGAGGAGCGGCGCGACGATCGCGGCGCCGGTCTGCTCGCGCAGTACTGCACGCATGCTGGCCAAAGCGGCCTGACCGAGTTCCGCATCGGGGTTGAGCAGCAGCACGTGCTCCGAACTGCAGGCCGCCAAGCCCAGGTTCACCGCGCGGGCGAAACCGAGGTTCCGGTCGTTGGCGATGACCACATCGGCCTCGCGATCGCGAGCGACGTCAGCGGATCCGTCGCTCGAAGCGTTGTCCACCACGACGACGCGCCCGCCTGCGGCGGCACGGCGAACGCCCGTGAGACTCGAGTCCAGCTCGCGAGCGGAGTTGTAGGTGACGACGATGACGTCGATGTCCGGGACGATGTCCTCCTCGGGTACGGCACCTGCCGCAGGGAGCCTTCCCCGCAGCCTGCGGCTATACTATCCGCTGGGGACGATTCCTCCAGAGTTGTCACGTGAGCGACATCTGGCATGCGAACATATCGATTCCGGGCACGGCTGCGCCGCCGGGGTAGGTCTGCTGGCGGCCTCCCTGCTCGTCCTCTGCGCCGAGCTCCCGAGCGCTTCGCACGAGGCGCGAGCGGCGGTAGGCAGGGCATCGTCGACTACCGTCTCGAGGAGTCCGCCGACGATCCCGCGAAGTTCCCGGGGATCGTCGCCGAGATGGGCTCAGGCAAGCTCGGAGCCAGGTGGACACGCGTCGTGGTGCATTGGGCGACATTGCAGCCGACCGCCCCGGGCGCCTCCAGCGCCGGCGAACACCGACGGCGACGGCTACGCCGACGCCTATCTCGCCCGGCTCGACGCCGTGGCGGCGGCTCTGCACGCGGAAGGTATCCGCATCATCCTGACGCCCTCCGACATCCCGCCGTGCTCGCTCAGTTCGAGGGCCTCGGTGGATTCCTGGCCGGCAGGTACAAGGGATCGGCGGACTACTTCGAGTGCTGGAACGAGCCCAACACGGGCGGCAGCCTCTACCCGCAGAGCCGCCCAGGTGCCCGCTTCTTCGGTGCCCGCACGTATGCGAAGATGCTCCGCGCCTTTCACGACGGCGTGAAGCGTGCCGCGAGCAGCGCCGTCGTCATCGCCGGGGGGCACGGCTCCGCGCGGCGCCGACGACGACTTCAGCACCTCGCCGCGCACCTTCGCGACGTATGTCCGTGATCATGTGGCCGCGCGGTACTTCGATGCCTACTCGTTCGCCGCTCGACGGTATCCGCAGGTGAAGGCGACCCTGTGGTTCATGGTCGATGACCTGGCTCTACCGCGTCGTCTGGGACGGCGTCTGCGAGAGCGCGCGAACGCGGGTGCGCACGCCGTAGCCGCGCACCGGTCACACGGCCGCGCCGTGGCCGGGTGGGCCGCGTAGCGCAGCCCCGGTATACTTGCCGGCAAGGAAACGAGGAGTCGGAGGAGATACATGATCCAGGCGAGCGGCCCATCGACGACAGGCATGTCGCACAGAAGCCATGTGAGCCTTTTTGTAGGGTTCGCA
>JADGOB010000013.1 GCA_017883185.1 Acidobacteriota bacterium
AACTCGTGGGCGTGCTCGACCTCGTGACGCACCATCGCGACTGACTTGGCGAACAGCCCGTCGTCCGGTCCGGCCAGATTCACCAGGTATGCCGCGTGGATGGCCAAGGGCGTTCTCTGTGGCGAGCAAATCATGCCTTTCAAGCCGTGGAGATCCCGGCTGGCCGGCATCACGTCACCCTGCGATACCAGGACGCAGCGTTCCGTGCCGGTGCGATTCTCTCGCTGGCCGCTCTGGTCGTCTCTCTGCTGCTGTGGCGGCCTTTCTCGTCCTCGAGGCGTTCGAACAGTTCCAGCGAGCGCTGCGCGGTGTAGCCGTTGAGCTGCGGCGAGACACCGAACGTCACGACGTTCTCGACCTTGACCCCGAGTTCCACCCGGCTCACGTTGAACAGGCTCCGGAGGAACAGGCCCGCGCAGACGAGCAGGAGCATCGACAGGCCGATCTGCGAGGTGACCAGCACCGTGCGGAAGCGCGCCGCCGACCGCGCGCCGCTCGGCTGGCCCGACTGTCCCTTCAGCGCGGTCACGAGATTCGGCCGCGTGCTGTGCAGTGCCGGGAACAGGCCGAACAGCAATCCGGTTCCCACCGTCAGTGCCGCGGCGAACAGCAGGATGCGGGCATCCACGGTGACCGGGATCGCGCGGACGGCTTCTGCCGTCAGGAGCGAGGCGATCAGATCGAGCGTCCAGCGGGCCACCAGGATCCCAAGGGCGCCGCCCAGCAGTGCCAGCAGGCACGATTCGGTGAGGAGTTGCCCGACGAGCCTTGCGCGGCCGGCGCCAATCGACAGGCGGACAGCCATTTCCGACGCGCGCCCGGCGGCCCGCGCCAGCAGCAGGTTGGCGATGTTCGCACAGGCGATGAGCAGGACCAGGCCGGTGACGCTCAGCAGCAGGACCAGTGGCGTCTTCGCTTCCTTGTGCATCTGGCTCTGTCCACGCGCGTCGGGCTCGAGTGTGAGCTTGCGCGCGCGAAACTGCTTCATCGTGTGATCGCTCATCCCCTTCTGGAGCGGCGCCTCGACGTCGTTGATGATGGCGTGGTAGGGGACGTTGATGGTGTTCACGGCCTGCTCGACCGTCACGCCCGGCCTCAGCCGCGCAAACGCGTAGGCCCAGTAGGAGCGCCGGTTCTCGAGGCTGCCCTTGAAGACCGACTCCATCGCGTCGCGCATCGTCATCGGGACGAAGACCTGCGGCTTCACGCCGAGCGTCGTGCCCTCGAACCCGCGAGGGGCGACGCCGACGATCGTCAGCGGCTGCCCGTTCACGATCAGCGGCTGGTTCAGCACGTCGCGGTTCTGATCGAACCTGGTTCGCCAGTAGTCGTAGCTCAGCACCACGACATGCGGCTCGCCGGCCGTACCGTCGTCCCGCTGGGTGAGAAGGCGGCCGAGCGCCGGCTGAATGCCCAGCACGGGGAAGTATCCGCCCGAGACCAGCAGTCCATCGCCGTTCATCGTTTGACCGCGGTACGCCAGGTTCACGCCGAACGGCCGGTGCGCGGCGATACCGGTGAACACGGCCTGGAGCCGCTCGAGGTCCCGGATCATCGGGTAGCTGAAGACCGCCTGGCAGTCGCCGGGCTGGCCGCACGATTGCGAGCCGGGCTTCGGTCCGGGCGCATCCAGGTTGACCAGCCGCCCGGGTTCGGGCACTGGCAGGGGGCGCAGGAGCATCTGGTCGAAGAGCGAGAAGATGGCGGCATTCGCCCCGATCCCCAGGGCGAGGGAGATGATGGCGACCATGGTGACCAGGGGCGCGCGGAACAGCGCGCGCAGGGCAGGTAGTAGGCGCGGATACCACATAGACGATTAGACGATGGCTGCAGGTATCTCGTTCGCGCCAAACCGCAGCGCCATCATCGTCGCGTCGTCGGAGAGTTCCGCCGAGCCGCGGAACGTCCGCGAGCAGCGCGTCGAGGCGATCGGGTCCCAGGAACTCGCCCGCCTCGTTCTCCGCTTCGACCATGCCGTCCGTGTAGAAGAACAGGATGTCACCCTCCTCGAGCGGGAGCGTGTTCTCCTGGAGATCGCGGTCGAGCGCAAGGTCATCTGACGGTGGTCAGTGGTCAGTTGTCAGTGGCCAGTCCGTCATGCGCGACAGACCAGCAACTGACAACCGACAACTGACAACTGTTCCCGTCGCTACCGAATGGGGTACTTCGGCTTCGGCGGGAACGCGAACGGCTTCGCCTTGATCTGCTTCTGCAGTTCCTCGATCGCGCGTTCGAGTTGCGCGTCGCGGCCGGCTGACGCCGATGTCGGGTCGTTGTCGAGCACGATGTCCGGGTCGGCGCCGTGGCTCTCGACCAGCCACTTGCCCTGCTCGTTGTAGAACGAGTTGTTCGACTGCTCCACGGTGCCGTTGTCGACCGTCAACTGCCGGTTGAGGATTCCCACCAGGCCGCCCCACGACGGCACGCCGATCACCGTCCCCAGCTTGCGTGCCTTGAAGTGCTCGACGAACGCCTCGCCGTCCGACCCGTTGTACTCGTTGGTGATGACGGCAATCTGGCCGGTCGTCGTCGAACCCGGGTAGCGGAACGGTTCCATGCCGCGCAGGACGTTGTAGGCCGTCAGCTTCCGCTCGAGCTTGTCAATCATGAAGTACTCGGTCCACCCGCCGCCGTTGCCGCGCACGTCGATGATGAGCCCCTTCTTGTAACGGAATGCCCGCCAGAACTTGTCGAACTGGCCGATGTTGTCGGTGCCCATCGCCTGGATGTGCATGTAGCCGATGTCGCCGTTCGACGCCTCGAGGACCGCGTCGATGTTGTCGGCCAGCCAGCGGTTGTAGCGCAGTGTGGCGTCCGATCGCAGCGGTTCGATCTCGTACGTTCGCGCGAGGGTCGCGGTGGGCTTCGAGTTCACCGTCAGCTTCACCTTCTGGCCGCGCGTGACTTGCAGGAACTGATAGGGATTGTCGGTCGTCTTCACCTCGCGGCCGTCGATCGCGATGAGGAACTCGCCCTCCTTCACGTCCACGTCTGGCCGGGCCAGCGGCGAGGTGAGGTCCGCGTTGTAGGCGGTCGGCCCGAAGATCTTCGCGAACTTCAGGTAGCCGCTGGCGTCGGCCTCGAGATCGGCGCCGAGCAGGCCGGGGTAGATCCGGACCTCGGGCGTCAGCTGCGGCCCGAGGTCGCCGCCGCCCACGTAGGTGTGCGACACGTTGAGATCGCCCACCAGCTGCGAGAGCAGCCAGTTGAGATCGGACCGCGACGACAGATCGGGAATCATCGCGCGGAGCGTGTCGCCCCACTTCTTCCAGTCACGGCCGTGCATGTTCTCGTCGTAGAAGAACTCCCGGTACCAGCGCCACGTGTCGTTGAAGATCTGCGTCCACTCCTCGACCGGGCGCACGCGCGCCGCCATCTTCTCGAGCGACAGCCTCGTCCCGAGCGACTTCGGGTTCTGCACGATCTTGTCCGGCGTCGTCACCTGGAAGCTGACACCAGCCTTGCGCACGATCGCCTGCTCGCGGTTGGCCGACAGCCGCCAGTCCACGATAGTCCCTTCTGCAGCGACGTCCTTCTGCGAGGCCATGTCGAAGACGTGCAGCGTCCACTTCTCTGCGCCGCCCGGCTTGAACAGCTCCTCGGTCTCCGCCTCGCCGTAGGTGGGCAGCGACGTGTAGGTGACCAGCCCCTTGCCGGCCTTCAGGTGGAAGTAGAGACCGGGTGGGATTGGCAGCGGGAAGACGCGCGCCTCGAGGCCGGCCACGTCGATGCGGAACGGCTCGGCGTCCTTCTTGTCCCTGCCGCGATCGTACGGCGGCCGCTGGCCCGCCCTGAGCTGCACGGCCATCACCTGCACCGGGTGTTCCATCACGTGGTTGTCCTCGAAGAGGTCGATCCGCGTGTCGAAGTTCCGGTAGGACAGGAAGTAGAGGTAGTCGCCGTTGGCGTCGAACGATGGGTTGAGGCTGTCGAAGAAGTCGCCGGTCACCGGGAACGACGTGTTCTGGTCGAGGCTGTAGAGGAACACCCGATTGTTCCGGTTGAACTGCGTGAACGAGTAGGTGACCCACTTGCTGTCGGGCGACCACGAGTAGTCGCTCACTTCCCAGAAGAACTCGTCGTTCTTCATCTGGTTCGAGGTGGCGAACTTCGTGAGCTTCTTCGTCGCGACATCGACGTAGAACAGCGCGAAGTCCTTGTTCCCGAAGAGGATCTTCGAGCTGTCGGGCGACCACTCGAGGTGGTAGACGGTCCGATCGAGTTCGGTCGTCAGCTGCTCCCACCTCTTGTCGCCCACGATGTTCGCCAGGTAGATCTGGTAGGTGCCGGTCTTGTCCGACAAGAACGCGACCTTCTTGCCGTCGGGCGAGATCTGCGGGTGGCGCTCACGCGTGAGGGTCGTGGCCGTCAGGTTCACCGTCGGCAGCGCATCGTCGGATGGAACGAGGAAGATATCGCCCCGCGCCTCGAACACGGCCGTCTTTCCGTCGTTCGATACCGAGAAGGTCTGGATGTAGTCGCGCGGGTTGACCGTCCGCTCGGCCAGCGGCCACCGGTCCGAGGGCATGTCCACCTCCACCGGCTTCACGGCCCCCGTCGCCGTGTCGAATACCGTCAGGCGCCCGCCGCGGACGAAGACGATGCGCTTGCCGTCGGTCGTCGGCCACTGGATGTCGAAGTCGTCGAACGTCGTCACCTGAACGACCTTCTTCGTGGCGGGATCGATCGTGTAGAGGTTGCTGATGCCCTTCGGATCGCGGTCCGACACAAAGAAGAGCTTGCCGCCCGCGTGCATCGGGTAGGCGCTCTTGCCGACGAAGTCGGAGAGCTGCGTGTACTGCTTGCTCGCGAAGTCGTAGAGCCACAGGTCAACGTACCGACCGCCCTTGTACCGCTTCCAGTAATACTCCTCGATGCCGCGGCGGTTGTAGGCGAGCTTCGTCCCGTCTGGCGAATACGAGCAGAGGATGCCCCGGTCCATCGGGAGCGCTTCGGGGAAGCCGCCCTCCGGCGAGACCGAGTACAGCCGGGCCATCGGCCTGAAGGTGGCCTCGTGGCTCGACCGGAAGACGATCTTCCTGCCGTCTGGCGTCCACGCGACGGCCTGCACGCCCGCGCCGTAGTACGTGACCCGCCTGGGCGCACCGCCCGTGGCGGGCATCGCGTACAAGCTGGGGGTGCCGTCGTATCCGCCGGTGAAGACCAGCGTCTTGCCGTCGGGCGAGAACTTCGCGGCTTCCTCGATGCCCGGGTGATTGGTCAGTCGGCGGGCTGCGCCACCCGCCACCGGGACCGACCACAGGTCGCCTTCGTACGTGAACACGATCGTGTCACCCGAGATCGTCGGGTACTGCATGAACCGGCCCGGCACGCCCGCGGCGACGGCCGACGCCAGGCACACGACACCAAGCATGGCAAGGAGGAGGATTCTTCGCATCAATGGCTCCAGGACAAGAAGACAGAAGATAGAAGATAGAAGCCGTCAGGAGACAGCTGTCAGCTGCCAGCCCTGCAATCCGCCAGTTCACGCCCGATCGCTTCCTGCCACAGAGTCTTCATTCGGGTTCTCTCTCCGCACAGTGCGGACAATTGTACGTCCGAACGTGGCCCCATGACCGCAGCGGGAGCACGCACGTTCAGCAGCTTTCTGCTGGCTGCCCGCTGCCGGCTGTCTGATATGATCTCCCTCCCGTGACCCTGCTGCTGTCCATCTTTGCCAACGACGTGCTGCCGATCTTCATCGTCGCGGCCGTCGGCTTTGCCGTCGCCCGCGTGCTGAAGGCGGACGTGCGCACGCTCTCGCGCATTACGTTCAACGCGCTGTCGCCGTGCCTTGTCTTCCACCTGCTCGTGACCTCGTCTCTGAGCGCGAGTGATTTCATCCGGATGACGGCGCTGGCGGTCCTGGTGATCGTCGGGATCGGCCTGGTGGCGCGCCTCGTCACGCTGCCGCTTCGCCTCGACCGCGCCCTGACCAGCGCGTTCCTGATCGTGGTGATGTTCTCGAACAGCGGCAACTACGGGCTGCCCGTCGTGCTGTTCGCGTTCGGGAGGGACGCGCTCGCGCACGCCACCGTCTATTTCGTCGCCAATGCCGTCGCCACCTACACGCTCGGCGTCTTCCTGGCGTCGGCCGGCCGCCGCTCGATCGGGCAGGCCGCGCGGGGAGTCCTGCGGGTGCCGGCGGTGTGGGGAGTGGTGGCGGCGGGGACCGTGGTCGGCCTCGGCATCCCCATGCCGCCTGCGATCATGCGACCGGTCGAGTTGCTCAGCGGCGCGGCGCTGCCGACGATGATCCTCGTCCTGGGGATGCAACTGGAACGAAGCGCCTGGCCCGACCGTCCGGCGCTGGTTGCGCTCGCAGGAGCGTTGTCGCTCGTGGTGACGCCGCTTCTCGCCGTCGGCGCCGCGCAGTTGCTGGGCCTGACCGGCGTCGCCAGGCAGGCTGCCATCGTTCAGTCAGGTATGCCGAGCGCCGTGCTCACCACCATCCTCGCGATCGAGTTCGACGTCGAGCCCTCGTTCGTCACCGCGTGCGTGATGCTGTCCACACTCGCCAGCCCCATCACGGTGACGCTGCTGATTGCCGCCATGACATAGACATCTTCCAGGGCTGAGATCGTAACGGTTGAGCAAGTTTCTGCAGGTCCCCTGGAATCAGGCCTTCGGCCAGAGTCCAGTGTTTCCACGTGCCATCCCGCCAGCGGCTCAGGCCGGCAACCGTGGCGAGGACCGCGAACGCTGCAACGAGACGGCGGCAGTGGATGACTCACCGAATTATAGGCCAGCTTCGGGACAGCAGGCAGCAGGCAGCAGGCAGCAGGCAGCAGGCAGCAGGCAGCAGGCAAAACACAGCAGGCTGTGCGTTACTCGCTGTTGCCGGGCTGGCAACTGGCAACTGCCCACTGCCCACTAGCAACTGGCCACTGGCAACTGCCCACTAACAACTGGCCACTGCCAACTGGCCACTGCCACTGGCCACCGCTCCTGCGCCCTGATATCCTCATCCCCCATGGCCATGACTTCGCCCGAACCTGCCGCCGTCGCCGTCGGCGCGGCGCACCGCGAGCTTCCGCGCGTGCTCGGCTTCACATCCGTCGTTGGTATTCTCATCGGCACCGTGATCGGTTCGGGCATCTTCGTGGCGCCCAACCGGATAGCCGACCTCGTTGGCTCACCGCAACTCATTCTCGCCGTCTGGACGGTCGGGGGTGTGCTCTCGTTCTTTGGTGCCCTGGCCTTCGCAGAGCTGGGCGCGGCGTTCCCGCAGGCGGGCGGGATGTACGTCTATCTGCGCGAAAGCTACGGACCGCTGGTCGCATTCCTCTTCGGATGGACGCTGTTCTTCGTGATCGACTCGGGCGCGATCGCCACGCTCTCCGTGGCGTTCTCCGCGCGCTACCTGCCGTACTTCGTCCCGCTGTCGCCGCTGGCGTCGAAGTTCGTGGCGCTCGCGCTCATCGCGGTGCTCGTCGTGGTGAACATCCTCGGCGTGCGCTACGGCGCGGCGCTGCAGAACCTGCTGATGTTCATCAAGTTCGGCGCCATCGTCGCGGTGTCGCTCGTCGTGTTCGTCTTCGCGAACGGAAACACCGCGAACTTCGTGCAGCCGGCCCCCGCGGCGTGGTCCGGCGGGCTGGTCGGGAACTTCGGCGCCGCCCTCGTGCTGTCGCTGTGGGCCTACAAGGGGTGGGAGGCCGTGACGTTCAGCAGCGGCGAGATCAAGAACCCTCAGCGGAACATGCCGCTCGGGTTGTTGGCCGGCACCGCGGTGGTGGTCGTCCTCTACATCTCGACCAACCTCGCGTACCTCTACGTGTTCCCGGCTGGGCAGATCGCGAAGTCGAGCCGAATCGCGGCAGACGTGATGAACGTCGCGATCGGGCCGATCGGCGCGTCCCTGATTGCCGGCGTGATCCTGTGCTCGATTACCGGCGCCGCCAACGGCAACGTGCTGACCGCGCCTCGCGTGTTCTTCGCCATGGCGCGCGACGGGTTGTTCTTCAGGAAGTTCGCGGACCTGCACCCGAAGCTGCTGACGCCGCACGTCTCGATTCTCGCCACCGGCGCGTGGGCGGCCATCCTCAGCGTCACCGGGACGTTCGAGCAGTTGGCCACCTACGTGATTTTCGGGCAGTGGATCTTCTTCGGTCTCACCGTCGGCTCGGTGATCGTGCTGCGCCGGACGCGCCCCGATCTGCCGCGCCCCTATCGGACGTGGGGCTACCCGGTGACGCCGGTGGTGTTTATTCTCGCGGCGCTGTACATTTCGGTCAGCACGCTGGTGACGCAGCCGCTGAACGCGCTGGCGGGCCTCGCGATCATCCTGGCCGGCGTGCCTGCCTACGCGTACTGGCAGCGACATCGCGCATCGACCCCCGCCTGATGTCACTCTGGGAAATCCTCGTCATCGCGGTGGGCCTCTCGATGGATGCCGTCGCCGTGTCGCTGGCGGCGAGCGCCAGTAACCGGGCGCAGGGCACACGGGCGATGTTCCGGCTCTCGTTCCACTTCGGCCTGTTCCAGTTCCTCATGCCGATCGTCGGCTGGTTCCTGGGCGTGAGCGTCGCGCGGTATATTGGGGCGGTCGATCACTGGGTGGCGTTCGCGCTGCTCGCCCTCGTGGGCAGCCGTATGATCTGGGCCGCCGTCAGCGGCGCGGAGGAAGAGCTGGCGCGGGACCCGAGCCGGGGCACCACGTTGATCGTTCTGTCGTTGGCGACCAGCATCGACGCGCTGGCGATCGGCCTGACGCTGGCCATGCTCGGCGCCCGCATCTGGTACGCCAGCCTGGTGATCGGCGTCGTGACGGGATGCCTGTCGCTCCTGGCGATCCTGCTGGGCAAGCGGGTTGGGCGAGCGGTCGGGATGCGAATGGGGATTGTCGGTGGCGTGGCGCTGATCGCCATCGGCGTGCGAATCCTGGTTGAACACCTGTAGATCTCTTCCGAGGCGGGGATCGCGGTTTCGAAGTTCTGATGTCGGTGTGACGCGGCCATGCGGCAGCGAGCCGGCAGCCTGACAACGCCAAGAGTCGAGAGCCGTCATGTATCACGGAGAGCGATTCAACAGCATCAGCCACCTGGTCGGCGCGATCCTGGCGCTCGTCGGCGTCGTGGTGCTGGTCGTGGACGCCAGACTTCACAGCGACACGCGGAAGATTGTCAGCGTCAGCATCTACGGCGCCTCGCTGCTGACCCTCTACACGTGCTCTACGCTCTACCACAGCCTGAGGGGCCGCGCGAAGCGGGTCTTCAAGCACCTCGATCACACCGCCATCTACCTGCTCATCGCGGGCAGTTACACGCCGCTCACGCTTGTCGCCCTCCGCGGACGCCTCGGGTGGTCGCTCTTTGCCGCGGTCTGGACACTCGCTGTCGTCGGGGCCCTGCAGGAGTTCCGCCGCGTCAAGGGTGAGCGGGTGCTGTCGGTGGTCATCTACGTGGCGATGGGGTGGATGGCGGTCGTCGCTTTCCGGCCGCTGGCCGAGGTGATCGGGCCAGGCGGGCTGGCGTGGCTGATTGCCGGCGGCCTGTGCTACACGGTCGGCATCGGCTTCTACGCATTCGACCACCGACTACCGGTGCTCCACGGTGTGTGGCATCTGTTCGTGCTCGGCGGCAGCATCGCCCACTACATCGTCGTCCTGGCGTATGTCAGAAACTGACTCATTTCATCCGGTTTTTCCTATCTGGACCGATCATGCAACTGACCCGTGCGGCGGACTATGGCGTTCGAGTGATGATTCACCTCGCTAGCGCGGACACCAACCCTCGCTCCAGCCTGAGCGAACTGGCCGATGCTGCGGAAGTCTCGCCGGCCTTCCTCTCAAAAGTCCTCCAGCGTCTCGTCCGGTCCGGCCTCGTCGCCTCGTGGCGCGGCAAGAAGGGTGGCTTCGAGCTGCTCGAACGAGGACGTTGCGCTTCTTTGTTGGATATTCTTCAGGCGCTCGACGGTGTTCCCGAGTTGAACATCTGTCTGCTGTCGGGTGGGTGTCACCGCAGCCCGTGGTGCGCAGCGCACCCGGTCTGGCAGGAGGTGCAGGTGCGGATGCGCGACACCCTGTCCGCCGCCACGCTCGAGCAGTTGGTTCTCGACACCCGTGCGCGGCAGGCGTCGCTGTCCGTCGGGGCGACCGGCAGGTCGCCAGGACAAGCCTCGTAGGGCCGACCGGCAGGTCGCGCGGAAGAGGCCCGAACGGGTAGGCCCGACAACGACCGGCCGTCGCACCGGAACGTCCTGCCCTTCGCGGTTGAGTTCGTGGACGGGCAACGCATCAGCGTTGCCCGGCGCGACGATCAGATGCCGCACTTCGCGTACGGGCCTGGCATCAGGATGACGATCTCCTCCACCTGGATGAGCGACCCCAGAGGGGCCGTGGGGCCGTCGTGGGCGGCGTGTGCCGCCAGGTACTGATCCCGCGGCATCATGATGGGCCGCTGCAGGCCGGGCGTATCCAGCATCTGCATCAGCTGTTCATCGGCGAGCCCTTCTTGCCGGTCCCACCCCAGCTTCCGGTAGTAGAAGAAGTACGGGTGCGCGTAGTAGTGGCTGGGCAGATACACGTACACACCCGGGACCGGTCGTCCGGCCTTCAGTTCGGCATGCTGCACCGCCTGCACGCAATTCCGGGACGTGAGCAGCGGGTGATGCTCGAACATCACCCGGTTGAGCGTCGTACGATACCAGGCGATCGGCAGCAGGGCCATCAGCACCAGGGGAACGGCGATGCGCGCCGTCGATCGGCCGTGCCCGGCGAGCAGGCCGAGGACCATGGCGATGAGGGCTGGCCGCCACACCGACGGGTGGCGCACGATCAGCAGGCCGGCGAGTTCAAGACGACCTGGGTAGACGAGCGCGATCGCGGCGAGGCCCAGATAGCCGATCGCCGCAACGAGGAGCACGACGCGCAGCACGCGAATCGCGTCCCCGCTGCGTAAGCTTACGGCTGCGGTCATCATGGGCAGCGCCGCACGGCCGCCCGCAACGAGACGATCGACTCGGATCTTCTGGGCGATCCGGGACATCCATGCCGGAGGACGCCCGGCCGCCATGTCGTCGATGACGTTGGCCACCGACGCCATGAAGTACCCTCCCGCCAGGGCCACCGGCGGCAGGAACGGATACGTGTAGTGCCGCAACTTGCTGGTGCCGAGCGACATCAGCACGAACGGCAGCCAGAACCAGTAGAGGGTCAGTGTGCCCTCGGGCCATCGCTCGCGGAGCACGCGTGCGTGGATCAGGACCGCGCCGGCGATGATGACCCAGGCCGTGCCCGCGGCCGTCATCTGGTCGAAGAGATCGACGAAGTAGTGGTACCAGGGCTTGACGTGATTCGGATCCAGCCAGGCGTTGAACCGCTTGTACACGTGTTCGCCCAGCATCACCGCCCACAGGCCGCGTCCCGGCTGCAGCATCTGGTAGATGAACCACGGCGCCACCAGGACGGCCACCACGCCGAGGACCACGACCCAGGTGCGCCATTCGCGCAGCGCCTTGTCCCGTGCGGACGTGAGTTCGAGGGTTGCCGCGCCGAGGACCATCGGCAGGAAGAGCGCGGCCACGAACTTCGTCATGAAACCGAGGAAGAAGTAGAGGCCGACGGCAAGCGCGTGCCGCCACCCGCCGCGAGCGTCGTCCGTCTCCGCCCACCGCGCGAAGTGGTAGACGGCGCCCGCGTAGGCCAGCATGAGCGGCGCCTCCATGTTGTTCCCGCGGAGGCCGTGCGCGAAGATCAGCGAGTCGAACGAGTACAGGATCAGCAGCGCCACGACACCGCAGAACCACCCCGCCATCCGCCGCCCGATCGCGAACACGTAGAGAAAGGCCAGGCTGCCGAAGACCGCGTCCCAGAACCGGAGGCCGAAGTCGTTGTCAGGCAGGAGGCCCAGGCGGATGGGCAGCGCCACGATCCAGAACTTCAGCGGCGGTTTCTCGAGAAACACCGCGTCGGTCGTGGGCGCGAGCCTGGGGTTCAGCCAGTCGCCCGTCTCGAGAATGCTCTCGACGGCGTAGCTGTAAATCGCCTCGTCGTTTTCCTGGTCGGTCCGCCCGAGCCCCGCAAACAGCGGCGCACAGAACACCACGACCACGGCAGCCAGGCAAAGAAGCCGCACCCACACACGCATCGCGATCATCCTTGGAGGGCCGCCTACTCACGGGACCGGCAGCCGGTCAGATCCGCCCCGCGCGCCGGTCACGCCAGATGGCCACCAGTTCGAACATCGAGCGAACGAAGTCCGAGGCCTCGAGCTTCGACCCGGGGACATCGTACCAGGCCGGCACCGTCAGTTCGTAGATCCGCGACCGGCGGGGCGTCCCACCATCATCCACCGGGAGGTTGAGGTAGCGCGCGAGGATTTCCACGTCGAAGATCCACGGGCTGCGGAACGGCGCAGCAAAGACGCGGCGCATCGCCTCGTTCACGCGAAACACCTTCGCACCGCACTGCGTGTCGTACACGGGGAGGCTGAGCGCCAGCGAGGCGGCCGTGGCGAACACGCGCCCAAGGTAGTGTCGCGTGGCCCTGCGGCGGATGTCCCGGCCCATCAGCAGCACCCGCGAGCCGAGAATCAGGTCGATGTCGGGGTACTTCGCCGCCACGCTCAGGAAGTCGTTGATCGCCGCGAGCGGCGTGGAGAGATCCGCATCCCAGAAGCCGACCAGCGTCGGCCCGCGGCCCATGGCCTCCAGGATTCCCCGTCGGACGGCTTCCGCCTTGCCTTGGTTCGTCTCGAGGCGCAGGGCCGAGATGCTCCCGGGCGCGGCCGCCGCCAGGCGAGCGTGGAGCGCTGCCGTGCCGTCGACACTCCCGTCGTCCACGAACAGGATCCGGACCGAGGGATGCTGCCGGACGAAATCGAGGAACGCCGACTCCTGCAGGCGGCGGGCCTCGTTGTAGCACGGGACGATCAGCACCAGGTCAGGGGCCATCATCGGCGTTCCATACGGTCAGCGCCCAGGGTGTCGAGTGTCTCGATCATGGCTTCGTCGTGCCACTCCTCGTGGAGGTCCCAGCCGGCCTTCCGAAAGTAGCAGTAGAACGGGTGCTGGTAGGCGCCGGTCGCGAGCCACACGAAGAGCGAGTCTGTGGCTGGCCGGCGCGCCGCTCGACTTGCTCGAGCTCTACGCCTGGCACGGCCGCCATCACACCGCGCAGATCACGGCGCTCCGTCAGCGGACGAGCTGGTAGCGCGCCTTGCCGGTTTCGACGTAGGTCCGAAACGTCTCGTCGCTGTCGCGGCTCACGCAGATCCAATCGCCGTCGAAGCGGCCACACGCGGCGCCCGCGCTCTTGAATCTCGGCACGTGTGCAGGCGAAACGACGTAGATGGTCTGCGCGTCGAGTGTTCGTGCGCCGAGCGCCTGCTCCATACGACGGCACTCCGCGCTCACCTTTTTGGCGGGCAGGCGCGCAAAGATGCCGCTGTTGTAGGTCGTCTTCAGCCGGTACGCCAGGAGCATGTAGCGGTACGCGTGGTCCTCTTCGTACGGATCGCCGCAGACGCCGAGTACCTGCATTGGGAAGAGCGCCAGGTGACGATAGCGCCCGGCGGCCAGCGTGAAATCGGCGATGGGCGCCTGGCGGAACTTCTTCTGTGACAACCAGAACGGGTCAACCTTGAGGTCTGCCGCCTGCAGCGTGACCGCCGCCGCGAGCAGCGCGGTCGCTGTCGATTGACGTCCGGGCCCGAACGCCCGCGTGACGCCCCAGACGCCAAACATCAACACGAGGTAGTGAAGAGGCCAGATGAAGCGGCCCGACGCGCGAAAGGGCGTGACCAGTGGCGTGAGCCAATCAATTCGCAGCAGTTCGTGACCACCGACCGTCACGACGCTCGAGAGCGCATAGAAGCCCATCAGCACGCAGGCCGCAACGACCGGCCAGATGTGCTGCCCCGTGGACGGTCGTCGACGGACGAACACGACGGCGGCCGCGACGAATAGGAGGACACCGCCGAGGCCGAGGAAGCCCAGCCCTTCCCACTGGGACGGGGGCAGGGGCACCGAAGGCAACAGGCGCGAGAGGTGCATTGGATTAACGAGCGTCAGCAGGTCGGACGAAAAACTTCCGAAACCCATTGTTCCAAGCTGCGCCTTGCCGAAGTAGCCGATCGCGCCAAATACGGCCAGCATGCCGGCCGTGGTGGCGAGCGCGGCGGCTGCGGCACGGCCAATCGTCATCAGCCCCGATCGCCATAGTCGTACGTAGAGTGCCTGCGCGAGCACCCAGCACATCGCGGCGAGATACGGATGAATGGCAGCCGGCAGCATCACCGCGCCCGTCGACAGCCACGCGGACCGGCGCGCGGATCCCGCGTCGGGGTAGTCGCGAAGCCCGAGATACATCAGCCCGAGCAGCAGCCAGTGGGCGCAGAGCGTGTCGTGGCCAAGCCGGGCCAGGAGGACCGGGCTCAAGACGACGAGCCAGCCGCCGAGCACTTGTTGTCCCGGACGTTTCGTCACCGTGCTGGTCAAGGCGGCGCCCATGTAGCCCTGCATGACGAAGCAGATCGCGAGCCACGGACCGATGAACTGGAACTCCGTCGGCAGCATGCTCGAAAAAGGTTTGAGCAGCAGCGACACGAGGGGATTCGAGTCCGTGAATCCGATGGTGGTGCCGATCGGATAGGGCATGGCGGCGAGCTTGCCGAGCGGGAATGTCCACGGCTCGTTGCGGAAGAGCAGCCATCCGAGCCAGTGCTGCAGCCAGTCGCCGGCCAAAACCCATCCGACGTTCGTGGGATTCAGCGTCGAGCCTCCGCCGATCTGGAGGAACCAGACGAAGCCCAGGAGACCGGCGACGAGGCGGGGCCAGCGCGGGCTTGTCATCGCGGATTGCCGCTCTGCCGGCGCAGCCGCGCGCGAAGCCTCACGAGCCGGACCGCCATCTTCAGAGGATCGATGCCGAACACGAGCGAAGACCCCCCGCGCTGGTGGCAGTCGATGGGGACTTCCGTGAATCGGGCGCGCGCTTCTCTGAGCAAGACCAGCACCTCAATATCGAGCAGCCAGCGATTTTCCTGCAGTTGGGGGAGGACTGGTCGAAGGAGCGACGCCTGGAAGAACTTAAGCCCGCACTGTGAATCGTAGAAGCCCAGGTGAAACAGTTCCTCCACGCCCGTCGCGAACGTTCGCCCCTGTACATGGCGAAACAGCGACCGCTCCACGGATCGTCCGGCCATCTTCACGCGCGATCCGCAGACCGCATCCACCGAAGCGTCGGGAAGCAGGCTGGCCAGACGCCAGTACTCCCGGGCCGGCACCGCGCCGTCCGCGTCGATGAAGCCGAGCCAGTCGGCGTTCGCGTCGGCTCGACTCCAGCCCCAACGAACCGACGCGCCCTTGCCCTGATTGCGCTGGGCGCGCAGGTACTGAATACCGTGCGGCGCCCCGCCGCGTCGCAGGGTCTCGGCCGCCGCATCCACCGCCTGGCGCTGCCGGGCCTCCTGGTCCGCCTTGCTGCCATCGTCCACTACCAGCGCTGTGACAATGGTCGATGTTTGGCGAAGTCCCTCCGATGCCCAGTCCTGGAGGAAGGCGGACAGCCGGTCTCCCTCATTGTAGGCCGGCATCACTGTAGTAACGTTCACCGTTCGCATACGCCGCGCAGAGGCTGACACATTGTCCAATCGGAAGCAACACCGACGCAGTGACCGTAATCCGTCGATAGGGCGGCCGGCACCTCACCACTGGTGTGCGGCCGTGCGTGTTCGCGGTCGATGCCCCGTCGCGGACCAGGCGCGGAGGGCCGCGGGCGTCAGGACGTCAGCGATCGGGCCTCGCGGGCGTCACTTTCAGTCGACCGCCGACCCACCTCCTGCACCAACGTCCGATTGACCCGCGCCAAGCCCTGCAAGGGCGCCGTCTCCTCCGGAATGTACGCGATCTCCTCCGGGCCCCGGCGCGCCTGCGCCGCCGTGATCAGGGCCTCGTCGTGAAAGCTGTACAGAAACTTCCGCGCCGCTTCCGGCGACGGCACCGCGTGCCCGATCAGCTCCGCGAGCCCCGGATCCGCGCGCCGCCGCGGCCTGAGCAATATGTAGAAACTCCAGGCGCGGGCCTTCAGGCCCGCGGTCTCCCCCGTCGCCGTCGTTCCTCGATCAGCTCGCGCCACAGGCGCAGCCGGAACAGGAACAGGTCCCGGAACGCACGGAGGATGACCCTCAGGTTCGCTCTCGTCGAGTGGCCTGCCGTCCTCGGGAGATGCGTCACCGCGACGTCGGCGATGACGAAGCCGCGCGCCCGCGCCCCGGCCAGCAGCTCGGTGTCGATCATCGCCCCGTTCGACTGGGTGTGCACGTGCTGCAACAGGTCGCGGCGGAAGAGCTTGAAGCCGCAGTCGATGTCGCGGCACAGCCGGCCGAACAGCGTGACGACGACGAGGTTCCACCCGAACGCGTTCACCTTCCGGATGAACGCGTCCTGGCGATTGGCACGGTAGCCGCTCACGATATCCGCGTCGCCCGCCCGCTCAATGAGCCGTCGGAGTTCGGTCGGGTCGAACTGGTTGTCGCCGGGCAGGAACGCAATCCAGTCGTGCCTCGCGGCGTCGAATCCGGCCCGGAGCGAACCTCCATAGCCCCGGTTCGGGATGTGCTCGACCAGCCTCAGGTGAGGCACACGCGGAACAAGATCCCGAACGACTTGCCCTGTGCGGTCGCGGCTCCCGTCGTTGACCGCGATGATCTCGTAGTCGATGCCGAGCGATTGGGCGGCGGCCGAGACGCGCTCGATCGTCGCGGCCACGGAGCCTTCTTCGTTGTACGCGGGGATGACGACGGACAGCCCCGACAACGTCCTGGTCTGACCCGGAGTCGCACCGGGAGAAGTAAATCGGTGAGAGAGCGTCACTGTCTCCCCGGGAACTCGTTCACGAGCACGACAATCAGGTTGATCAGTGCGTCGAGGTCGCGGCCGTCGATGAGCTCGACGGGAGAGTGCGAGTAGCGTCCGGGCCACGAGATCGGCACGACGATGCTGCCGTACTTGCTGAACTGGGAGCCGTCGTTCCCGCCGCTCGTCACGCCGACCGTCGTGGGGACCTGGCGCGCTCCCGCGAGCGCGCGAATCCGCGCCACCGTCTCGGGCGGCGTGATGCTGCTGTTGTCCACGGCGCGCAGGACGGCGCCGGTGCCGAGCGGGATGTGCGCTATTCGCTGCGGGTCCACCGGCGAGTCGGAGGACACAAAGGTATCGACCGCGAACGCGTAGGCCGGGTGCAGTCGCTCGGCCAGCGCGCCCGATCCGGCGAGGCCCGTCTCTTCCTCGACGACCCAAGCGAACGTGACGCGGTTCGTGACCTTCGCCGGGTCGATTTTCTCGAGCGCCGCCAGCAGCGCGGCGCAGCCTGCCCGGTCGTCGATCGCGCGGGCCGACCCGCGCGAACCGGCGAGCCGCACAAACTCCTTCCGGACCGTCGCCGTGTCGCCCTTGACGATGCCAAGCGCCTCGGTCTGCTGCCGGCTGGTGGTCCCGAAGTTGAGCAGGACCTCCTCGGCCTTCGGCTGTGTCTCGGCGGCCCGCAGGTAATTCGGACGCGGCGCCACGATCGCGGGAACCTGGCCCCGGGCCGTGTGCACGAGCACCGGGTGCGCCTCCAGCAGGCTGTCGAAGAAGCCGCCGCGCTTGCGCACCGTGGCCGTCCCGTCGTCCTGGATGCTGACGATCTCGTAGCCGAGTTCGTCGGTGTGGGCCACGAAGAGAACCTGCTGTCCGCCCTGACCGAACGACACCGTCAGGTTGCCCTTCGCATCGACCTCCGGCCTCGCCCACCTGGGAAGGCGTGAGGCCACGGCCTCCCGCACGGCCGTTTCGTGGCCGGAGACACCGTAGGTGGCGATGAGCGCGTCGAGGTGTGCGAATACGTCCGGCCGGTTCTCGTGCGGGCGGCCGGCCAAGCTTCCCGAGACGGCTGTGCCCTTCGGCAGCCCGGCCATCTCGGCGAGCAACGCGGTGACCGCGGACAGGTCGTCGTCCTGGACCGTCTCGACTGGCGTTTGCGCGAACAGCGTCGGGATCGCCAGCGTCTGGACCGTGGCGCGACGCCACGCGTTCGTACCGCGGAGAGCCGGAACGGTCTGAATCGCCAGGCCCGCCTGGCGCGCGCGATCGAGCAACGCGGCGTCGGCTTCTGGCACGACCGGGCCGCCGCCCAGGCGACCGAGCGCGCCTTTCGCATCGGCCGTGTCACGCCCCGGCGCGCCGCGACTGAGGAGGATCACCCGATCCGGGTCCGTGGTCTGGCCAAGCCGCGCGAGGCCACGGTCGCCGAACAACCCCTGGGCGACCCAGGCAATCGTGAGCGTGCCGGTGACGGCGGGCGCCTGTTTCAGGCCCGCCAACAGGTTGACGAGTGCGAGCGCGCCGCCCCGCGCCTGTGCCGCCACGCCGGCGGTTCGTCCCCCGGCCAGCCGCTGGACACGCTCGCGGAGGGCGACGGTGTCGAGCAACCTGATCCCGAGTTTCTCGACGTCTGCGCGCGAGCTGGCGCCGACGTCCACCCAGAGGTCGTCGAGTCCCTTGATCGCGGTGGACGTGTCGCGGCCGCGCTGCAGGTGGCTCGAGGCGGTCGCCACGATGCCCGGAACGTGGGTGGACACCTTCCACGCTGTCGGACCTTTGCCGACGGGCGCGGTCACGCCAGTCGTGCGGATGACCACCGGCTGTCCGTAGACGAACTGGTCGAACAGGCGGTAGCTGGCCCCGGTGGACACCCGGGTGAGTCGCAGGAAGCCATCGTCCGTGATGCCCGAGACCAGGTAGCCGTCCTCGTCGATGGTCGCGGCGATCAGCAGATGCGGCTGGCCCTGTCCGATCGTCAGCACCAGGTTGCCGACCTCGTCAACCTTTGGCGTGGCCCACGCGGGCAGCATCCCGGCGACGGCCTGCTGCACGTCAGACTCGAAGCCCGACACGCCCTGCGTCTGGATCAGCGCGGCAAGCCGGTCGTCGGCCGCCGCCGATGCGACGCCGGGAGCACAGAGGGCCAGGAATGACAAAACGGCGAGAACTCGACGACACGTTGGCATGACGGGCGTCTCCAGGGGGGACAGTCGGGGATCATATCAGGAGGAAGGGCGGATACCCAGTCCGCCGCTGCCCCTCGTGTTTTGTTACGATAGACACGTGCTTGAATCCATGACGTTGGTTCGCGTGTCCACACGTCGTCTTGCGGCGATCGCTCTCGCTCTCGCGCTCGCCGCCTGTTTCCCATATCAGGTTGCCGCCCAGGGCGACCCGGTGAAGTGGTCTGCGAGTACGAAAGCGACGAAGGTGCCGCCGGGCGGCAACTTCGAGGTCCAGGCTCTCGCGCAGATCGCCGAGGGATGGCACCTCTATTCGCTCACCCAGCCGCCGCCGCCCATCGCCACCAGGATCACCGTGGCGCCAGGGCAGCCGTTCAGCCTGGGCGGCAGTATCGACGCGCCGTCACCGCACACGGCCTTCGATCAGAGCTTCGGCATCGACACCGAGTTCTACGCGGAGAGCGCGGGATTCTCGGTGCCTGTGAAGGCGGCGGGTGACGCGCCCGCCGGGAAAACGAAGGCTCGGGTGCAGGCGTACTTCCAAACCTGCAACGACCAGTTCTGCCTGCCGCCGAAGACCGTGACGATGGAGGTGGCGATTGAGATCTCCGGCGCGCCGGTGGCTGGGACCCCAGCATCCGCGCCGGCTGCGACGCCCGCCACCGCGGCTCCGCCGGCTGCCACTCCGTCCCCGGCCGCCCGGAGGGATGCTGACGCCCAGGCGGTTACGCCGCCGCCTGCGGCCGGCCTGCCCGCCGCCGTGGTTGCCGCAGGTGGGGCTGCGCCTGCCGCGTCCACTCCGGGGACTCCCGCGGGCGCCGCAGCGGCCGCGTCGTCCGCCGCCACGCCGGCGGTGCCGGCGCAGGGCCAGCGATCGCTCTGGTCGTTCATCTGGCTGGCGATGACCGTCGGTGCGCTGTCGCTGCTGACGCCGTGCGTGTTCCCGATGGTGCCGATCACAGTCTCCTACTTCACGAACCACGCGGCGGGTAGCCGCGGCAAGGCGGTGCAGCAGGCGGTGACCTACATGCTCGGCATCATCCTGACGTTCACGGCGCTCGGCATGGCCATGGCGCTGCTGCTCGGCGCGACCAGCCTGAACCGGTTTGCGGCGAACCCGTGGATCAACGTCCTCATCACCGGGATCTTTCTCGCGTTCGCGCTCAGCCTCTTTGGTGTGTTCGACCTCGGCGTGCCGCCGGCGCTGGTCAACAAGCTCGATTCCCTGACGCGGCGGCAGGGCGGCAGCCAGACGCTGGCGACGTTGCTGATGGGGCTGACCTTCACGCTCACGTCGTTCACCTGCACGGCGCCGTTCGTCGGCACGCTGCTGGTGATGGCGGCGGGCGGCGATTGGCAATGGCCGCTCGTCGGGATGCTCGCGTTTTCGACGGTTTTTGCGCTGCCGTTCTTCCTCCTCGCGCTGATGCCGCAGTGGATGGCGTCGCTGCCGAAGTCGGGCGGCTGGCTGAACTCGGTGAAGGTGCTGATGGCCTTCCTCGAGGTGGCCGCGGCGACGAAGTTCCTGTCCAACGTCGATCTCGTCTGGGGCTGGGGGATCTTCACGCACGACGTCGTCCTCGCCACGTGGGTGGTCATCTTCGTCATGATGGCGCTCTACGTGCTCGGGCTGTTCCGCTTCGCGCACGACGCGCCCGTCAAGCACGTGGGCATCACGCGGCTGACGACCTCGCTCGTGTGCGGCACGCTCGGGTTGTGGCTGATGACGGGGTTGGTCGGCAAGCCGCTGGGCGAGCTGGAAGCGTTCCTGCCTCCGCCGCCCGAGTCGCTCAAGTCGGGCGTGTCCACGGTCGCCGGCTCGAACGAGCTGTCGTGGATCATGAACGACTACGAGCAGGCGCTGGCGACGGCGAAGCGGGAAGGGAAGCGCGTGTTCATCGACTTCACCGGCTACACCTGCACGAACTGCCGGTGGATGGAAGCGAACATGTTCCCGCGCGAAGAGGTGCGCCGCGAACTCGCTGGCTTCGTGCGCGTGCGGCTCTATACGGACGGTGAGGGCGACGTCTTCCAGCGACAGCAGCAGTTGCAGGAGGACAAGTACAAGACGGTCGCGCTGCCGTTCTACGCCGTGGTCAACGCCGACGGCAGCCCGGTGGTCAGCTTCCCCGGCCTGACCCGCGACCTGGCGCAGTTCGTGGCGTTCCTGAAACAGGGTCAGGCGACGGTCGGCCGGTAGGGGCGGGTTTGAAACCCGCCCCTACAGCTGTTTCCAGACGTCCCAGGTTCGTTCATAATGCCGAGTCATGCCCCGCATCCTCCTTGGCCTCGATGTCGGCAGTTCGTTCGTAAAGGCGGCGCTCGTTGACGCTGACACCGGAGCGCTCGTCGCGCAGGCGTCGGCGCCGTCCTGCGAGATGACCATGGCCGCGCCGCAGCCCGGCTGGGCCGAGCAGGACCCGGCCGAGTGGTGGCGCAACGTCGTCTCAGCCGTTCGCGACGCGGTTCAGCGCGCGGGCGTCCCAGGCACGGAGGTGTGTGCCGTCGGCATCTCGTACCAGATGCACGGCCTGGTGGTGGTCGATAAGCACCAGCAGGTGCTGCGGCCCGCGATCATCTGGTGCGATGGCCGGGCGGTCGAGATCGGACAGCGCGCGTTCGACGAGATCGGACGCCTCTCCTGCCTCGCGCGGCTGCTCAATTCCCCTGGTAACTTCACCGCCTCGAAGCTGCGATGGGTCAAGGAGCACGAACCGGAGGTCTTCGCCTCGACCGACAAGGCGATGCTCCCGGGCGACTACCTTGCCATGCGGCTCACGGGTCGCATCGCGACCACCGCGTCGGGCCTCTCGGAAGGCATCTTCTGGGACTTCTTCGACGGCCGAGTCTCCGAGGACGTACTCAACGTTTACGGCTTGTCGCCCGCGCTCATTCCTGAGATCGTCCCGACGTTCGGCCACCAGGGAGAAGTGACGGCCGCGGCCGCGAATGAGCTGGGGATTTCGGCGGGCACCCCCGTCGCCTACCGCGCCGGTGACCAACCGAACAACGCGTTCTCGTTGAACGTCCTCGAGCCGGGGGAAGTGGCCGCAACCGCGGGAACGTCGGGCGTCGTCTTCGGCGTGGGCGATCAGGCGCGGTGGGACAACGACTCGCGCGTCAATACCTTCCTTCATGTCAATCATCGGCCGGATGCACCGCGCTACGGCGTGCTCCTGTGCGTCAACGGAACCGGGTCGCTCAACAGTTGGGTGAAGCGGACGGTGGGGGAGGGGTTGACGTACGACGAGATGAACCGCGCCGCACTCGAGGCGCCGATCGGGTCGGACGGGATTCTCGTGTTCCCGTTCGGAAACGGCGCCGAGCGGACGCTTGGCAATCGCGACCTCGGTGCGTCGGTGCACGGCCTGTCGTTCAACCGGCATACGCGGTCGCACCTGTTCCGGGCGGCGCAGGAAGGGATCGTCTTCGCGCTGAACTACGGCATCGACATCATGCGCGAGATGGGGATCGACGTGCGCGCGGTGCGGGCCGGCCGCGCCAACATGTTCCTGAGCCCGCTGTTCGCGCGTGCCTTCGCCGATACGTCCGGCGCGGTGGTGGAGTTGTACGACACCGACGGGGCGCAGGGCGCCGCGCGTGCCGCCGGTGTCGGCGCCGGGATCTTTCCGACGATGCGCGACGCGTTCGCCGGCCTGCGTGCCTGCGACCGCCTCGAGCCTGACGCGACGACATCCGGGCAATACCGCGAGGCGTACCAGCGATGGCTCGACGCGCTGTCACGGCGGATGCACGAAATGTAGCGCGGGGTGCGCAAGTGTGGCGCGGGGCTTGAGCCCCGCGCCGAAGACCGTCTACTCTTCCGCCAGCAACCGTCGCTCGCCGGTCAGCGCCCGGATGCCAGCTGCGTCCTGCACCACTTCGAGCGCGCCGAGGTAGTCGCCCTGCGGGCTCCTCACCGGGTAGTAGCGGATGTGAATGAAGCGTCCGCCCATTTCGATCCAGAACTCCGCCATCGTCCGCGTTCCCGCCTTGAAGTCGGCCAGGATCTTGTTGACGAGGTGCACGCTCTTCTCGGGATGGCAGTTCTGCACCGTCATGCCTATCACACCACGCGTCCGCGGGAAGATCTTCTCCCCGTTCTCGTGGCTGAAATAGCGCACCTTGTCGTCCTTGTCCACGAAGGACAATTCCACCGGGAGCGTGTTGAGGATGGCGGCCATCACGTCGCGCTCGACGCCGAAGGAGAGGTCCTCGACGCCCCCTCCGGTGATGATGCGGTCGGCCAGCGCGTAGTACTTCGCGCGGGTGTCGGGTCCGACCGACGCCTCGGTGGCGATGATGCCGGCGACGACAGCGTCCCCGTCCGCCCCGCTCATCACGCGGCGCGCCATCGGGTAGAGGATGTCGTTCTCCTTCCAGAAGTGGTTCTTCATCAGGGTGAAATACTCGGCGAACACGTTCCTCAACTCGCCAAGCGCCCCGGTGTTCCCGCCGATGTACTCGTCTACCAGGTCCACGAGCCGCGGCAGCAGCGATCGGTTCTGCTCGTGCTCGGCGAGCATCACCGCGAGCGGACCGCCATGTCGGGGGATTCCGCGCTGCTCGATGAGGGGAAACAGGTGGTTCTCTTCCTTCTTGTTGTGGCACCCGTCGATGTACTCCTGGAAGTACTGCGCGGCGTCGCGCAGCAGGCCCGGAGGCGGCGCGCCAGGGCCAGCCAGCGCCCGCTCCACCGCGTCGAAGACCTTCTCCGTGGTCTGATGATCGTTCAACAGCAAGTCCGACCAGTTCTCCGCCATATATGCTTCTCTGCCTCCCGAAGTGGATGATTCCTTTTCACCTTATCATGGGAGGAGCACGCCGGCGATGCCTATGACCCACGTCATAACAGCGTCCTTCGCCGCGCGACTGCGCGCCTCACCGGTCGGCGGCGACCGCCCTCCCAACCCGCGTCGGCGTTTGAGGTTCGGGACGAGGACGTGGTCAAATGAGCGGACTCGGTCCAGATATTCCCTGGAGGTCATGTGAAACGCTTGCGTCTTCTCGTCGGGTTCACGATCCTGCTGGCAGCGTCCGGTCTCACCCTTCGCGCACAGTCCGGCGCTGGCGGCGCACAGAAACCGGCGGCGCAGGCCCAGAAGCCCGAGGAGAAGCAGGCCGATACCAAGGATCTCCTGACGTCCGGAACGTTCTCGGGCCTGGCGTGGCGGACGATCGGACCCGCCGTGACCTCCGGGCGCGTCATCGACATTGCCGTGCGCCCCGACCGCCACGCCACGTGGTACCTCGCCACGGTGGGCGGCGTCTGGAAGACCGAGAACACCGGCATGTCCTGGACGCCGGTGTTCGACTCCGAAGGGTCGTTCTCGATTGGCTGCGTCACCATCGATCCGCGCAACCCGCACACCATCTGGGTCGGTACCGGCGAGAACAACAGCCAGCGCAGCGTCTCGTACGGCGATGGCGTCTACCGGTCGCTGGACGCCGGCAAGACGTGGGAGAACGTGGGCCTGAAGGACTCGATGCACATCGGCCGCATCGTCGTCGATCCGCGCGACTCGAAGGTCGTCTACGTGGCGGCCATGGGACCGCTCTGGTCGGCGGGCGGCGACCGCGGGCTCCACAAGACGACGGACGGCGGGAAGACCTGGAAGGCGGTGTTGACGGTCAGCGAGAACACCGGGGTGAGCGACGTGGCGATCGACCCGCGCAACCCCGACACCCTCTACGCGGCCGCCTATCAGCGGCGGCGTCACGTGTGGACCTTGATCGACGGCGGCCCGGAATCGGCCCTCTACACGTCCACGGACGCGGGCGCCACCTGGAAGAAGCTGGACAACGGCCTGCCCAAGGAAGACATGGGACGAATCGGCCTGGCCGTCTCGCCCGTCAACCCGGATGTCGTGTACGCCGTCATCGAAGCGGCGAACAAGGCCGGCGGCTTCTTCCGTTCGACCGACCGCGGCGCGAGCTGGGAGAAGATGAGCGGCTACGTGCCGGGCGGCCCGATGTACTACAACGAGATTGTCGCCGACCCGAAGCACGTGGACCGCGTGTACTCGATGGACGTCTACATGCAGGTCACCGACGATGCCGGCCGGACGTTCAAGAATGCCGGCGAGCGGTGGAAGCACGTGGACAACCACGCGCTGTGGATCGACCCGGACGACAGTGACCACCTCGTGAACGGAAACGACGGCGGCGTCTACGAGAGCCTCGACCGCGGCCGCACATGGGAGTTCAAGGCGAACCTGCCCATCACGCAGTTCTACCACGTGGCCGTGGACAATTCGACGCCCTTCTACTACGTCTATGGCGGCACGCAGGACAACACGTCGATGGGCGGGCCGTCGCGCACCATGACCGACCACGGCATCACCAACGACCTCTGGTTCGTGACGACTGGCGGCGACGGGTTCGTCAGCCGCATCGATCCGGACGACCCGAACATCGTTTACGCCGAGTCGCAGCACGGCGTGATCGTCCGCTTCGACCGACGGACCGGCGAGCAGATCGACATCCAGCCGCAGGCCGGCAAGGACGAGGCCCCGCTCCGCTGGAACTGGGACTCGCCGCTCGTCATCAGCCCGCACCTGCACACGCGCCTCTACATTGCGGCGCAACGCGTCTTCCGGTCCGACGACCGCGGCAACTCGTGGACGCCGATCAGCGGCGACCTGACTCGCCAGGTCGACCGGAACGCCCTGAAGGTGATGGGGCGCGTGTGGAGCGTGGACGGGGTGGCGAAGAATGCGTCCACCTCGTTCTACGGGAACATCGTGTCGCTGGCCGAATCGCCTGCGAAGGAAGGGCTGATCTACGTCGGGACCGACGACGGGCTGGTGCAGGTGACCGAGGATGGCGGAAAGAGCTGGCGGAAGATCGAGAAGTTCCCGGGCGTGCCCGACAACAGCTACGTGTCGCGGCTGGAGCCGTCGCCGGGCGACGCGGACACCGTGTATGTCGCGTTCGACAACCACAAGATCGGCGACCTCAAGCCGTACCTGCTCGAGAGCACCGACCGGGGGCGTACGTGGACGTCCGTGGCCGGCAATCTGCCCGAGCGCGGGTCGGTCTACGTCGTCGTGGAAGACCCCGAGAAGTCGAGCCTGCTGTTCGCGGGGACGGAGTTCGGCGTCTTCTTCACGATAGATGGCGGGAAGAAGTGGACGAAGCTCGAGGGCGGCCTTCCGACGATTGCTGTCCGGGACATCGCCATCCAGAAGCGGGAGCACGACCTGGTGATCGCCACCTTCGGCCGCGGCTTCTACGTTCTCGATGACTACCGGCCGCTGCGGCAGATCTCGCCGGAGGTGCTTGCGCAGAACGCCATGTTCCCGGTGCGCCAGGCGTGGATGTTCGTGCCGTCGCTCCCCTACGGCCTCCGGGGCAAGGGGTTCCTGGGCGAATCGTTCTACGCGGCGCCCAACCCGCCGTTCGGGGCGGTCCTCACCTACTACTTGAAGGACGCACTGCAGACCAAGCGTCAGGCCCGCCAGGCGCAGGAGAAGAAGCTCGCCAAGGAAGGCGGCGCCATCACGTATCCGCCCTGGGACACTCTTCGCGCAGAGGACCGTGAAGAGGTCCCTGCCGTCGTGCTGACGGTGACGGATGATGCGGGCAACGTCGTGCGCCGACTGACCGGCCCGACGAGCGCCGGGTTCCATCGTGTCGCGTGGGACCTGCGCTATCCGCCGGCCGATCCCTCATCGGCCGAGCCGTTCTCCTTCAGCGACGAAGACCTCTTCGCGACGCCGCCGGTCGGGCCGATGGCGGCGCCGGGGACCTACAAGGTCTCGATTGCGACCCGCGTGGATGGCCGGTTGGCGCCAATCGGCGAGCCGCAAGCGTTCCAGGCGGTGCCCCTTGGTACCTCGGCGCTGCCCCCGGCAGACCGCGCGGCGACGCTCGAATTCGCGCGGAAGACGGCCCGGCTGCAACGCGCGGTGCTGGGGGCGTCCGAGGCGGCGAAGGACCTTCGCAAGCAGCTGACGCTCATCAAGCGGGCCGTGGAAGACTCGCCAAAGGCGGACGCGAAGCTGATCGACGACGTGAGGCGCATCGACGGGCGCGTCGGTGACCTCCAGTTCGCGCTCGACGGAGACGTCGTCGTGCGCCGGTATAGCGAGCCGACACCCGCCTCGATCGTCGAGCGCGTGCAGGGGATCGTCGCCGGCCACTGGTCGTCAACATCGGCGCCGACCGAGACGCACAAGCGGTCGTACCAGATCGCGAGCGACTCGTTCGCGCCGGCGCTCGAGCAGTTGCGAACGATCGTGGAGGTGGACATGAAGGCCCTCGCCGATCGACTCGAGGCGATTGGGGCCCCGTGGACGCCGGGGCGTGTGCCGCGCTGGTCGCCGGAGAAGTAGCTCTCGCCGCCGCGCCTCAGACAGATTCCAGGGGTTCGACAGGAACGTGCTTCAACGGCGACGATCTCGTGTTTGCCCTGACCTGGCGTCAGAGCGTCCGTCGGCAATACCAGGCGGACACCGAGCGGCTGATCGAGGAGCGCACGGCCGCCCTGGCCCGCACGACGGTCATCGTCGAGAACAGCCCCGTCGTTCTCGTGCGGTGGCTGCCCGGGGACGGGTGGCCGGTTGAGTACGTCTCCGACAACATCGCGCAGTTCGATTACTCGCCCGCGGAGTTTCAGACCGGCAGGCTGAAGTGGTCCGACATCCTGATACCCGCGGACCTCGAGCGGATGCGCCAGGAGGTTGCCAGGGACCGCGACGTGGGCCTGCGCCGCACGCGGCAGGAGTACCGGATCGTCACGGCAGACGGGCGCGTGCGATGGATGGAAGACCGGACGTCGATTGTCGAAGGTCGCGGCGGCCGGCTCATTCACCAGGGCATCATCTCTTCACGACGAAGGACGTGGGGAAGGACCCCGGGCTCGGCCGTGTTGTACTGCAGTGGCTACAGCCGGCAGGCGCTGACCGACAGCGCCGTGCCCGACGAAGAGAGCCTGGAGCTGTTGCTCGAGCCGTACGCACCGCGGGTGCTCCTCGAATGGGTGCGGGCGGTGCTGGCGGCGCGGGCCCGAGCTGGCGGCGCCTCGTCTGCCGGTCCTACTTCTTGACGGCCGCCGATCCGGCCACCTGCTGCCGGACCTTGTCCACGTTACGGTGGAAGACGAACAGAGGGTCGGCGTTCTCGATCTTGGTGGTGAAGTTGTAGGATTTCCCGCCGCGCTTCTTGATGCGCAGGTTTTTCTTCAGGTAGTCCACCTCGAACGTCTCGACCTCGGCGAACTTCAGCGAGAACGCATCGTCCTTGTTCGTGGTCTCGTAACGGATCCCCTGCGGGTCTGCCAGCAGCCGGCCTTCGCACGACCCCATCGTGTGCTTGTGCACGACGTCCACCGCCTCCTCGAGGCGGATTTCCTTGAACCGCACCATCACGTCGGTCGTGCCGACCGCCACCTCGATTGGTGCGGCGTAGCCGTCGTAGCCCTCGGCGGTAAGGTTGAGATGATGGGTTCCCGGGGGAATCTCCTTCGCGGTCACCGGCGCGTTGCCGATGAACTTCCGATCGAGGAAGACCATGGCGCCCGGCACGTCGCTCTCGATGTGCAGCTCGCCGGTCGTGGGTTCCGCCGGCGCCGGCGGCGCGGGCACCTCCACCTTCTTCTTCGGCCGGGGCTTCCCGTCGCGCGACGCCTCGATGGTCGTCGTCGGCGGCTCGGGCTCGGGGGTCGACGGGGTTGCCGCCGGCGCCGGTGACGGCTTCGCGGTCGAGACGCCAGCCGGTTCGGCACTCCCTCCGCCGCGGATCATGGGCGCGAGCCAGTTGCCGGCGAGCGCGGCGATTGCGAGAAGAGCAACGCCTGCGACGCCAATGAGCGCCCACTGCCACGCGGGACGCGATGCGGGTGACGGGTGTTGTTTCAAGCTCATCGGCGCTTTCTCACTCCCATTCGATTGTGCCTGGCGGCTTGGACGTCACGTCGAGTGCCAGGCCGCTCACGCCCGGCAGCGCGAGGATGCCCTTTCGCAGTTCCTCGACCAGCGCATCGGGCAGCGCCGCAGGGGTTGCTGTCATCGCGCGCTCGGAGTGGATGGGTCTCACGATGACCAGCTCGCGACCGGCTCCATCGAGCTCGAGCGGGACGAGGACCGTCGGGCACTGCCAGATCGTGTCGTAGAGACCGTGGCGTTGCAGGCCATCCATCACGATCGCATCGGCTTCACGCAGCAGGTCCAGGCGTTCGCGCGTCATCCCCGCGGCCAGCGGCCGCGCGGACGAGGGGAACGCGGGTCCGAGGTTCCAGATGCAGCGATTCAGGCCGGGGACCTGCTCGAGGATCATCCCGACGGCTTCGACCAGGCGATCCCACGGGACCTGCCCACCAAGCATCACCGGGTGTTCGTAGGCCCGGAGATCGGCTTTCACGCCGACCGACCGGATAGGCAACGTCAGCGCCTGGATTCCGTAACGGGCGGCCAACGCCTCGACCTGCGGCTCGATCTCGGCAAATCCCTCGCGGTCCTCGGCGCCGCCCGAGCAGAGGAGACGCACGCCGAGACCCGGACCCGGGAACGGGTGGCGCCAGATCATGTCGTGCGGGATGCCGAGCTGCTCCCCGAGTTCCCGCACTTCAACCTTGTAGAGTTCCGCGAGCGGTTCGACGACGCGGCCCGCCTCGATCATCCGCTCGATGACCGGCACGCGGTTGTGATGCGTCTTGATCGTGTCCGCCCGCTTCGTCCCGCCCGTTTCGATCGTGTCGGGATAGATCGTGCCCTGGCCGAGCAGATGATCCTCGATGCCGAGCCGGCGCGCTTCGCGCTCGAACACCTCCACGAAGGTGTCGCCGATGATCTGCCGCTTCCGCTCCGGCTCGCTGACACCCTCCAGCGCCTTCAGGAACACGTCGCCCGCGTCCACGAAGTGGAGATGCTCGCCGAGGCCGAGCGACTGGAGCATCCCGATGACGGCGCGGCTCTCTTTCTTGCGCATCAGCCCGTTGTCCACGTGCAGCAGGTGCAGGCGTTCGGGACCGATCGCCAGGCCGAACAGCTTCGCGGCGACCGTAGAGTCGACGCCGCCCGACGCGAGGAGAAAGACGGAACGATGGCCAACCTGGGCGCGCACGCGCTCCACCTGCTCCTCGAGATACCGTTCCATCGTCCAGGACGGCGTGCAGCCGCAAATCCCGAGGACGAAGTTGGCGATCATCTCGTGGCCGTGGACCGTGTCGTCCACTTCCGGGTGGTACTGGAAGCCGTAGCGGCGGTAGCGGTCAGACCCGATGGCCGCGTAGCGGTGGCCGCCGCCCTCGCTCTCGCCGAGCATGGTGTAGCCGAGTTCCTCGAAGCCCTCGCCGACGCTGACCACCGAATCGAAGTGGCTCATGAAGACCGGCTCCACCGGGGCCAGGCCCCGGAAGAGCGGGTGGTCGCGGACGATGTGCAGGCTGGCTCGGCCCCACTCGCGACCGCCGTGCACGACCTGGCCGCCGTAGTGCTTCGCGATCTCCTGGTGGCCGAAGCAGAACCCGAGGATCGGGGTGTCGAGGTCGTAGATCGCCTTGGTATAGCCCGAGTCCTCGCCGAATGACGAGAAACTCGGGCTGCCCGACAGGATGATCCCTTTGTAGCCGGAGAACATCTCGATCGGATCCTCCGGCTGACGAATCTCCGCGAGGACGCGAAGTCGGCGCACCTTGGTGGCAATCAGGTGCGCGTACTGTCCGCCGAAATCGACGACGGCGATCGTGTCGTGCCGGCTCATCGTGCGAATCCGACCGTGTCGGTCGTCTTCGCGCCCTTCAGGTCGGCCTGGTAGAGATTCGTGTCGGTCATGTTGGCGTTGGTCAGGTCTGCCATAAGCCTCCAGTGAGCGCAAGACTACTGCGTACGATAGCCCGACCACCAGCCGACGGCAACAGGCAACGCGCCTCGTCGCTATCTGGACGTCCGCAGGCCCGTGTGCTGTCCGATCCAGCTGGCCAGCAGGTCGAGGAATCCCGGGACGAACTCCTTCTTCAGCGTGGCGTACTCGCTCGCGCTGCCGGTGTTCGCCTCCTGGTAGAGATGGTTGGCGCTGGGCAGCACCACAATCCGGTGGTCGTTGTGTCCGCTCTTTGCAAAGACCTCTTCCATCGCCTGGCGGTTCGCAGCGACCGGGACCTGGAGGTCCTTCTCGCCGAAGATCGCCAGTACCGGCACCGTGACCTTCGCCAGGGTGGGCGCCGGATCGTAGTCGAGGAAGTACTTGAACCACGGCGTGCGGACGAGCGCCACCTGCGCGGCCATCTGCTGGCGCGCCGCCGTCTGCCGGTCGCCGATGGCCTTGCGCTGCGCCTCCGGGAGCCTTGCCAGGGCCGCTGCTGACAGTCTTTCGCCGGCCTCAGCCACCGCTTCCCAGCCAGTGCCGGAGCGGACCGCGGCGAACATCTGGCGCTGCAGGTCGGCGTTCGCCCGGATCTGCTCCTCGGGGATGTGCTCGGCCTTCGCGATCAGTTCCGCCTGCGCCAGCATGATTCTCTCGCCGGTCAGCGCCGAACCCGACATCAGGACGATGAAAGCGACGTCGTTCGACTTCGCCGCGACCATCGGTGCGATGAGCCCACCCTCGCTGTGGCCGAGCAGGCCGATGTGGGTCTTGTCGATGTCCGGCCGCGCCTTGAGGAACTGCACCTCGGCCAGCACGTCTTCGGCGAAGTCGGCCGACGTCGCCTGCGCCGTGTTGCCGGTGGAGCCGCCCACGCCGCGATCGTCGCAACGCAGGACCGCGATGCCCGCCCGTGTCAGGTGATCCGCGATCACTTTGAACGGCTTGAAGCCGAAGAGCTCCTCGTCGCGGTTCTGCGGGCCGCTGCCGGTGATGAGCACCACCGCTGGGTGCGGTCCGCCGGCCGGCGGGACCGTGAGCGTCCCGGCGAGGGAGATGGCACCCGCCTGGATCTTCACTTCTTCCTGTTTGTACGGAGGTGGCGGGTCGGGCGCCGGGGCCGCACCACCGCGCTTCGCCTCGAATGTCCCCTTCACCAGGCCCTGCTCGAACGTGCCCGACATGATGTCGGCCTTGATCTCTCCATCGAAGATGGCCAGGGTCGGACCGGCTGGCAGCTCGAAGTGCGCCCGGGCTCCATCTGCGCGGACGTTGCGGAGGGGCAGGCCCGATGCACCCTGCTGCGGGATGTCGATGGTGGCGGCGAGTGCCGGGCCCTCCCCGGTGAAGACGATGACGATGCCGAGCTCCCGGCCCATCACTTTGATGGCGCCCTCCCACCGGCCCGCGACCGTCTGGGCGCCCGCCGAGAGCGGCCAGAGGATCCCGCACGACAGCAGCGCGAGGAGGAACGCGTTCCCACGAAACATGTCCAATTCTCCTTCTCAACGGGGCGGCGTCTGCGACTGAGGCAGGAACGCGCTCGTGAGGACGATCGCCAGCACGATGGCCAGAAAGACGACGAGCATCGCGAGGGCTATCGGGTTGCCGAAGTTGATGGTGTAGCCGAGGCCGAAGCGCTTCTCGACGAACACCGAGGGGTCGTGGCGATTGACGTAGAACGCGCCCAGCACCCAGTGCGTGTTGTCCGCCAGACCATTGGTCAGCGGCGCTCCGACCGATCGCTCGAGCCGCGCGCCTCTCTGCCCGTATCGAATCGCCAGGTAGAGCGACCCGCCGATGGCATAGATCACGAGGACGCCGCCGGCAACGCCGACCACGAGTGCGCTGAGCGGAAGGGCCAGCGACCACCGGGAATCTGCGGCAAGCGCGGCGGCCGCCGCGCGCTGGCCAGGCAGCGCCATCTTCCTGGCCTGGAGATACACGACGAGATACACCGCCGACGACAGCACCGACAGCACGACGAGGGCCACGACGATGCCGAGCGGCTTCACGGGCTGCAAGAAGATCACAGCCTCTCCGGCCGCGAGGCTGAGGGCCGCGATGGCGGCCATGCCGAGATACCAGGTCCGCGTGATGCGGGCAGCATCCGCCCCCGCCCACCGCTCCTCCCCGACGTAGACGCCGAACAACAGGCCACGCCGCGCGATGCGAGGCTGGATGACCAGGAGCGCGCCGACGGCGACCAGGTTGCCCAGGAGCACGAGTTGCAGGAGGAGCGGATGCATGACGCGAGGCCTTCTTCAGCGGGTTACGAGCGTTCGAGGCGCCCGAGTTGGGCGCCCACCATGCGGCGGAGGTCGGCGACCGACATCCCCGCCTGTCGCATGCGTACGAGCACTTCCCAGAGTTCTTGTTCGAGGCCCTCGCGGGCTTCGCGCGTCGCCTGGCGGGCGGGCGTCACGACCTCCACCCCTGAGCGGTCGCGGATCCGGACGAATCCCTGTTCCTCGAGGCGGCGATAGGCGCGCGCGATGGTGTTCAGGTTGACGCCGAGGTCCGACGCCAGCGTCCGGACGCCGGGGAGGATCGTGCCGGCTTGGAGCTGCCCGGTGGCGATCGCCGATCGGACCTGCGACGCAATCTGCTCGTAGGCGGCATCGGCGGCATCGCGATCGAGGACGAGCACCAGCGGATGGTCCACGGGAAACTGTATATCTCTGGGTATACAGGTGTCAAGAGCACCTGCCAGTTGCCAGCCTGCCCTGAGCGAGCGAGGCGAGTCGAAGGGTCGCCAGTTGTCAGTGGTCGGTCTGTCACGGTGGCGGGGGACGGAGGGCGGGAAGGCGGAGGGCGGGCGGCCGGGAGGCGGCCCGCTACATGGGACTTGTGGCAGCACACGGCCGCCAGTCGCTCGTCGCGAGCCGCAGGCCGGCCTACACGTCCATGGCGTGCAGCGGCCGGCGTGTCTTCCAGCCGCCGCGCGTGAAGTCCGGGAACTCGACGGGCTTGCCGCGCCCGGCGATCGACACCTCGGTCAGCGCCGTCACGACGCTCCATGCGGCGGCGTCGTAGACATCCAAGTCGAGCGGTCGCCCGTTCCTGAGGGCGTCGATCAGGCGGTAGTCTTCGATGTAGTCCATCCCGCCGTGCCCCGCTCCATGCGCCTTCTCAGCCTGCGTCGTCCAGAGCGGGTGATCGAACTCGGGGAACTTGTCCAGGGTGTCCCACTCGTCCGACGTGCTGCGCCCCTCGACGTAGACGCGGTTCGGGTACTTCTCGAACAGCCCCTGCGTGCCCTGGACCTTGTGGATGCGGCTGTAGGGACGCGGGAGATCCGTGTCGTGGTAGAGGGTGATCACTTTCCCGAGGGCCGTGTGGATCAGCGTGACATTGACGTCGCCAAGCGCGTACTTCTGCGTGGCGCGCACATCGTTCGGGCCGAACGTCTTCGCGGCATACAGGTTCAGGCCGCGCGACGGGCTGCTCATCGAGACGAGGTAGTCGAACCGGTCGCCGCGGTTGATGTCCATGCACTGCGCCACCGGGCCGAGGCCGTGCGTGGGGTAGAGATTGGCGTTGCGCTTGATGGCGTGGGCCAGGCGCCAGAGCCCTTCGCCCTCGTTTGAGAACTTCACGCCGCGCAGGTCGTGCAGGTAGCCCGCCTCGGCATGAAGGATCTCGCCGAGCAATCCCTTCTTCACCATGTTCAGGCACTGCATCTCGGGACGGTCGTAGCAGCAGTTCTCCATCATCACGCAGTGCCGCTTCGTCCGCTCCGACGTCTCCACCAACTGCCAGCATTCCTCGAGCGTCATCGCGGCCGGCACTTCGGTGGCCGCGTGCTTGCCGGCGTCCATCGCCGCGACACAGATGGGCACGTGCCATTCCCACGGCGTTGCGTTGTAGACCAGATCGATGTCGGCGCGCGCGCACAGCCGACGGAAGTCCTCGGGCCCGCCCGAGTATCCCTCCGGCTTCGGCTGGCCGGCATCCACCACCCACTTCTGCACGCGCTCCACCTTGGCGGGCACGATGTCGCAGACGGCCCGGATCTGGGCTCCTTCGATCTTCAACAGGTTCTGGACGTGCGCCGATCCCATGCCGCCCACGCCGACGTAGCCGATCCGCACCGGGTCGATCGGCGGCATGCGGAAGTCGAGGAGGGGAGTCGTCTTGATTGCGCGCGCCTCCTGTCCTGCGCTCGCGGCCGAGTCCGCCCCGCCGAGCGCAACACCCATCCCCGCCACCGCCCCGGCCCGCAGGAAACGCCGCCGATCCAATCCGCCCGATGTCCGCTTACCCATCGATGATCTCCTGTTGATCGCGGGGCCAAAGCCCCGCGCCACCGGAACAGGGCACAGCACGCTGTGCCCCTCCCGCATGCCATGCCCCTGCCGTGTCGGCATGCGGGCCCTGACCCCTGATCCCCGACCCCCGATCCCCGACTCCTGAGTCCCGACTGCCGACTCCTGAGTCCCGACTCCTACTTCTTGGCCCGTTCCGCCCGCGCGGCCGCCACCATGTCCCGGACTTCCTTCATCAGCGTCGGGACATGGTACGGAATACCATCCTTGATCGTCCACTCGATGCCGCCGCCGCGGGCGATCTTCACCGACGAGTCGCCAGGCGTAAGCGTCGCGTAGTTCGACACCGGCTTCCCGTTGACCGTCAAGACGTCGGTGCCGTACGGATTGAGCAGGTGGAGGTTCTCGAGCGGGTTGCCGTTGACGACCAGGAGGTCCGCGACGTAACCCTGGCGAACGCGTCCGAGCCTGTCGTCGATGCCGAGCAGCGTCGCGCCGTTGACCGTCGCGTGCTTCAGCACCTCGAGCGGATGGAACCCCGCTTCTTCCATCAGTTCGAGTTCGTGGATCAGGCCGAAGCCATACAGCGAGTAGATGAACCCGGCATCGTCGCCCGTGGCGATCAGGCCGCCCTTGAGGCCGAACTCGCGGAGCGCCTCCATCCACACCTGGTAGTCCTTCGCCCATCGGGCTTCCTGGGTGCTGGTCCACCCGAGAAAGAACGAACCGTGGTGCTCGAGATCGGGCTTCCAGTACTCCTCCATCGTCGGGTGGAGATACTCCTTGTACCACGGCAGGTTCTGCGCGCGGATCAGGTCGCGGCCGGCGACGTAAATCGACAGCGTCGGCACCCACGCGACCTTGTTCTTGATCATGAGATCGAGCACACCTGACAACTTTGCGCGATTCAGGTTCTTCTGGATGTAGAGCTCGCCCGCCCGGCCGAAGCGATGGACCTCGTTGCTCGCATTGTGGTCGGCCGGAAAGTCCTGGATGCCGTCGAGCGCCGCGTCCGCGATCCCGTAGAAGTGTTCGATGGATGTGACGCCGAGCTCGGCGAAGTCCTTCGCCGTCGTCTCCTCGACCGCAATGTGCGTGGCACTTCGGAGGCCGACCTTGTGCGCCTCGTCGAGCGCCGCCTGGAGCAGGTCGCGGTCGATGCCGAAGATTTTGATCCCGTCCGCGCCGTTCGCTTTCGCCCACTGCACGCCGGCCCGGACCGTCTGCGTCGTCTCGGGCGCCCCGCCGGTGCGCCCGCGCCAGCTCGGCGTGTAGATGAGAATCCGCGGCGCGATCAGCGTGTGCGCCGCGCTGTCGGCCCGCCACTTCTTCGCCTTCTCGAACTCCGACCCGACGTCGCGCACGGTGGTCACGCCGCACGCCAGCAGCAGGTTGGCCTCGTACTGGAACGGCTGCGCCACGCCGCCCCGCTCGTCCTGCAGGTGCATGTGGGCGTTGATGATGCCGGGCATGACGTACTTGCCGGCCGCATCGATGACCGCGTCGGGCGGCGGGTCCTTCGGCGACGAGGGGCCGACGCGGGCGATCAGGCCGTCCTGGACGACGATGTCCGTCGGGCCGAAGGCGGGCTTCGCGTTGCCGTAGATGACCATCGCGTTCCTGATCAGCAGCCGCGTGACCGCCTTCGCGTGCACGGGCGCTTTCGGTGCCGCGGCGGACGCCTGGATCCTCTGGCCAACAACGAGCGCCAACCCTGCCAACAGAGCGGCGCCGACAAAGACACGCATGGCGCGAGCAGTGGACATGCGACGTTCCTCCGCGGGTATGCTGCCTCCCCCGCCGGGCGAGGTCAAGGACGAAATCGGTGCATAATCGGCGGGATGGATGTTCGACAGAAGGTCCTCTTCGTCGATGCGGCCAGCGGGTTCTACCGCATCGCCAAGTACCCGATCGGCGATTTCTTCGGCCCGGTCGATCTCGGCCTCCACCTGACCGGCCGGTTCAACAGCCTGAACATCGGCGTCGGCCTGCTGGCTGGCTCGATCCTCCCCGGTTCGAACCGCCTGGTGGTCACCGGTTTCTCCCCGTGCTGGGGCGGGTTCTTCATCTCGTCGATGGGCGGCGCCGGCCTGATCTTCGACAACCTCGGGATCAACATGCTGTCGCTGGTCGGATCGGCGGCGACCCCGTCGGTGCTGGTGCTCAACCGCCAGAACGGCGAGGAGATCGACGTCTCGCTCGAACCGGTGGATCTGCCGCGGGTCTGGGCGTCCGGGCGGCTCGGCGTCTACGCGCTGCTCGACGAGGTTCACCAGCGATACACGACACGCTACTCGGAGGCGCCACGGATCCTGGCCGTCGGCCCCGCGGCGGAGGCGACCGACTTCGGCGGCATCGTTTCGGTGCCGATCGACGGCAACGGGGCCCTGACGCACGTGGACACCTGGGCGGGCCGGGGCGGGTTCGGTTCGCGCCTGCTCCGCGAGCACAACATCGCCGCGATCATCTACGGCGGCACGGTCGTGGACGAGGACTTCCGCGACCGCAAGGTGGCCGACGAGTGGTTCCATGTGCGGTTTCAGAAGCGGCTGGCGGCGAAGGACTTCGAGGCGACCACCAAGTACCGCTTCGACCCGAAGCTCGCGACGGGCGGCACGCTCGGCGTCAACTTCGCCACGCTGGGCGGCGCGATGCTGTCGTTCAACTACCGTAGCATCTACATGAGCGAGGCCGAGCGCGTGGCGCTCCACCGCTCGCTCGTCCTCGACCACTATCTGAAGCAGTTCAACGAGGAGACGATTGCCGCCAAGCAGCAGCACACGTGCGGGGAGCCGTGCGCGGCGGTCTGCAAGAAGATGCGCGGCGAGTTCAAGAAGGACTACGAGCCCTACGAGACGATGGGGCCGCAGTGCGGGATCTTCGACCAGCGGGCCGCCGAAACACTGGCGCACCATGCCGACGCGCTCGGCTTCGACGCCATCTCGGCGGGCGGCGTGCTCTCCTGGATGATGGAGTGCCTGCACGAGGGCGTGCTGTCACCGTCCGACGTGGGCGCCGACGGCCCTCCCGTGTTCACGCCCGATGGGTTCCGCGTCGTCGAGGACTCGATGCGGAACGCCGACCTTGGCGTCACGATGCTCGACGCGATCGTCTCGAAGCGCTTCGACCTGGTGCAGGGGCCGCGGCGCCGGGCGCGTCGGCTGGCGCGGGTCAAGGGCCGCAAGGTGCTGGACCTGTTCGTCCACACCGCGTTCGCGCGCAAGGGCTGGATGGTGCCGAACCAGTACTGGACTCCCGGCGCGCTCGCGCCGATGCCCATCACGGGCAAGTACTACATGTATTACGGGCCCGACTTTCTCGAGCCGCGCCAGCTCGGTCGCCTGAACGCCGACCGCATGGTGCAGGAGCTGCTGCTGGACAATCTCGGGATCTGCCGGTTCCACCGGGGATGGGCCGAGGACATGGGCGCGGATATCGTGCAGGCGCTCTACGGCCTCGGTAAGGAGTTCGTCGAGAAGGTGAAGATGACGGCGAGCCGGATCAACAGCCGGAACTCGTCGGTCTTCTGGGAGGCCGGGCGGAACGCCGACCTGGTCTACGAATTCCTCGAGCGGCGACGCGACATCGGCGACGTCCATCGACCCGAGCTCGACGCGTGGATCGCGCGATTCGAGAAGGACCGTCGGGAGGCGGCGCTCGACTTCTGGTACGAGATGCACAAGGGCGCCCACGAATCGCTGCTGGAGTTCTAGCCGGCCCCGTTCGCGTTAAGATGTGTGTGAATGAAGCTGCCGGCCTTCATCACCAGTCACATCGCGGCGATTGAGCGCGAACTCGACCGGGTGACGCCCCCGGACTCCGCCCAGCCGCAGGCGCTCCACCGCGCGATGCGCTACACGCTCCTTGCGCCGTCCAAGCGCGTGCGCGCCGTGCTCACGCTGCTGTCCGCCGACGTCTGCGGGTCGTCGGAAGGCGCGCTGCCCGCCGCCGCAGCCATCGAGCTGGTCCACGCCTCGTCGCTGATCCTCGACGACCTGCCGGCGCTCGACAACGCCGACCTTCGTCGCGGGCGCCCGTCGAATCACGTGGCGCACGGGGAGGCGATGGCGCTGATGGCTGCGTTCAACCTCTTCAACCTGGCCTTTCAGACGATCGCCCGCGCCTACGAACCGTCGCTCGCCCGCCAGTTGACCGCGCTCGTGTCCGGGTCCGTGGGATCGGAAGGGCTGATCGGCGGCGAGGTCGAGGACCTGCTGGCCACCGAGTCGTCGATCTCGTTCGAGGCGCTCGAGTTGATTCACCGGTGGAAGACCGGTGCGCTCTTCGTGGCAGCCGCCGTCGCCGGCGCGTTGACGGCCGGTGCCAGGCAGGACCAGGTGGCGGCACTGACGGCATACGCCAAGAACCTCGGGCTCGCGTTCCAGATCGTCGACGACCTGCTCGATGTCGAGGGCGATCCGGCCGAAACCGGGAAGCCTCGGATGGCCGACGCCCGCAAGACGACGTTCGTGTCGTTCAGCGGCGTGGACGGCGCCCGGGAACTGGCGGGCGAGCTGTGCCAGACGGCGACGGGCGCGCTCGAGATCTTCGGGCCGCGCGCCGAACCGCTTCGCGCGCTGGCTGGCTTCGTCGCAGGCCGACACGTGTGAGGAGAATCGCTCCGGGAAGGACATGGGAGATCCGAATCCCTCTGTCGACGAGTTGCGCGCGCGGCTGCGTGAGCTGGGCTACCTCGATGCCGGGATGAATCGGTTCGTCCTGGGGCCGGTCCGCGGAGGCCGTGGCCTGGTCAGCGTCGCGTGGCGATCAAGTGCGCGCATCGGCCTGCTTGCCGCGCTGCTGCTCGGGCCGTCTGCCGCGATCGCGCTGGCCGTGCGCCTGCCCGGCCTCGTCACCGGGCTGCGCGACCTCGTCGTCCTCGCGCTGTACCTCGGCGCTTTGTCTGGCGTCAGCGTAGCGGCGCTCTCGCTGGCGGCCACCCTGCTGCTCGGATTCCTGGCCTCTCGCCCTCGTGGCAACGCCGCGATCCAGCGCAGCGGCCGTCGCCTCGCCCGTGCCGCCGGCGCGATCGTCGGCGTCGCGTGCCTCATCTACCTCGTGCTCTGGTGGCGGACGGTGAATCCGGCCGGCACGGTCTGGCGCAGCGCGGGCTGGACCTGGCCGGTCCTGGCCTTCTCGACCGCCATCAGCATGCTGCTGGGTCACGCGGTCACCGTCTCGACGCTGGCCTTCGCGGCACGGGGGGCGCACGCCGCCTGGCCGTCGCTCCGGCTCCCGTCGCGCTCCTGGCGGCTGACGATAGTCACGGGCGCAGTGACGTTCGTCGCCGGCGCGGCCATGTTGTTCCTCACCACGCGCGGCGAGGAACGAGCCAGCGAACGCCCACCGTCGGCTCCGGCCGTGAAGACCGGTGTTCGCCTGACCGTCGTTGCCGTCGACGGGCTCGACCTGGTGTTCCTGGAACGACTGGTGGCCTCGGGCCGCGCGCCTCGGTTCGCGCGGCTGCTCGAGGGAGCGCGCCTGACGCTTCCCGCCTCAGACGCACCAGACCCCGCGCGCACCTGGACGTCGCTGGCCACCGGCCAGCCTGCCGATGTTCACGGTGTGAGCGGGATCGAGGCGCGAACGGTTAGTGGAATTGACGGGACGATGCCGACGGCCGAGTCGGGGCTGGCCGGCGCCATCGGTGCGGCAACCGACCTCGTTCGCCTCACGCGGCCGACGCTGACGACAGGCCTGCAGCGGCGCTCGAAGACCTTCTGGGAAGTCGCCGCCGACTTCGGCCTGCAGACGTCCGTCGTCAACTGGTGGGCGACGTGGCCGGCGCCGGCCGGGGCGGGCGTGGTGTTGAGTGACCGGGCCATGCTGCGCCTCGAGCGCGGCGGGGAGTTGGACGGCGAGATCGCGCCCGCCTCGCTCTACGCGTCGCTGAAGCCTTTGTGGCCCGGACTCCGCGACGACGCGCGTCGGCAGGTGGTCGCCGCGTTCGCAGGCACCGACGACGCGGAAGTCTCCGTTCTGAGGCGGGCGGCGGAACAGGATGCGGTGCCCGCGGCGTTGGCCGGTCGCGTGTTCCCGGAGGGCGCCGATCTGCGGGCCATCTATCTGTCGGGGCTGGATATCGCTCAACACAACCTGATTGGCGGCGCGGGTGGGGCAGGCCTTCCCGCCTCCGCCCTCGCGGCAAGAGTCGAGGTGCTCGAGCGTTACTACGAATTCCTCGATCGCCTTCTGGCGCCGCTGGTGGACGACGGGCAGCCCGGGAGTATCGTGGCGCTCGTGTCCGATCCTGGCCGGTCGGCGTCGCGGGGGGCGGGAGTGCTGGCCCTCACCGGGGCATCGGTTAGGAGAGGTGAACGGCAGGCCGGAAGTGGCGCCGACGTCGCCCCGACGATGCTCTACCTGCTCGGCGTCCCGGTCAGCCGCGAACTGACGGGCCGGCCGCGGACCCGGCTAGTCGATGCCGAGTTCGTCTCGCGGGTGAGGGTGCGCGCTATCGACACATACGGGAATCGCACCATTACACCGCGAGCGCCGGGGGCGACGCCCCTGGACCAGGAGATGCTCGAGCGCCTCCGAAGCCTCGGATACGTGAGGTGACGAGGGGATCGACAGGCCCGGTCGTGTGAATATGGGTGCAGTTCAACGCCGAGCTGAGGTATGATTGCCCGACCCGGATGCGTGTCTGTCCGAAGTACGGGCGGCCCCGGCGGAGTTTTGATCCTTCCATCAACGATGAGCGGGGTGACTATGAGTTCCAAAATGACGCGCGCCGTGGTGCGGCTGGCGGGGATTGCCGTGATCGCGGCCTTGGTGAACGTCGGTGTCGCCGATGCCGCGCGGCAGGCGACCGCGAAGGCTGCGGCTCCCAAGGCCGAGCAGGCTGCGAAGCCCAAGGCCGCGAAGCGGGCCGAGACCGCCGCTACGCAGGCGGTGAGCCCGGATGGATTCCACAACGCGACCCGACTGGGCGGTTCCCGAAGCCTGATCGGGGTGATGAGGGACCTGAAGAGGCTCAAGCTGAACATGACTCGGCCGAAGATCCGCAAGGACATCCAGACGGTTCTGGACGTCGCCGGCATGAGCCCGGCGGTCAAAGACGAGTTGCTCAACATCCTGATCGCGGCCGACCCGTCACAGCTGAAGGACGAGACGTTCCCGATCGGCAACACGATGTTGTGGATGGGCCTGAAGAACAGGGGCAAGGGCGACATCCTCCGCAACGTGCGCTGGAATGGCGCCAAGCCGTTCGCGGTCTGGGCGTTCGATATCGACGATGGCGAGACGCTGTATCACTTCGTCTTGCCGAAGCCGTGCGGCAACCTGGCGCTGGCATCGAGCGAGCGGAGCCCGAAGGCGATCGCGGCTGAGAACGCCCGGAAGGCCGAAGAAGCGCGCCGCGCCGAAGAAGCCCGCAAGGCTGAGGAAGCCCGGAAGGCCGAAGAGGCCCGGAAGGCCGTGCCTCCGCCCCCGCCGCCAGCCTCCGCGTCCTGTGGCCTGACGGCCAGCGCGGTGAAGGCCAGGGGCGGCTGGTCGGTGTCGATCGACGGCGGGCAGTCGCAGTCGGGAGGGTCGCCTGCGGCCAAGCTGGTCGTGCAGATTCTCGGGCCGACGGGCGAGCCGGTGAGCATGGAGTACCAGGGCAAAGCGGCCACCGAACTGTCGCTTGCGCCGCCGTTTCAGGCCACGGTGCTGCTGAGGAGGGCGTTGTCGGGCAGCTACACGATCAAGGCGGCCTCGACGGCAACCAACCCGGAGGCCGACAAGAGCAACTGCGAGGCGACATTCACGATCATCGCGGAGAGCAACGTCAACTTCTTCGTGGAAGGCGATTTCGGTAAGGAGCGTCGTGTCCGCGACGTCCTCAGCGCTACCGTTCCGCCGGTCACCTTCGGCTACGGCTTCTGCGCGCCGCTGTTCGGCGCGAAGGTCGGCGCCGATGTCCGGCTGGCGCCCGACTGGCGCATGGCGCCGTCGATTGGTGTAGCTCTGAACACTCGGGAAGCCAGCCAGTCGAGCCTCTTCGCCGAGGTCGAGATCAACCGGTGGTTCGGCCGCAAGGGCTTCATCGGCACCGGCATCGGCGTGTGGGACTTCACCCACGGCGATACCGTGGCGCCGGTGTGGTTGCTCCAGGGCGGCCGCCGGGTGTGGAAGGCCAGCGGCCCGAAGGAGAACGAGCTCCACTTCGTGGTGACCGGTCGAATGTTCCTCAACAAGATGGACGACATCGCGAACAACTACCAGTTCTGGGCCGGCCTCCGCTTCATCATCCGGTAGGCCAGCGGAACCACGTTCGACGGATCATGACGGGCGCGGGAGTTTCTTCCCGCGCCCGTTTTGTTTCCTCGAGCGGCGAGTGCCCGAAACGCTGCAGGTTCCGAGCGGACGACGCGTGAAGCTGGAGTACGGCGCGGCCGGGACGGTGGAAGCGGCAGTCAAGTTCCAGGAACTGTTCGGCCTCGCCGAGAGCCCCCGCCTCGGAAGGGGTAATACGGGGTCCGATCCCGCGGATTGCGAACTTCCCGCCTGGGTGGTCTATGATCGGCCCATGCTGATTCTCCAGGTGAACGTTCGGGTGAAAACCGACCAGGTCAACGCGTTTTGCCAGGCGACATTGGCCAATTCACTGGGCAGCCTCGCCGAACCTGGCGTCGCACGCTTCGACGTCCTGCAGAACGAAGAAGATCCCACGCGCTTCATGCTGATCGAGGTGTATCGGCAACGCGAGGCGATCGCGGCCCACAAGGAGACGCCCCACTATCGGGCCTGGGTGGAAGCGGTCACGCCAATGATGGCCGAGCCCCGCACGCGGTCCTGGTGGACCAGCGTGCACCCCGACGACGCGGGCTGATAGGCACCTGGCCGACCATGCGCTTCGAGTTCGCCACCGCCACCCGCGTCGTCTTCGGCGCCCGTTCCCGCCTCGAGCTTCCGACCATCGCGGCCGCGCTCGGCAGCAGGGCCCTGGTCGTCACCGGCCGATCGCCTTCGAGAAGTGAGCTGCTGGTGAGCGGCCTCACCGAGCGGGGGGTGCGATGCGTGCTTTGGTCGGTGCCTGGCGAGCCCACGATCGACCAGGTGCGGACCGGCACGGAGCTGGCCCGCACGAATCGTTGCGACCTCGTCGTGGCGATCGGCGGCGGAAGCGCGATCGACGCGGGCAAGGCGATCGCCGCGCTGACGACGAACCCCGGCGATCCGCTCGAGTACCTGGAGGTGATCGGGAAGGGCCGGTCGCTCGACCGCGCCTGCCTCCCATTCATCGCGGTGCCGACGACGGCCGGCAGCGGCGCCGAGGTGACGCGCAACGCCGTGCTCGCGTCACCCGAGTCCGGCGTGAAGGTGAGTCTGCGCAGCCCGCTGATGCTGCCGCGCGTCGCCCTGGTCGATCCGGAACTCGCCCGCGACCTTCCGCCCCTAGTGACGGCGACAACCGGCCTCGACGCCCTCGCGCAGCTCATCGAGCCGTATCTGTCGCACCGGTCCACCCCTTTCACCGATCCGCTGTGCCTGGACGGCATCGCGCGCATCGCGCGGGCGCTGCCCGTCGCGGTGCGCGACGGGGCCGACGTCGGTGCGCGCGAAGACATGGCATTTGCCAGCTTGCTGGGCGGGATGGCGCTGGCCAATGCGGCACTCGGCGCCGTCCATGGGTTCGCCGGCCCCATCGGCGGACGGTTCCCTGCACCGCACGGCGCCGTCTGCGCGGCGCTGCTTCCGCACGTGGTCCGGGCGAACCTGGTGGCCCTGACCGAGCGGGAACCCACCAGCCCGCTGCTCGCGCGTTTCGACCAGGTGGGCCGGACCTTGACCGGCCGGGCGCGCGCCGGGGCGATGGACGGCGTCGATCGACTGGAGTCGCTGCGCCAGGAACTCCACATCCCGCCTCTGGGCGCCTACGGCGTCACAGAGGCGGACGTCCCCACACTGGTCGCGCAGGCGCGCCTGTCCAGCAGCATGCGGGGGAACCCGATCGAATTGACCGACAGCGAGATGAGCGACATCCTGCACCGAGCGCTGTGAGCCCACGCGGCGGCCCGCCGCCGGCCGGTGTGCAACCATGCTCGTCTGCTGTCTCCCGGTCTCCGGCCTGTTCGAAGTCCCCCGCACACCTGCCCAAGTCGACACGTACCTGGGTTGGTGACTCCTGTTTCGCGCTTTGCACGCAATCTGCGCGCGGTTGGGCCCCGTCCCCGCTCCTCGAGCATCGGCTTCCGCCAGAATAGTCCCTGATGCGCGAAGTCTTCGACGTCGGGGAGAAGACATCGGCGGTTTTCGGCCGAAGGCCGCTGATAACCCGGCCGAGCCTCTTTGGTTGCGGCTCGACTGGGTTATGGGCGGAGCAGCCGATGCCATGAACTGGCTTTGTTCGACGACCGCCGCGGCGTGTCTCCTGGTCGCCCTCGCGCACCCGTCAACCGCGCAGGTCCACACGGGCGAGATCTTCGGCCGTGCGATGGACCAGGCCGGCGTCGCGCTTCAGGGCGCGACCGTCCGCCTCTCGGGTTTCGCGCTCCTGCGGCCGCTGTCCACGACGACCGCCACCAGCGGAGCGTACCGATTCCCCCTCCTGCCCGTCGGCAGCTACACGGTCCTCTTCGAGCATGCGGGGTTCTCGTCCCTCGTGCGCCGCGACGTCGTCATCGAGGCCGGGTGCCACATGGCGATCGACGCGCGCCTCGAACCATCCGGCGGCCGCGACACGATGCTGGTGACCGAGGCCGGCCCGCCTGCAGACACCCGGTCCACTGCGATCGCCTCGTCGATCGCGCGCCCGCTGCTCGAGACGATGCCTTCCGGCCGCGATGTGCGGTCTGTCGTGTCTCTCATGCCGGGCGTGACCACTTCGTCAACGGGGACCGGCGGCCGCTCTCTCGTCGAGCCTCCCACGGTCGCGGCGCGTGGTGTCGAGGTCCGGAGCTGGAGTCTCGATGGGGTGGTCCTCACCGACTGGCGGCCCACGTCCTCCGGTGGCGTACCAACGCCCGCGCCGGACCTGTCGGCGCCCTACAACATCGCCGCACTCGAAGAAGTCCACGTGCAGTTCGGCGGCGTTGACGCCTCGGTCCAAGGCAGTGGCCCGGTCATCAGCCTGGTGACCCGAAGCGGTAGCGCGCGCGTCCGCGGCAGCGCGCGGTACCTCTTCACCGACCATCACCTGCAGTCGGACAACCTCACGCCGGAGTTGAAGGCTGTCGGCGCCAGCTTCGGCGACCCGACCGCGCAGATGGTGGAGGTTGGAGCCGAGATTGGCGGGCCGATCAGGCAGAATGCCGCGTGGTTCTGGGCTTCCATGTCACACGTCAACGAGTCTGTTGGCATCATCGGCTACTACACGCCGGCGTGCACGGAGCCGGGCGGCAAGCCGGTGGCCGATGCCGCGTATCGCGTCGAGTGCATGAACACCGACACGGTGAACGTCACGGATGCGAGCGCAAAGATCCAGTCGCAATGGACGAAGGGGAACAGGTCTACCTTCTTCTGGCAGTGGAGTGAACGCTACCGGCGGAGCCGGTTTGCCGGGCCCCTGAACCCGCTGGAAACGACGAACCGGCAGCGGAACCTCGGCCTCGCGCGGCCTGCGCGATTCGAGCACCAATTTGTGGCGAGCCCCGGCTTCGTGCTCGACGTCGGAGGATCGTACTCGAACAACGGCTACGTGTTCGATTTCCAGGACGCCGTGCTGGCCAGCGAGCAACCGATCCACGACCGCGCGACCGGCCAGGACCGCCGGTCAGGCTCGCGCCACGAGACCCGCAGTACGACGACCGACGTGAGCGCCACGACCAGTTGCCTGCTTCCGGGAATGGCCGGAGGTGACCACGCGATCGACGCAGGCATCCGGTTCCGGGACACGCCGTGGGAGCAGATCGACCAGACGGGCGGCGGGGCGGTTGCCGGTATCGACAGCGCCACCGGTCGCGAACTGCCGTATCGCGCCTGGATCTATCGCGACGGCTGGCAGCGCGTCGGGCAGCGCCACTGGTCGTTCTGGGTTCAGGATTCATGGCGGCGCGGCCGGTTGACGATCAACGCCGGCCTCCGCGTGGACCGGCAGGACGACACGGCGCGTCCCGTGCGCATCCCCGCCAATCCGGTGCTGCCAGACCTGCTGCCCTCGGTCAGTTTTCCTGGCGCTGACTCGGGCGTCGTCTTCAGCGACTTCTCTCCGCGGCTTGGGATCACCTGGGATCCGGTCGGCAGCGGCCGGACTATCGTGAGAGCCAGCGCTGCACGTTACTGGGGCGTTGGCATCGACACGGCCAGCAGGCTTCAGCCGACCGGGCAGACGCTCCTGTCCTATGGCTGGAACGACGCGAACGGCGACCTGCGAGTGCAGGGCCCTGAACTGGACCTCGTCACGCCAATCGGTTCGTCGTCGAACTACGTCGCGGCAAGCCCGGGAACTGTCCGCTCATACGCGCGCGTGGATCCCGGGCTGCAGAACGACCTGACAGACGAGGTGACCGTCAGTCTCGACCGCCAGATCGCACGACGGGTCACGCTCGGTGTGTCGTACGTGGCCCGCAAGTACCACCAGTTCCAGGAGACCTATCGCGTCAATCCAGACGGCTCGTGGATCGGTTCGGACACATTCGCCCCGGTCACCTGGACGCCGAATCCGGCGAACTGTCCACCCGGAGCGCGCTGTCCGACCGTGACCTACTACGCGCGCGACACGCGCCTGCCCTCCGAAACCATCCTCCGGAACAGCGGCTCGTACAAGTGGCATCACAGCATCGACGTGACTGCCCGAAAGCGGATGGCGAACAACTGGATGCTGGCGCTGGCCTTCACGTGGAACGCCTCGAGAGTGTTCCTGCCGGAACCGACGCGCGACTTCACCGACCCGACGAATGTCGCGCAGAAGGACGGCGCGGAGTATGGCGCGCAGAATGCCAGGTGGGTCGCAGCCGCCTTGTGGACATGCCGGCTGCCCCGTCAGTTCTCGGTGTCCGCGGTCTTCCGGGGCCGCGAGGGGTATCCGTTCGTGCAGACGGTGTTGACGCCAGACCGGGGAGCGTTGAGCGCGACGCACGTGATGGTGGGCCGCTACGCGTCCGAGCGCTACCCGGACGTCTACCAGCTCGACGTATCGTTCGACCGCGCGTTCCGCCTGCGCACGCTCACCATCGTGCCCACGATCACCCTCTTCAGCGTGACGAACTCCAGCGTGGTGCTGGCCCGCCAGCCGGTGCAGAACTCGGCCTCCGCCAACCAGGCGACCGCCATTGCGGTGCCGCGGACAATCAGGCTGGATCTGAAGGTGACGTGGTAACGGCGCGAATCGTCCAATCCGTCCGACGCGCGATCAGTTCAGCGCCGCCGGACCACTGCGGCGAGGCAGGCGACCAGCACGGCCGCGCCGCCCAGGCAGAGCCAGCCAGCGTCGGTGGATGGCACGGATGACGGCGTCAGTCCGGCGAGCGTCCCGGCCGGCCCGCCGGCTGGAACCATCCAGCTGAGC
>JADGOB010000061.1 GCA_017883185.1 Acidobacteriota bacterium
TAGAACCGGGACCCTCTGTCACCTGAGCAGCGGCAGGGGGCCGCGGCCCTGCTGGCCGCGTTCCGCCTGCCCTGCCCGCCTAATCTGTTGCCCGGCTTGGTCGCCCTGTGGAAAAAGGGTCTGGAAGGATGAAGTAATGCAGCTCGACACGACCGGCCGTTTCATGGGCTGACCGGCCGCGGCAGGTCTCTAGTGGACACAAACGTGCGACCTCACCGGGCACAGATCCTCGCATTCAGCGAGCAAGCTCCGACAGGCGCACTCGCCTGTTTCAACTATTATGTAACGCAATCCTGGTGCCAGCTAGAGCTTCCGCAATCTCCAACGAAAACGCACGTCGAAACTCCTGAATTTGCGGGGAAGCGGCATTCCTCCGGCGTTGATGCCGGGAAGCCGTCATGGGCTGTTGCCGGAGGGCTGGCAGAAAAACGGAAGGGGCCGCCTTGAAGGCCGGCCTACCCAGCGGTGGACCGGCGACGGAACACCCGGAACTGGCTACCAAGTTGCTTCTGCTCCGCCAGGTAGCAGATCTCGCCGCACTGCACCGAAAAGTGATAGCCGAATTCCGGCTCGTGCGTCGTCACATCCTCCCACTCGTCGTCGAGACCGACAATGGCGTTGGCCGCAGCGGCCACCTGTTCGGCCGTCGATCCCGGAAAACGCTTGTGGAGGACCGCGAGCACTTTTTCTCGGTCGATCATAACTTGGTGAAAACCGGGAGAGGCTGGGCGGGGGATGAGGCCGGTGCCGCCGTCCGTCCCGAACGCATGCGGGCCCCCATCCGCATACATCCAAGTCCGACCGGCGACACCGACGAACATTTTCACTGATCGCAAGGGCGATGCCATGCGACCGAAAAGGCAAAAACTGCCTGAAATCAGGCCTTCGCGCCCCCGCCGTCCTGTGCCGGGGCGACCGGCGCTGGCGGGATCTCGGTGTTTGCGCCGGGATTTCGTCGCGGCTGCGGCCGCATCCGGCGGGCAAACAGGGGCCGCGCGAGCGCCCGCACCGTCCGCCGATACGCTTCGTAGGCGTAGAACCCTGGGGTGCGGGGCACGAGCAGCGCCGTATCGTCAGGATTGACGACGATGCTCACCTCGATGTTGGGGGCGGCGCCAACCGGAATCCAGTTCCGCCGGCACGCCTGGTAGACGTGCTCCATGATCGGCCGCATCTCTTCGTACTTCGGCGACGGCCACGTCTCCATGTCCGAGCCGACCGTGGGCCGGAAAATGCAGACCGTCGGAAACGCGCCGTGATCGGCGATCCAATCGATCCCCTCGAGCGTCGCCTTGACCGGCTCGACGCCCGCGATGATTTCCCCCGACACCGCCCCCTTCGGCATCCGCTTCGCGCAGTACTCGATCGAATCGAAGAAGATCTGCTGCCCGAGCACGCGCTCCTTCCCCGGACAGATCTTCGCGAACCACTCCGGGTCCACGAACTCCAGGCAGAACGAGAGATGGTCCACGCCCAGCGCAATCAGCCGGTCGTAGTGGCTGAAGTCCTTCTGGGGCGCCAACTGCGCGCCCACCAGCACGCCCACCTGCTCCTTGAGCGCCGCGATATACGGCTCGGCGAACTGCACGCCGCGGCTCCCCTGGAATCCGGCGTTGAGGTGCACGAACGTGACGTCTGACTCGTCGCGGGCGGCGCGCGCCACCTCGACCACGTCAGAGACCGCCTTGTCCACCACCTCGTGCTCGCCCACGTTGTTGCCGGTGGTGCAGAACCGGCAGTTCAATGGCGGGCTGTAGTTCCAGAAGGTGCAGACCATGTTCACGTAGATCCCGAGGTACGTGCCCTGCAGCACGCCGATGCGGTTCATCGGGATCCCGCGAGTCGTGCTCCGCGTATACCAGCCCGGCTCGGGAGGAATCTCGATCGGATAGCGCAGCTGGTTCCGCTCGTCGCGCACCCGGTAGCCCTCGCCCGGCGACCCCTCCAGCACGTAGGGAGACTCACGCGCGAACGACTCCTCGACCGGCACGTTCACCCAAACCTTGTCCTTGACCCACGACCCGCCGGGGATGACGACCTCGAGGCCTGACCCGAGTCCCGCCCTCGTGCGCGAGATTCCCCGGGCGCCGTCCAGGGGCACCTCGCCTGGGATTCGGATCCCACGGCAGAACAAATCGATCTCGAGTTCGCACGCATTCAAGGGCATGAAGGGTCTCCAGGCTGCGCGCCAGTTGAGCCGGCGCCTGGCCTTTGCGAACAGTCTAGCGCAGAGGGCGCGGTCCGCGCGAGGCGGAGAGGCGCCAACATCCCGGCCGCCCGCGCCGCAGGCATCGGGTCGAGGAGGACACGGACGCGCGGATCAGGCCGGCTCCCGGTCGAGCACGGTGCGCACCATACGGGCGAGGGCGCCGGACGTGAACGGCTTCTGCAGGAACGGCGTGCCGAGATCGAGTTCCTGCCGGCGGATGGTCGTCTCATCGGCATAGCCCGAGAGGTAGATCACCCGCGTCGCGGGATGCGTCGCCCGGATCTGCGCGATGAACGATGGGCCGTCGAGCCGCGGCATCACGACGTCGGTCACCACGAGGTCGATGCGGCGGGACTGCTCGCGCCAGATCGCCAGAGCGTCCTCGCCGTCGCGGGCCTCGAGGACCGAATACCCGAGACGTTCGAGAAGGGCCTTGACCAACCGGCGGACCGATTCCTCGTCTTCGACGACGAGGATCGTTTCCGTGCCGACCGCCGTGTCGAACAGGTTGTAGGCGGTAGCGACGTCCTCCACCGGTTCGGTCACGCGCGGCAGGAAGACCTCGACGGTGGTGCCCGCCCCGACCCGGCTGTCCACCAAGACGAACCCGTCGCTCTGCTGGACGATGCCGTAGACAATGGACAGGCCGAGCCCCGTGCCTTTCCCCTGGGGCTTGGTCGTGAAGAACGGTTCGAACAGGCGGGCCCGTGTCGCCTCGCCCATCCCCACGCCGGTGTCGGTGATGCTGAACGTCGCGTACGAGCCGGCCCGCAGGCCGCGCTCCACAGCTTCGCGTTCGCCGACCTCGACCGACGCCGTGTGAATCGTCAGCGTGCCGCCCCGCGGCATCGCGTCGCGCGCGTTGACGACGAGGTTCATCACCACCTGCTCCATCTGGGAGGGATCCGCCTTGACGTGGCTCGCGCGCCCGGTGCTCAATCGCAAGTCGACGTCCTCTCCGATCAGCCGGCGGAGCATCGGCGTCATCTCCTCGAGGACCGTGTCGAGCGAGAGGACCCTCGGCGCCAGCACTTGCTTGCGGCTGAACGCCAGGAGCTTGCGCGTGAGGCTGGCGGCCCGTTCCCCGGCGCGCCGGATCTCCTCGACCCTGCCGGTCATCGGGTCGTCGGGCTCGAGCCGGTTCAGCACCAGGTCCGAGTACCCGAGGATGGCCGTCAGGAGGTTGTTGAAGTCGTGCGCGATGCCGCCCGCGAGGCGGCCCACCGCTTCCATCTTCTGCGCCTGCCGCAACTGCTCCGCGCTGCGCTGCAACTCCTCTTCGGCGCGCTTGCCGTCGGTGATGTCGGAGACAAACCCTTCCAGTATCATCGGCTGGTCGGACGACGCTTGCGCGGCGCGGCCCTGCTCCCAGACCCATCGCGTCTCGCCGCCGGCGTGCCGGATGCGATAGCCGATCCGGTAGGGCTGCCCCTCGGCGACCGCCTCGCGAACGCCCGCGACAACCACCTCGCGGTCCTCTTCGAGGATCAGGCTGCCGTACGAGAGACGCCGGTTGCCGACCAGGTCCGAAGGCTCGTATCCGGTCAGCTCGCGGCACCCCTCGCTCACGAAGAGCATGGTCCACTCCGGATCGAGGCAGCACTGGTACGCCATGCCGGGAAGGTTGCTCATCAAGGTCGTGAGCATCCGCTGGCTCTCGCGGCTGGCCTGTTCCGCCCGCCGCCGCGCGGTCGTATCCACTACCTGCACGAGCAGGCAGTCCTCTCCCCCGACCCTGAGCGGCACCACCGAGAAGAGGCCATCGAAGAAGCCGCCGGACCGACGGCGCAGCCGAACCTCGTGGTTGTGAATCGCGCCCTGCTCCCGGAGGATCGCCAGCATCTCCTCTCGACGGGCCGGATTCACCCAGATTCCCAGGTCCGCCGCGGTCCGGCCCAGAACCTCTTCGCGCGTGTACCCCAGCTCACGGAGGAAGACATCGTTCACGTCGAGGTAGACGCCGTCGGACCGGCGGCTGATGCCCATGATGCCCTGGGCCGATCGGAACACGCGCTCGAATCGCGCTTCCGACTCGCGTAGCGCATCCTCGACACGCGTGCGCTCGGTGATGTCCATCGCCGACACCAGCACCCGTGACCAGTTCTCTTGGGCCGCCGGGGCCACGGACCACTGGAGCGCCAGCCGGACCTGATCGCCGTTCAGCGTGTAGTTACTGCCTTCGCTGCTCCACGACCGCTCGCCCCGGGCGAGCGCGAGGATCGCCTGGCGGAACACCTCACGACCGTCGGCGCCGATGACCCGGTCGAGGCCGGCGAGCAACTGCGACCGCGTCTCGGCGCCGTAGAGCGCAAGCGTCGCCCGGTTCACGTCTACGACCGTGACCGACTCCACGCAGTCGGCCAGCTCGTCGGGGTTCGCGGTGAAGTGCTCATCGAGGTCGGTGACGCCCAGCGCGCGCAGGCGCTCGAGATGCCGCCTGATGCCCGAGAAGTCCTCCTCCCAGAGCGCGACCGGGCTTTCGGCGAACAGCGTCCGGTAGCGTTCCTCGCTCTCCCGAAGCCGGGCATCGGCCTTGCGCGCGGCGGTCACGTCATGCAGCGCGCAGTGGATGCGCAGGTGCCCGTGCTCGTCGCGGCCCCTGCGGCCGTCGAGCAGGACGGTCAGGAGCGAGTGATCGGCGCGAACGAGCGTCAACTCCACGTCGTGTACGTCAGCCGTCGCGATCACGCGCCTGAATCTCGACTCGTAGGCCTCGAGGCTCGACGGCGTCAGCAGGTCCGAGAATCGCCGGCCGATCGTCTGGCCCCGCGTGAGGCCGGTCAGTGCCAGCCACGCGTCGTTCACCATGACCAGCGTGCCGTGCTCGGACAGCGACTGATACGCGAGCGGCAGGTACTGATAGAGCAGCCGGAAGCGCTCCTCGCTTTCCCGCAGCGCCTGTTCGGCCTCGTGCCGCTTCGACACGTCGCGCACGATCGCCTGGATGCCTCCGTCCTCGAAGGCGCGAGCGCTCACTTCCGCCATGAGCACGGTGCCGTCCTTGCGAAGGATCCGGCGGTCGGTGACGACGCTGCTTCCCGCGCGGAGTTCCGGCAGCCTCAACGGCATCATCGCGAGGTCGTCGGGCAGGACCAGTTCATCCACCCGCTTCTGCAGCAGCTCCTCGCGCGAGTACCCGGTGAGGCGGCAGGCCGCCGTGTTCACGTCCACCAGGCGGAGTGCCGCATCGGCGATGACGACGCCGTCCGACGCGTGTTCGACCAACTGCGTGTACCGCCGCTCGGCCCGAGCCAGCGCCTCCTGGGCCTGGCGCCACTCGCTGAGGTCGAACGACATGGTGGCCGCGAGGCGCTGATTGTCGGCGTCGGTGAACGGGAACTTGACCGTGAGCCAGCAGCGCTGTCGTCCGTCGGACAAGGTCACCGGATCCACCGACTGTTGCGGCGCGCCCGTGACCAGCACCTGCGCGTCTTCCTCGCGGAAACGATCGGCGCACTCCTGGGACCAGAAGTGGGCGTCGGTTAGTCCGTGCCACTTGCCCGGCTGCAGCCCGAAGTACCGCTCCATCGTCGCGTTGGCGTAGACGAAACCTCCCGAGCCGTTCTTCGCGAACGCGATCGCAGGGCTGTTGTCCATGAAGGCGCGGAAGCGCTCTTCGCTGCCCCGCAGCGCCTGCTCGGCACGGTCGCGCTCCGCCTGTCGCGCCTGTAGCCCGCTCGCCATCTCGTCGAACGCCCGCGCCAGTTCGCTCAACTCGCCGTGGTCGTAGGGCAACCGGGTGCGCGCCGCCGGGTCACCCGCCGCCAGCTTCTTCGTCGCGTCCAGCAGCGACGCGACACGCCTGAGGACGAACCGCTCGGCCCCGAACCACGCAGCCCCGAGCGTGAGCACCATCACCATGAACAACGCGAGCAGGTGGCGGGTCTGGATGCGATCGACGGCCCCGTATGCCACGTTCCGCGGGATCCCGATGGCCAGGCGAAGGCCGGTCTCCCCGCGGCCATGCACCAGCGTGAAGGCGTACACCCGCGAGTCGCCATCCTCGTCCGCCAGTTCAATCGTCCCTTCGCGCTGCTGCTGCATCCGCGACGTCAACGCCCCTTCCGGCAGGCCGCGACCGAGGACCCCGGCGGCTTCCGGGTACCGCGCGACAACCACGCCGCGGCGATCGACCAGGACGACCACCGCGCCGGGAGGCAACTGGGCCGTGGCAGCAATCTGATTCAGCCAGGTGACGTCGAGACCGGCGGCGAGGACCGACACCAGGCGGCCGTCCCCATCGGTCACGGGCCAGGCGGCCACGACCACGTGCTTGCCGGTCAGCTGGCCCAGCTGGTAGTCGCCCAGCGCAAAATCCCTGGTGGTGGACGCTCGCTGGAACCAGGGTCGGTCCGAGAAATTGGTCGGATGGTCCGCGGGAGGTGTGCTCACCACGACGTTGCCGGCCGGGTCGAGCACCGAGAAACTGGTGTAGCCCCGGTACAGCTTCATCAGGAGCGCGAAGAACGTGCGCGATCGCTGCGGGTCGCCCGTCACGACTTCGGGCACCCCTGCAAGATCCGAGAGGATCTGCCGCGTCTCTTCGATAATCCGTTCCTGGTCGTTGGCCACGATCCGGGCCAGGGCCACCGTGTCGCTCGCCACGCTCGCCCGCTGCCGCTGTCGGTTCTCCCACCCGGTGTACCAGCTCAGCGCGAAGGCCGGCAGCACCGCCAGGAACACGAGGAGCAGGAGTCGCCCTCGGAGTCCGGAGAGAAATGGACGTGGCACGTGTTCTCCTGAGTGGCGATGGACGTTGGGGCGGTGCCGAACGGCGCGAGCGCGGCAGGCTGGGCCTCTTCGGCCCGAACATTGTAGAACCAGCTGGTGAAAAATCAAACCGGGCGCTGGCCTCGAACTTGCGAAGCCAGAGGGAAAGGGGCGGAAAAACGCCAGTCCCCCCTCCATCCACCACCAGACTCAGCGGATTGCCGACAATCCGGTGGCAGAAGTCACGAAAACCCGGCGCGATCGGGGTTGAGCCATGCTACCGCTCCAAGAAGGTCTCGTCTACGGTCCGGTCCGTTCACGCCGCCTGGGCCACTCGCTCGGCATCAACATCCTGCCGCGGCACGTGAAAGCCTGCACCTTCAACTGCAGCTACTGTCAGTATGGCTGGACAAAGGCGCCGGTGCGCGAGGCCGCCGACGTCGTCGAAACCTGGCCGTCGCCAGGCGCCATTGCCAAAGCGGTCGCGCGGCGGCTCCAGCGCCTGCTTGGAACGAAAGATGCCCCCGACCGTCTCACCCTCGCGGGCAGCGGCGAGCCGACCCTGCACCCGCAGTTCCAGGATGTCGTCACAGATCTGCGGGCACTGCGCGACACGATGGCCCCCGACCTTCCTCTCGCGGTGCTCTCCAACTCGGGGACGCTCGATCTGCCGGGTGTCCTGCCAGCGCTGAACGACCTCGACGAACGGTACATGAAGCTCGACGGGGGGGAATCGGCCATTCTCCGCCGCGTGAACGCCGCCACCGTTCCGGTGGAGCGCATCGTCGAAGGCCTCAAGCGTTTGAAGAGCGTGGTGATCCAGGCGATGTTCGTCCGAGATCGCCTGGGGCGGATTGACAACGCGACCGACCTTGCCGTCGTCAACTGGATTGGCGTTCTGCAACTGATCGCGCCGAAGGCGGTGCACATCTGCTCGATCGACAAGCCCCCGGCGTGGCCCTACCTGCAGGCAGTCCCGCTGCCGCGGCTGCAGGAGATCGCTCGTCGGGCCCAGGCGGTCGGCCTCGACGCGATGGCGTTTGGCGGCGTGGGCCGAGGAACCGCGGCTCGCTAGCGAAGCTCCACCTAGCACCAGACTGAGGTTTGGTGCGTCCGGGGCCAGCCACCGCTCGGAAGACCTCACACCGCCGAGATCGGAGAGGCGGCCATCGCGGATCTTCGCGGTAGGGCGCGGACGGCTACGACGAGAATACCTTCTCGAACCAGCTTCCGGCGCACCCCTCGGCGATTGGAACGAAGCCGCGGGACCGCAGCAGGTGCGCTGTGAGCGCGGCTCTTGGAAGCAGGACGAGACGACGGCCGCCGCCAGCAAGGCAGGCGACCTCGAGAGCGTCGAGGAGTGCCGTGGCGATTTGATCGAGCGTGCAACGGGCGGTGGCGTCCACGCCGAACTCGTGCACGCGCAACTCGCCGTCGAAGCGCTCATACGCGGCAAGACCGACCACCCGCCTCCCGCATGCCGCCACGACCCGGCCGCTGTTCCGCAGCCGTTCCCGGCGGGCGGGCGTGAGCCGTCGGCCGCAAAACAGGCGCCGCAAGTCCGTCGGTGTCAGGCAGGCGGCATCAGGGCCGATCACGCGCACCTTCACGGGACTCACCTGTGGGGTCGGGGCCTTTTCCATCAGCATCCGCACGCCCGGGCTCTGGAGCAACCGCGGTGCCAAACCCGGTTCCTGCTGGAATTGGCGTATTTTCTCAGGATTTCTACGCTGATCGAGCCCGGCTCGCCGGCATTCCGGCAAAAAACATGGCAATTTCGCCGATGTCTCGTCACGAGATATCTTCCAAAGCCTGGGTGTCATGACGAATGAAGCAGGTTTCTGCGGCGCGCCTTGGACTCTGTCCCAGGCGCGATGACCGAGAATACCGGGAGTATTCGAGGGAAGAGCCACGCCGCCGGGCGGGATACAGCGGCGGCCGAATGCAGCCGTCGTTGGGCGGCGGACCACTAATCTCCGCAACGACCGTCTCGGCGGTCTGAGGCGGAGTCCCACTGGCCATCTCCGCCGGAGCGGTCAGACGTGATGCGGCCGTCCACCAGTTCGATGATGCGGTCGCACCGGGCGGCCAGGCACGGGTCGTGGGTCACGATGAGGAAGGCGGTCCCCTGTTCCCGGTTGAACTGCCGAAGCAGCGCAAACACCTGGTCACCGCTCTGGGTGTCGAGGTTCCCGGTTGGTTCGTCGGCCAGCACCAGGGCAGGTGTCATCGACAGGGCGCGGGCGACCGCCACGCGCTGCTGCTGGCCACCCGAGAGGTCGGTCACCCGGTTGTGCATCCGATCGGCCAGGCCGACCCGCTCCAGCAGGCCGATAGCGTGGCCCCGCATCTCGTCGTCCGCCCGGCCGCGGTCGGCGAGTATCGGCATCATCACATTTTCCACGGCGGTGAACGCGGGCAGCAGGTGATGAAACTGGAACACGAACCCGATGGTGCGCCCGCGCAACCGGCCGAGCGCATGCTGGCCGAGTTCCCCGGTGTCGCAGCCGCGAAGCAGGATCCGGCCGCTCGTGGGCCGGTCGAGCAGGCCGAGCAGGTGCAGCAGCGTGCTCTTCCCGGAGCCCGAAGGACCGATCAACGCGGTGAACCCCCCTGACGACAGCGTGAACGAGATGCCGTGCAGTACGCGCGTGACGACGCGTTCGCCGTAGTCCTTCGTGACATCCTCGAGCCGCAGGAGGGGATCATCCATACCTGATCACCTCCACCGGGTCCAGCCGCGCGGCGCGATGCGCCGGGGCGGCGGCGGCCACGACGCCGGTGATGGTGGCAATGATGGACGCGCGCAGGAACAGAGCGAGGTTCAGATCGACCGGGAACGTGGGCGACCCGTCAGGGTTCTTGGCCAGGCTGGCAAAGAACAGCGAAAGGCCGGCGCCGAGCGCGACGCCGAGGACCGACCCAACGAGGCCGACGAGCGCGCCTTCGATCAGGAACACGCGGATGATTCGCCGCGTCGGCGTTCCCATCGCTTTCAGGATTCCGATCTCGCGCGACTTCTGCACGACGGAGACGACCAGCACGCTCGCAATCCCCAGCGCCACCGCGATGATGACGAACAGCTGGATCATGTAGCTCGAGGTGTTCTGCGACCGCAGGCCCACCAGGAGTTGGGTGTTCGTCTTCATCCAGCTATCGGCCTCGAGCCCGGTCCGGGCCGAGAGGCGCTGGGCGATCGATTCCGCCGAGAAGATGTCGGCCACCTTCACCTCGATGGTCGACACCCCGCCGATCAGGTCGAGCAGCGTCTGCCCCGATCGGAGGGAGACGAATACCCACCGCTCGTTGGCGTCCTTGTTGCCGATGTCGAAGATCCCGCGGATGGTGAACACCTCGCTGCGGTCGTCGGGTGCGCTCAGTCGGATCTTGTCCCCCACGGTCAACCCGAGCGCGGCGGCCAGTTCGCTGCCGACCACCGCGTCGGTGCCGGTGATGTCGAATCGTCCCGCAGTGATCTTCGACCCGACGTCGATGATGCGGAGAAAGCCCGCCGGGTCCACGCCTCGAATCAGCACCGCGCGATTGGCCGTCCCCTGCCTCGCGAATGCCGACCCGGTGACGGTCGGGGTCAGGGCGACGACGCCCGGCATCCGCTCGACCGAGTCGAGCACCTGCTGCCATTGGAGAATCGAGCGCAGGCGCTGCGCCGGGCGTTCGACGTGCGCGGTCACGGCCACAGGGCCGTCGCGCTCGAGCAGGGGCCGCGGCATCTCGTCCGGCCGCCTGAGCACGATGTGCGCCTGCGTGCCGAGCGTACGATCGATGAGGCTGACCTGCAGGCCGCTGATGAGGGCCGAGAGGAACACGATGATGCCGACCCCGACAGCCACCCCTGCCAGGATCAATAGCGACTGTGCGCGCCCCTCCCGGAGATACCGAATGGCGACGATCCACTCGAACGGCACGGCTACCTCCCCGCCGCGAGCGCGGCCAGCCGCGTGCCGGGGACAGGGTTCCCGGACGAGATCGGGATCACCAGTTCACCGTCCCGCGCGCCACCGAGAATCTCGACGAACGCATCGCCGCGAAGCCCCGTGCGAACCGACCGACGTTCGACCACCCCGTCCACCAGGGCCAGGAGCCATGGAGACCGCCCGGTCACGTCGCGCACGCAGTCGGCCGGCAGGACCAGCGCCTCGCCGCGCCGTCCCGCCTCGAGTTCGACCGACACCGTCATGTCCGGACGCAGCGTCAGGGGCGGCGAGGGCACCGACAAGCGCACCTCCACGGTCCCGCGCTGCGGGTCTACGGCCGCGCCGATGAAGCCGACCGTCGCGGGGAACGACTGCGCGGGATAGGCATCAGCCGACGCGGTGGCGGGCTGCCCGATCCAGATGGCGGCCAGGTTTCTCTCGTCGGGCTCGATCGTCAGGAGGGTCGGGCCGTCCACGGCCAGCACGAGGAGCGTCTTTCCGGGCTGGACGATGTCGCCCGCCTCGACGCTGCGGTCGATGATCACGCCGGCGCCGCTCGCGCGGACGACCGTCTGGCCGAGGCGAGTCGCGGCGCCCGCTTCCGCCGCCCGCGCCTGATCGAGCGCGGCGCGCACGCTGCGCTCATCCACGCCCGCCGGGCTGCTTCCGGCCTGCTGCACGGTGGCGGCCTGGAGCTGGCTGCGCGCCATGGCGACGGCCTTCTTCGCATCGTCAAGCTGGGTCGCGGTGACGATGCCGTCGTCGGAGAGCCTCTGCGTTCGCTGCCACTCCCGTTCGGCGCGCTCGAAGGTGAGGCGTGCCTGCGTGAGCCCCTCGACGGCGAGCGGGAGGCCGACGCTCCGCAGCTGATCGAGCCTCACGGCCGCCTGGCTGACGGCGGCTCGCGCCTGCGCCATCGCCGCGCGCGCCTCGGCGTCGTCCAGACGCAGCAGTTCCTGCCCCGCGCGCACCCGCTGGCCATCTTCGACCAGGCGCTGCGTCACCATGCCGGTGATCATCGAGCCGATGTTGACGCGGACCGGCGGCATCACCCGTCCGCTCACGACGAGCGTCTGGGCGAGGGGACGGCGAGTCGCCCGGACCACGGCGACCCGGGCTGGCCGGGCGGCGCGCGCCACGCCGAACACCCCCGCGAGCGCCAGCACGACCGCGCCCGCGAACACCAGCCTCCGAGAAGTTCTGCTCACGCGCCCTCCGTCCGCCCGTGGTAGAATGAACTTAAGAGTACGAACCTGAACTCTAGAGTTCAATTCTGATTCGATGCATTCAAGAAGTCAAGACCCGGACGTCACGGCCCTACCCAGAGTGGCGCGGCGGCGCGCGGCGACCCGCGCCCGCATCGTGGCCGCGGCGGCGCGCCGGTTCGCGGACGCGGGCCCGGATGCGGTCCGTCTGGACGAGATCGCAGCAGAGGCCGATATCGCGCGAGGCACGCTCTACAGCCACTTCCGCACGAAGAACGACCTGCTGTGCGCCATTGTCGAGCCGGTGCTGCAGGTGGCGGTGCGGAAGACCGCGCCACTCGGGCGGCTGGATGCCCGCGACGGCATCGACCGCCTGCTGCAGTTGTACCTGGAGCTCTGGCACGCCTACCCCGACGCGCTGCGTATGGCGTACAAGGCGCAGGACATGCCGCTCGGCGACCTGGGGACCCTCCATCGGAGTTTCCTGAAAGGGGTGTCGCGGGTGTTCGAGAACGCGAACCGCGCCGGGCTCCTCCGGTCAGGCGATTCGATGCTGGCGGGCCACGTGATGCGGCAGATCGCCGTGCCGCTCCTCGAACTGTACGCCCGGCACGCGGATGGCGATCGCCTGTTCGTCGAGGGACTGCGAGGCCTGCTCCTGACGGAAGCTCCACGATAGGCCACCACGGAGGCAGTCCCCCTCCGTGCTCTCCGTGAGCTCCGTGGTGGTCGTCGTGAATGTGGAGTCGGCGGGCTAGCTGTCGCCCACTTCGAGGTGCGTCAGCTCCAGCTTCTTGATCCGGTCGCCGAGCGTCGATCGCTTGATGTTCAGCAACTCCGCCGCCTTCGACTTGTTGCCCCCGCTCACCTTCAGCGCCCAACTGATCAGGTTCGATTCCACCTCTTTCAGGCGGTCGTCGAGCGACACGGCCGACGGGTGCGCGTGCGTCTCGACGATCGGCTGCTGGTCCTCGGCGTACTTGTGGAACAGCACGCTGACGGGGACGCAGCCGAGCCGCACGGTGTCGCACGTGCAGGTCTGGGCGATCCGCTCGCACGCGTTCTCCAGCTCGCGCACGTTGCCGGGCCACGGGTACCGCATGAACGCCTGGAGCACGGCGGGCGAAATGCCCCGCGGCTCTTCGCCCCGCTGGCGGAAGTAGCGCTTCACGAAGTGGTCGACCAGGATCGGGATGTCCTCGCGCCGGTCCCGCAGCGGCGGCAGGTTCACGGGGATCACGTTCAGCCGGTAGAACAGGTCGTCGCGGAACTTCCCTTCCGCCGTCAGCGCGCGCAGGTCGCGCTTGCTGCCGGTGATGACCCTCACGTCCACCGGGATCTGCCGGGTTCCGCCGAGGCGTTCGACGACGCGATTCTGGAGCACGCGCAGCAGCTTGACCTGCATGGTCAGCGGCACGTCGTCGATATCGTCCAGGAAGATCGTGCCGCCTGCCGCCAGCTCGAATCGCCCGGGGCGATCCTTGATCGCGCCCGTGAAGGCGCCGCGCTCGTGCCCGAAGAGCTCGGACTCGATCAGGGTTTCGGAGAGGATGGCGCAACTGACCGCCACGAACGGCTTGTGGCGGCGCGAGCTCGACTGGTGAATCAGGTTGGCGACCAGCTCCTTGCCGGTGCCGGTTTCGCCGGACACGAGCACGCTGCTGTCGCTATCGGCAATCACCCGCACGAAATCGAATACCGCGCGCATGCGCGCACTGCGACCGACGACGACCGAGCCTATGGTAAACGGGGCATTGGCCATGGGGGATTGGGATCCGGGATAATTCTAGCAGATGTCGCGAGCGCCCGCGGTATACTGATTCTGCGTGAGTGGGCTCTCGCGCGATACGGTTTGCTTTCTTCGATTCAGTACGCACCAATCCAAGTACTTTCTGGAGTCTTCATGATTTCGCGTGAACGCGTACAGGCGGTCATCGAGCGGATCCGGCCCCTGATCCAGGGCGACGGCGGCGATATCGAACTCGTGGACGTGGTGGACAACAAGGCCAAGGTGAGGCTCACCGGCAACTGCGTCGGCTGCCCCAGCGCGCAGATGACGCTCTTTATGGGCGTCGAGATGGCCATCAAGGAAGAGATCCCCGAGTTCGAGGAACTCCAGGTCGTGTAGCGACGCTCCGCCTCGAACCGCCGAGCGAGATGTCGCCAGCGACCGGCGGGCCCTCGCTACTAGCGCGGCCACTCGGTGGCCGCGCCTAAGACAGATTCCAAAGCGCACCGTAGAGACTTGCTTCACCGGTCACGACCCGGGCTTTGGGAGATGTCTGGCTATCCTCCAATCTTCGTCGTGGACGACGAGGTCGTCTGGCTGTTCTGGGTGGCGGCGGCCGGCACCGTTCCGGCCGCCGTGACCGTGCCGCACGAGCTCCTCCGACAGCGCGAGCGATTGTCGCTGGACGTCCACCGAGGCATCGGAGGCGACCAGGTCCCAGTAGGCCCGCTTGACCGAGTCCAGTGTCCGCACGACCGCCTCGCGAAAGCGGGTGTCGGAGATCTCGCGGTTCCGCTTGCTGATGATCAGCTGCTGTCGCGCGTTGTCGATGGTGAAGTCGCGCAGCAGCGGTTGAGAGAGCGTCGCCTGCAGGCGCGACGTAAGGCTGGGGTTGAAGTTCGTGAACGCGCTGGTCGTGGACGTCCGCGACCCGTCGAACCCGACGGCGTAGCTGGTCCCTAGCCACCTCAGCCGATGGGCGACGCTGACGCTCCCCGAGAACAGGTCGGTCTCGACGCCGTCGCTCCCGACCAGGAAGCTGGTCGGAGGCTGCACCTGGCTGGTGCGCGTGAAGGCGCCGCTCAGCGTCGGGACGAACGCACTGGCCGCCTGCGACACGCGTGCGGCGCTCACCTGCGGCTCGAGGCACGCTCTCGAGCTGGCGCCTCAGGACCTTGTCGGCGTACTCGCTGATGTCGCGGATCGGGCGTGGCGCCGACAGGACGAGCGTGATGATCGGCGATGCGTTCGGGTCCATCTTCTCGACGGTCGGCTGGCGGACCGTCCTCGGGAGCTGCGAGAGAACCCGGTTGACCCGGTCACGGACTTCCTGCGCGGCCACCTCCACGTCCTTCTCGAGCAGGAACGTGACCGCGACGATCGACACCCCCTCGGCCGACGTCGAGCGAAGCTCGTCGATGCCGCTGACAGTGTTCACCGCTTCCTCGATCTTGTCGGTGACCTCCGTCTCGATCTCCTCCGGTGCGGCGCCCGGGTTCCGGGTCGTCACAACGACGGTCGGGAAGTCGACCTTGGGAAGGCGATCGACCCCGAGTTGTGTGAAGGAAAAGGCGCCGACGACGGTCAGCATCAGGATGAGGACGGTGGCGAACACAGGCCTTCGCACGCACAGGGCGGCAAGCCACTGCATGGTCTACGCTCCTTCGCTCACCGTTATCGCCCAATGCCCTGCGCGCCCGAGACGCGCACCTTCACGCCATCCGTCAGTTGCGGCACGTTCGTCACGGCCACCGGGTCGCCATCGCCGACGCCAGACGCGATCTCGACCAGCGAGCCCGACGACTGCCCGAGTTTCACCACATGCTCCTCCGCGCGGTCGCCCCGCACGACGAAGAGGCGGCTGACGCTGCCGTCGGTGCGCACGGCCGAGGCGGGCACCATCCACACCATATCGGTCGTCGCGCTCTCGACGAGCGCCGATGCGAACAGCCCGGGCTTCAGCAACCCGTCAGGGTTCGGCACCACGGCTTCCACCGTGAGCGCGCGCGGGTCGGCGCGCAGGGCCGGCGAGACGAAGCGGACGTGGCCGGCGAACGCGCGGCCGGGGTACCCGTCGACCTGCAGCGTCAGCGCCTGGCCTGCCTTGATCGCGGACAGCATCTGCTCAGGTACCGTCAGCTCGACGCGCAGCGGGTTGATCTTCACGACCGTCGCCACCTTGGTGCCGCGCGTGACGAAATCGCCAACGCTGACTTTCCGCTCCACCACGAGACCCGCGAATGGCGCCCGCACGGTCGTGTCGGCCAGCGCCTTGCGCGCCAGCGCCAGCCGGGCGCTCGCCGCCTCGTACTGCCGGAACAATTGCCGCGCGCTGTTGCCCGCCGCCTCGTACTGGTTACGCGTCGCTTCCACCTGGGTGCGTCGCTGGTCGTACTCGGCCTGCGACACGACGCGCTCGTCGCGCAAGGTGCGGATGCGGGTGAAGTCTGCCTGCGCCAGCTCGCTGGATGCCTTCGCGGAAGCGACCTCGGGCACGCGCTCGGCGTCGAAGGGCTCACCCGGCTTCAGCGCGAGCCGGGCCTCCAGCTGCGCAACGTTCGCCTCGGCCTCGCGGGCGGAGGCCTCGGCCTCTTCCTGGGCCACCAGGCTGCCGGTCAGCCTCAGCGTTCTGGCGATCGACTGCCGAACGACGGGCACGACCGTCACGGTCACCACCGCGTCGGTGCCGTCCGTCTTCGCGTCGGCACGGCTGCGGTTGCACCCGGGCAGCACCATCGCCAGCACGACGACGAGGACCCAAGGTCCGACAATCGAGAGGAATAGCCTTCCCTTCATCGAGCGCTCCTGTCACCGATGGTATCGACCGAGATTCGGACCACCGCCCGGCCTCCGGCCGTCGGCTCCGGTGCGGCCACCGGTGCGTGAGTGCGTCCGGTGAACACAGCCCGAGCGCGCGAGACGCGAACGGCGACGGCAGGGATAGAGGAAGTCATGCCGATGCCGGATCTCGCCCTGCGACGCCACCTGAACGTCCTGCTGCGCTACGGCATGCTCCGGCAGGTCGCGCCCGAGACCGGACAGTCCTCCCCGACCCCCGGGCGGAAGCCGCGGCGCACCTGACGCTATAATCTCCATAACCCGGTCGAGCCGGAACCAACGAGGCTCGGCGGGGTTATTAAGGGACTCATATGTCGCGTTCACCGGTCGCCATCGTCATGGTCGTCCTCTGCTCGCTCGCTGGCTTGGCGCAGGGCAGCAACCCTTATCTCGTCTCGCTGGAGCGCTGGCGGGCCGATCACGAATCGGCACTGAGAGCCGACGATGGGTGGCTGACCGTCGTGGGGCTGGGGTGGCTGAAGGACGGCGCCAACCGCGCCGGAAGCGCCACGGACGCCGATGTGAAGCTTCCTGCCGGGGCGCCGGACGCGCTCGGCGTGTTCCGCCTTGCGGGCGGAACCGTCACGTTCGAGCCGTCCGCGGGCGTGGCCGCCGACATCAACGGTCAGCCGGCGTCGCGGCGGACGATGCGGCCGGATGCCGACCGGCTGACGAGCGGCAGCCTCTCGTTGTTCGTGATCGAGCGCGGGGAGAAGTTCGGCATCAGGATGAAGGACAGGAACAGCGCGGCGCGGCGGGAGTTCGCCGGTGAGAAGTGGTATGCGGGGCGCGAGGCGTGGCGAGTCACGGCTCGATTCGAACCGTACGATCCGCCCAGGATGATCCCGATCCTCAACGTGCTGGGGCAGGTAGACCCGCAGCCGAGCCCGGGCGCGGTCGTGTTCACGATCGCGGGCAAGGAGTACCGGCTCGATCCGATCGGTCAGGGTCGGCAGTTGTTCTTCATCTTCAAGGACCTCACGAGCACCGACGCGACCTACCCGGCCGGACGGTTCCTCTATGCGCCGATGCCGCAGAACGGACAGGTGGTCCTCGATTTCAACAAGGCGGAGAACCCGCCGTGCGCAGTCACCGAGTTCGCCACCTGCCCGCTGCCGCCAAAACAGAATCTGCTGCCGATTCGAATCGAAGCCGGTGAGCAGTACACCGGGCACAAGTAACCCGACGAAGGACACCCACGCAGACCCGTCCGTTCCATCGGCCTCCTACCTCGCCCATCGTCCGCTCGGCGTCCGCGCGCGTTCGGGTGGGAGAATTTCTCTGGCGTCAGCACGCCGCCCTCCCTGTCGATCGCTCGCTGCGCGCCTTCGGGCGTCTGCCCGTGGCCTTCGACTTTCAGCCCACCCGCGGCCGCTTCCCTGATGGCGAGCTTGATATCGTCTACCGAGTAGCCCCACGGCTTGCAGTCGATGCGCAACGTAGAAGACCATCGGCTCGTAGAACTGGCCCGCGTCGGTCAAGCGCCTGCGGATGGGAGAGAAGGGCTTCGAAGGCCTGGGCAAGACCGTCGCCAAGCGCCTCGAGCAGGTACTGGCGCAGGACGGCGTGTAGGCGCGCTGTCGTCCACCCACCGAGGTGCCCGGCTGGCCGCCCCTATGCGGCGCGTGTTCTCGCGAGGATGCTGCCCGCCGCGAACCACCCCGTCACGTTCGCCAGCGTCCGGAACATGTCGGGGATCGTGTCCACGCCCATCAGCAGACCGATGCCCTCGACCGGCACGCCGGCGACCGCGAGGACCGGCGTCATCGTGATGATCGCGCCGGCCGGGATGCCGGGGATGGTGAAGCTGGTGACCACGACGGTCACGAGAATGGTCGCCAGTTGCGCCGGGGCGAGCGGGACGTCGTAGAGGCGCGCGACGAACAGCACCGCCACGGTCTGTGCGATCGCGCCGCCCACCCTGAACATCGACGCCGCCAGCGGCACGAAGAACCCCACCAGCTCCTCGGGCCAGCGGAGGCTCGCGCGGGCGCCGTCGATCGTCGCGGGCAGCGCCGCGAGCGACGACCGCGAGGAGAACGCCACCACCTGCGCCGGGCCGGCGGCCTTCGCGAACTGACCGAGGGGCACGCGGCCCACCCACACGGCCGCCGGGTAGAGACAGACGAGGATGAAGGCCGCGCTGACCAGCGACAGCAGGCCGATGTAGTACACGAGGGCGCCCGCGGCGGCCAGCCCCATTCGCGCGCCGAGCGGCACCGCAAGCGCGAACACGCCGACCGGCGTCAGCCGCAGCACCCATCCGACCAGGGCCAGCATGGCCTCCGAGACGCCCTGGAAAAACCCGACGACGATCTGGCGACGCCCGGCATCGATCATCGTCAACGACAGGCCGAACGCGAGCGAGAACACGATCAACGGCAGGATCGCGCCGTCCACGGCCGCCTTCAGCGCGTTGACCGGCACCAGGTCCACCACCCACTGCGACCACGACGGCAGGCTCCTGGCGCTCTCGGCGGCGGTCTTCCCCACGCTCGCCGCGCCCGCGCGGAGGCTGGCCGCCACGGCCGGGTCGATCCCGAGGCGCGCCAGCAACGGAAACGCGCACGCGGCGCTGAACGTCGTCGCCGCGGCGACGAAAACGGCGAACAGCGCCACGGCGCGGACGCCCAGCCGCCCGACGGCCCTGGCGTCGCGCATCGAGGCCACGCCCACGATGAGGCCCGACGCCACGAGCGGGATGACGGTCATCCTGATCGCGTTGACGAAGATCAGGCCGATCGGCTCGACCAGGCCGGGGAGCCGCTGCCACGGGCCGGGACCAGCCGCGGCGACGCCAATGCCGATCGCCAGGCCGACGACGAGTCCGATCAGGACGCGAAGGGTGAAAGACATGCCGCGCCGATTCTACCTCAGGAGCAGCCTCACCACCTTGATCGTGAGCCACACCAGGCTCATCGACACGTGGGTGGCCGCGAGCACGACGAAGCGGGCGAAGAACGGATCCTCAGGGCCGATGAACTGCGGCAGGAAGGTCATGTAGCGGTCATCGTCTGCGCGTTTCAGACCGCCGCCGGAGGAGCGTGGCGCACGGCGCTCCCGGCGCGTGCCCGGTCCTATCCTCGTAGTAAAGGTGCCGTCGCCAATGAGGAGGGCGCCGAAGCTCGCCGAAGGCGAGCGAAGGCTGGTCCATCTCAGTCGTAGACTGTCTCCTTGTACTCCGCCGCATCGATGCAGGCCTCGATGACGGTCGGGCCGTTGGCGGCGAAGGCCTGTTCGAGTGCGTGCTCCAGTTCGGCGGCCGTGCGTACCCCGATGCACGGCACACCGAAGTAGTGCGAAGGCGTCGGCCTGGCCTCCCCGCGCCGAAGCTTGGTGCCATGCACCGGGAGTCCTTTCTTGATCTGCTTCACCTCGATCAGCGACAGCCACCCGTCATCGAACACGACGATCGGGAGCGTCAAGCCAAGTCGCTCGGCGACGGCAACCTCGCCGCAGGTCATCTGGAAGCAGCCGTCGCCGACGATGCACAACACGGGCACGTCGGGTCGGGCGAGCTTCGCGGCGATGGCCGCCGGGAGGCCGAACCCCATCGACGACCAATTATTGGTCGCCAGGCACTGGCCGGGCCCGTGCGCCGTCCACTGGCCTGCAATCTGGTGCGTGTGCGCGCCAACGTCGTAGGTCAGGATCCCGTCGCGCGGCAGGACCCGCCGAACGACGTCGATCGCCTGGTGAGGGGCGAAACCCGACGAGGCTGGCCGCAGCGCGGCCTGGAACCGCTCGCGGTGACGAACGGCCGCGTGCGGCGGCCAATCGTTCCGTCCCGCGGACTGGAGCACCAGCCGCTCGAGCGCCTCGTCCAGATCGCCGACAGCTTCGTGCGCGATGACGACGGAGGAGTCGGCATCGACGCGCTCGACGTCGACGCTCACGAGCGGCACGGAGCCGATCCACTGCTCGTACTCCACCTCTGCGACGTCGTATCCCAGGCCCACGATGAGATCCGCCGACCGGAGGAACTGGCGCTGCAGCTGGCGTCGCGCTCGCTCGATGCAGCCGATCGACAATGGGTGGTCTTCGTCGATCATCCCTTTAGCCATCGTCGTCGAGGCAAAGGGAATCTGGTGGTGATCGACGAACGCCCGTAACAGCGCGGGATTTCGCAATCGCCTCGCCGACGCGCCGATGACGGCCATCGGACGGCGCGCCGCGCGCAGCATCTGCCCGACGCGCTCGACATCGGCGTCCGGGGCGGAAGGGAGCCTCACCCCGTCCGACAGAGGCGGAGCGGCCTCCCCGGCATCAGCGAGCGAAACGTCTTCGGGCAGGTCGAGATGGATGGGCCCCGGCGGCTCGCTGAGCGCCACCGTGAGTGCCTCGCGAAGCGCCGCAGCCACCCGCCCGCCTCGCAGCGGGTAGGTGGCCTTGGTGATTGGCCGGAAGAGCGCATGGTGGTCGATGACCATCTGCACGCGGCGACCGAGCTGATGCGTGGGAACGTTGCACGTCACCGCCACCAACGGCGAGCGATCGAGGTACGCACAGCCCACCCCGGTGGTCAGGTTGGTCGCGCCGGGTCCCATCGTGGCCAGGCAGAACCCGGGCCGGCCCGTCAGCCGCCCCGTGACCTCGGCGGCAAATGCCGCGGATCCTTCGTGGGCCATCAGTACGAACTCGATGCCGCCCACGCGCGCGGCTTCGAGCAGCGGCAACACGTTGCCGCTGGGGATGCCGAACGCGTGTGTCACGCCGGCGTCCCGCAAGATCCGAACAATCAGGTCAGCGTTATTCATCGCCTTCCCTCGGCGCTGGTCGCTACCGGGCCGGCGCCTGCGGCGCCGGCAACAGCTTGCGCGGCAGTTTCTCGTCACGCATCGCGGTGTCGTAGGCGACGCTCGCGACCACCACCGCCATCTGCAGCATGTCGTCGCGCTGCACGTGGTCCACGTAGTCCATGTTGGAGTGATGAGTGCGCGAGTTGTATTCCAGCCGGTCCTGGATGAACTGGAACGCCGGAATGCCCACGTCG